>NZ_CP022600.1:655829-983743 GCF_002952215.1 Porphyrobacter sp. HT-58-2 | reverse complement strand
GCGGCCTGCCTTCGAGCTTCACCCAGATCACCGTCAACGGCGCGCGTGTCGGCACCTCTGAAGCCGGTTCGACCACGGTTGCGCTCGACGTGATCCCGTCCGATCTGCTCGGCAGTATCGAAGTGACCAAGACCTATACCCCCGACATGGACGGTGACACGATCGGCGGCGCGGTGGAGCTGAAATCGCTCTCGGCCTACGACACCAAGGGCGATCTGACGGTCCTGCGCGTCGAGGGTTCAGCAGGCGAATATGCGAAGACGGTCGGCCCCAAGGCTTCCGTCAGCCTTGCCCGCAAATTCCTCAATGACACGCTTGGGGTGGCGCTTACCGGCAGCTATTTCAAGCGCTTCATCGAAGGCGACGATCTGCGCAACGAAGATGGCTTTCAGCGGCTGTCGCGCAATGGAGAGTTCTTCCTCTACCCGCGCGAGGTCAATCAGCGGTTCGAAGTCGGCAATCGTGAACGCTTCGGCGGGACACTCAACATCGAATACCGTCCCAATGACAATCACGAGCTCTATCTCCGGACGCAGGTAACCCGGCTTGAGGACGAGGACATCCGCATCCAGTCGCAATGGCAGATCGAACGCGCGACGGGCAGCGAGATCCAGGAAATCACCGAGGGTGGCGGTCGCTTCATCGATGTGCGCCAGCGCAATCAGACCTTCTTCCAGCCTACCACTGACCGCCAATTCGTCATCACCGGCGGACACCGCAACACCTTTGGCGATGTCACCTGGTCATCGCAGATCGATTTCTCGCGCTCGCGCTGGACCCAGCGCGACGGCGTGCGCGGGCGCTTCCAGATCGACGATATCGGCACCAACGTGATCTATGACCGCGACAGTGCCTTTATCGAGGCGTTCCGCGACCGAACCCGTCCCGATCCGACCGATCTGGCGCAGTATCGCTTCCAGAGCCTGTTGTTCATCGAGGAAGAGCGGGTTGACGATATCTTCACGGTGCGCACCGATCTGCGTTGGGATGCAAGCAGCGACATCTCGTTCCAGACCGGCATAAAGCTGCGCAAGCGCGACAAGTCCGCCGACAAGCTTGAGTACAATGGCGATCCGGCCATTGGCGGCATTGATGTCCGTCTGAACGAGCTGCCGCTGCTGACCCGGCAGCCGCGGTTTGGAACCTTCGGCCCTTTCCCGGCGCTGGCCGAATCCCGCCAACTTTACCTCAATTCGCGCGATCAATTGCTCAATGTCCCGGGCTTCTTCCGCGCTGACAACTCTGCCGCAAGCGATTTCTCGGTCGGGGAAGATGTGTTCGCGGCCTATCTGATGGGCCGGTTCCAGATCGCCTCCAACTTCCTCGCCATCGCCGGCGTGCGTATGGAGAACACCAATTTCGACAGCACCGGCTTCTTCCTCGAAGCCGATGGCGAGGGCAACAATGCCGATGATGATCCGGTGATCCCGATCTTCCTCGGCACGGCCCAGCGGGAGTACACCAATTTCCTGCCCAGCGTCGTGCTGCGCTGGGATGCGACCCCGGAGCTGCTGGTGCGCGCATCCTATGGCAAGGGCCTGGCCCGACCCGATTTCGACGATGCCAGCAACCGCCAGCGGGTCGGCTTCGACAACACCAACCCCGACAACACCCGCGATCTGGTGGCTGGCAACCCCAACCTTGCGGCGCTCACCTCGGACAATTTCGACCTTTCGGTGTCATGGTTTCCGTCCAGCACCACGGTGCTCCAGGCGGCGGTGTTCCACAAGGAAATCCGTGACTTCTTCCTTGATCTGGAAACCAATATCCTCGCCGATGCGCCGATCACCATTCCAGCCGGGATCAATCCCAATTTCCGCAGCATCGAAACCGTCATCAACGGGGCCAAGGCGCGGGTGACCGGGGTCGAGTTTTCCTACTCGCAAACCTTCCCCAATGCGCCGGGCATCCTGTCAGGACTGTTCCTGACCGGCAACCTGACGCTGGCGAACAGCAGGGCGGAAACCTCGCTGCGGCCTGGTGCTGACCTGCCTTTCCCCGGGCAGGCCGACATCACCGGCAACTTCTCGCTGGGCTATGAGGACAAGCGCTTCTCGCTGCGCGGGTCGGTCAACCATCGGGGCGAGACGCTGGCGGGGATATCCACCACCACCTTTGCCGACATCGAGGGTTTCCCTCAGGATCGCTTCCGCGCTGCCTATACCCAGTACGATATCAATCTGCGCTTCATGGCGACCGATTGGCTGCAGCTTTATGTCGATGCGATCAACATCACCAGCGAGCGCGATATCCGGTTCTATCGAGGCAACGGCTTCCCGCTGTTCGAACGGGTTCAGGATTTCGGTGCGACCTATCAGATCGGTGCGCGCATGACGTTCTGAGCCTCCCCAGGGGCGCGGTTTCCTCTCTCCGGTTGGCGCGCATTCTCGAAGGACACCCCGCCCGGGTGTCCTTCTTTTTTGGAGGAGACGCGGGCGGAAAGGCTGAGGTGATGGCGATACGGCAAGGCAGGCACGGGGCGGCGCTGATGGCGCTTGCGATGTTGGGATTCGCGGTGTTGAATGGCCTCCCAGAGCGTCCCGCGCAGGCCGGAATGGCCGGAAAAGTCTCTTCCGCAAAGGTTATCGCAATCGATTCAATGGCTTCGGCCATAGATGATGCGTTGCAGACGGCTTCCAGAGTGGGGCCAGACCGGGTCTTGGTCGTCTTTGATGTCGACTCGACCCTGCTTTACGACCCTTTAGGCGGGCCTCAGCTGGACGACATGAAAGACAGCGAGCCGGAAAAATTCCGATCGGTGGAACGCGCGCTGATGTATCTCAAATCGCTCGCACCGACAGAGCCGGATCTGGCAGGGGAACTGGCCCGCCTCGATGCCGCCGGGATCGCCACGTATGCCCTCACCGCGCGCGGCGAGGACATGCGCGACATGACCCTGCGCGAACTGGCCCGCGCCGGTATCGCCTTTCCCCGCGCGCCTGAATGCGGCCCCCCGCTATGCGTGAAGCGCGGTGTTCTGCCGCCCGATGCGGTGTTGGCGGCGGCGAAGGAAGTGCTGGGAGAACAGGAACTCGTGCGCCTTGGCTTCGGCAAGGGCCGTCCCGTCGGGGTTAGCGACGGAGTGATGAACGCGGCCGGCCTGCACAAGGGCGTGATGCTGCGGGTGCTACTCGCCAGCCTCGGGCGCGATTTCGACGCGGTGATCTTCGTCGACGATGCGCGCAAGAATGTCGATCACGTCACCGATGCTGCCGCCGCGATGCCGCAGCAAATCAGCGTGTTCCACTACCAGATGCGCCGCCCGGAGCCGCCCGTCCCCCAATCGACCCGCAACCAACGCTGGGAGACAGCGACGGGCGCGATCTGCCTCGCACTCGCACCCGAATGGTGCGGTCAGTCCGCCACCGGGGAGGTCAAGGGCGAACCCGATCGGACGCGGGCCTCCCAGCCGCGATAATCTGCTGCCAGCGCCGCCGCGCGGTCGGGTTCGCGGCGCGCGAGATTGCGGGTCTCGCAGGGATCACGCTCAAGATCATACAGCTCCCACTCCCCGGCGTCTCGACCGGTGTCGGCAGCATGGGAGACAAGCTTCCAGCCAGCCTTGCGGATCATGCGCCCACCGCCCCAGCGGTTGGCGAGCGCGCGATCGGGCAGTTGCACCATGCCATCGCCATCGGCGAGCAGTCGCGACACATCGAGACCCTCGAGCGGGAGCGCCGGATGGCTGTCAGGCCCCAAGCTGTCGTCAAACCCTTTCCCGACGATGCCGAGCAGGGTGGGATGAATGTCGATCAGATGCAGCGGATCACGCCGGATCGCGCCCGCCGGGATGCCGCCAGCGGGCCAGTGCACAAGGGTGGGGACCAGCAGTCCGCCATTGAAACTGTAGTTCTTGAAATAGCGCAGCGGTGTATTGGCAACCTCGGCCCAGCCCGCCCGCAGGCTGGCCCAGCGCCCGACGCTGCCGATGGGATGGTCGGCTCCGATATCGGCACCGTCCGCCCCCAGCACTTCCTCGGCGCTGGCTCCATTGTCCGACGTGAACAGAAACAGCGTGTCGTCGAGCTGCCCCTGCGCCTCAAGCCGCGCGATCACCCGACCGATATTGGCATCGAGCCGGGCGATCATGGCGGCATAGGTTTCCATCCGGCGCGCTTCGTCGGCCCGCTCCTCCGCGCTCAGGGTATCCCAGTCCGGCCAGCCCGGCGCTGCACGCGGCGCCGCCGAATCGACGATCCCCAGTGCAATCTGGCGGCGATAGCGGGCCTCGGCAACGGCATGATAACCCGCATCATAGCGTCCCCTGAACCGCGCCATATCCTCTGGCCGGGCCTGCAATGGATCATGCGGCGCAGTATAGGCGAGATAGAGGAACACGGGCGCATCGCGATAGCGATCGAGCAGTTCGAGCGCCCAGTCCGTAAATGCATCGGTGGCGTAGAAATCGGCCGTGTCCGGCAGATAGCCCCGACGGCAATCGCGGTCGAAGCACCACCAGCGGCCTTCCGGTTCCTTTCGGGCCGGCTCCGGCTCGCCCGTGCGCGGTACCGTGCCGGGATTGAAATAATTGGCCGATCCGTCGCGCAGCCCGCGATAGTGATCGAAGCCGCGATCCATCGGGTGGGTCGTGCTGTGATGCTTGCCCACCATCAGGGTACGATAGCCCGCCGCCCGCAAGCTTTCCGCGATGGTAACCCCGCCCTGCATCGGCGCCCGGGCCGACCGATCGGTTCCGGTCTGCTGCGGATAGAGCCCAGTCAACAGGGCAGAGCGTGAAGGAAAGCATTTGCCGGTCGAATGGAACTGGGTGAAGCGCATCCCCCTTGATGCAAGACGGTCGAGGTTCGGCGTCGGCACCTCCGATCCGAAGCAACCCAGATCGGCGTAGCCCATGTCGTCGGCCATCACGATGACGATGTTGCGCGGAGAACCCCGCGCCGACGTCCGATCCAGCAGCGCACGCCCCTGTGGCAACGCGCAGGCACCAAGGAACCCCAGCCCCGCCAGCAGGCTGCGGCGCGACAACCCGCGGCGCCAGGCGTGGCTTGCGATCATGCGGGAACCGGCTCAAGCGAGGTAAGGTAATCGGGATCGAAGGTGATCCCGAGGCCCGGCGCAGTCGGCACCGGCAGGCGCCCGTCCACCGCGACGAACCGCCCGCCCTTGCCCGTTACTTCATAGGGCACCGGATCGGGATCGCCCTTGTATTCCTGATAGTCGGTGGTGTTGGGCAACAGGCTGGCAAAATGCGTGACATAGAGGCTGCCCAGCCCCCGCCCAGAGATATGCGGCACGCACTTCCGCCCCAGAACCTCGGCCATGCGCGCCACCCGCAAGGAGCGGATCAGCCCGCCGAAATAGATAAGGTCAGGCTGCACGATCCGGATCGCGCCCGAGGCCAGCTGCCATTCCAGCGACCACAGGCTGGGATCCTGCTCGCCGCCCGCAATCGGGATGGTGAGCGCGTCGGCCACCTGCTTGGTTTCAGCGAGATGATCCCAGCGCACCGGCTCCTCGAAGAAGCCGTAATCATGCTCCTCCAGCAACCGGCCCATCGTGATCGCGCTGTCCACGCCGAAGGAGCCATTGGCATCGGCATAGAGCACCATGTCGGGGCCGAATGCCTGCCGCATCAGTGGGATCAGCTTGCGGTCGCGCGCGGTGCTGGCCTCGGTCTCGGCCATGCGCGCGCCGAGCTTGAACTTCACCGCCTTGGCCCCGCTGCGGGCGACATCGCGTTGCAGGCGTTCGACCACCCATTCGGCGCTGCGTGCGCGGTCGCCATTGGCGAAGTAGACGCCGGTGCTGCTCCGCACCGGATCGCCCAGCAGACGGTTGATCGGCAGGCCGGTGCGCTTGCCCAGCAGGTCGAGCAGCGCCAGTTCCAGCCGCGCCATGCAGCTCCACAGCGCCAGGCCCTGCCACTTGTAATTGCTGTCGTAGAGGTAAGCCTCGGCCTGAAGCGCCTCGAGATCGCGCGCATCGCGGCCGACGAAGACAGGGGCGAGCTTGAGGCCGATCAGGGGGTACATCGCCGGGAACTGTTCGGAATTGGTGAGCGTCCAGCCCTCCGCCCCGTCACGGTCGCGCACGCGGATGAAGTACTGTCCGTCGCGGCGCAGAACGTCGATGCTTGCGATGATGACGGGATCGCTCCCCAGCCTGTCGGTCCGCAGCACCGGGCGGGCGGCGGCCGCCCGCAGGCGTTCGGTCAGCTCGCGCGGCGGGGCGAAGGGGGTGCAGGCGGGGGCAGCCGCAACCGGCCCGGGGCCGCCCAGCGCGCTCAGCCCGAGCGCGGCCAGCCCGCCCGATTTCAGCAGATCACGCCGGTCCATCGCCAGCCTCCTTCGCCGTCACGTCGATCCCGATGATCGCCTGCCGTCGATCGGTCGTGGCGGCCTCGGAGAAGGTTACCTCCTGCGTCTCCAGCCCCCGGACATGGGCCAGCACCAAATGCGCTGGCCGGGTCGAATAGTCGGTGCTGCCCGCCTGGGCTGCGATCTGGACATTGCCGCGCGGCTTGGCCGAGCGGCGGGTGACGTCGACCGCGCCGCGCACATCGCTGACGACTTCCTCCAGCACCAGCCCCTCGATCGGCGCGGCGGGGTTGCCCGCGATCAGGCTCGCGCCCGAGGTGGTGATGGCGATGCGGCGGAAGGTGGTATCGACGATCCGGCCGAATGTGCGGTCTGCCGTGCGCCGGTCGATGTCGATGAAGATCGGAAACTGGCGCGGATGCCGCCCGCCGGTGGTGATCGCGATATCCTCAAACAGGTTGTGCCGGTGCGTGCCGCCGTCGATCATGAACAGGGCAATCCCGTAGCGCGAATTGGTGATGGTGAGGTTGCGGAACACGGAATTGGTCACGCCCACTCGCGATCCGGTGCCGAACTTCAGCGCGGCATCGTCGCTTTCGAGGTAGCTGTCCTCGACCAGAATATTGTCGACCACCCGGTCGCCGGACTTCAGCACAATGGCATCGTCTCCGGTGCGGATATCGACCCGGCTGATCACGGCGTTCGACGTGTCGCGGATCTGGATGCCGTCGGTGTTGGGGCTGCGCGGATCGTTGCGGATCGTCACCCCGCGCGCGCTTACCCCGTCGCAGCGGTGGAAGCGCAGGGCATAGGCGGGCATATTGGTCAGGGTGATGCCCTCGACATGGGTATCCCGGCAATTGGCCAGTTCGATCGCCGGGCCGGGGCGGGGGAGCGTGGGGCGCGCCAAGCCGGAGGCGTAGAAATCCTTGTCCCAGAAGGCCTCGCCATTGCCCTCGATCCGGCCCTTGCCGATGATCCGCAGGCCGCTGACCCCGTCGGCGATCAGCGCCGCGCGGGCCGGACGGATATCGGCATCCGGCGCGATCTCGACCTCGGGGAACAGCGCGATATCGGGGTGCAGCGCCAGCACCGCGCCTTCAGCCAGTTCCAGCACCATGTCCGAACCGAGCCGCACTGTGCCGGTCGACCACTCGCCTGCCGGGATCCGCACCGTCCCGCCTGTGCCCGCGCAGGCATCGACCGCCGCCTGGATCGCCGCCGTATCATGCGCCCCGTCGTCCGATACCGCACCATGCGCGCGAATATCGCAGACCGGTGGCGCGGCGAGCGTCATGAGGCTTGCGGCAAGGATGCTCATGGTGCGGCCTTTCTGCGGTAGAAATCCTGTAACACGAAGAACGCGGCCTTGCGGCGGCCTTCGGGCGACAGCAGGCCCTTGCGGTTCCACATGTCCTGAAAGCGCCCGTGCCAGCGCCGGGGCGAGCGGAAATCCTTGAGCACCCAGGGCGCAAGGCCGACACAGCCGGGGGTGCGCTCGATAACCTTCAGCGTCTCCTCGTAGAGCCACGCCTGATAATCCTCGCTCCAGCGGTCCTCGCGCGGGCCGCGCTGGCCATAGAGCGCATCGGCCCCGAATTCGGAGAACATCAGCGGCTTGTCGTAAGTGTTGCGAAAGCTGACCCCGGCGATTTCGGCGGGGGTGCGGGTGCCGTACCAGCCTTCGTACTGGTTGATGGCGACCACATCGAGGCTCGCGCCCAGCGGATCGCGCACCTCGATCACGCTTTCCCCGTCCCTCACCCCGCCGACATCGACATTCTTGTTGAGAGCGGCGGTGACCAGGCGGGAAGGATCAAGCGCGCGGACATCGGCAATCACAGTCTGGAGGAACCTGAGGCGCGCCTCGGACTGCGGGGTTTCGTTGGCGACCGACCACATCACCACGCTGGCGCGCGACCGGTCACGCAGCACCAGTTCTCCCATCATCGCGCGGGCGAGCGCCAGTGTGCGCGGGGAAGCGTAGTCGATTTCCTCCCAATAGACCGGGATTTCGGCCCAGAGCATCAGGCCCATTTCGTCAGCGAGGCGCGCGACATGATCGGCGTGGGGGTAGTGGGCAAGACGCACGAAATTGCACCCCAGCGCCTTGGCCTCGGAGAGCAGCGCGCGGGCTTCGGCCATGCTGACCGCGCGCGCGCCTTCAGGGCCGAAGGCTTCCTCGTGCATCGAGATGCCGCGCAGGAAGACGGGCTTCCCGTTGAGCAGGATCTCGCGCCCACGGGTGGCGATAGAGCGCAGGCCGATGCGCTCGGTCAGGCGGTCGCTGGCGGCGGTGAGGGTGAGATCGTGCAGCACCGGAGCCGCGGGCGACCAGCGCGCGAGGCCCTTGGCGGCGATCCGCAGCTGCGCCCGGCCCCCGGCATCGCTGACAGCGCGCGCGCTGCGGCCAGCCAGCGCCGCCACCACCGTCTGCCCCTCGCGCGCCGGGCCATCGAGCGTCACGTCGATCGCCAGCGCCTCACCTTCGAGGCGCGCATAGCTATCGCGGATATGCGTCTCCGGCACCGCCACCAGCCACACCGAACGGGTGATCCCGCCGCGGTTCTTCCAGTCGAAATCGAGCCCCGGCACGCTGTCCGCCCCATGGCGGCTGTCGGCGCGCACGACAAGGCTGTGCGGCCCGGCGCCCGCGCGGGCGAGGAGATCGGTGATCTCGACCGCGAAGGGCGTGAAACCGCCTTCGTGCCGGGCAATCTCCACGCCATTGAGCCACACGGTCGCAGCGTAATTGACCGCTTCGAAATGCAGGAACTGGCGGATGCCGGGGCGCGGGGACGCATCGAGCAGGCGGCGGAAATAGGCCGGGCCTTCGTAATAGGTCAGCTCTGGCGTGACGTCGTTCCAGGCGGCGGGAAGCTGCATCTCGTCGCTGGAGGCCCATTCATATTCGACAAGGCCGGTTTCGCGCGTTTCGGCGGTATCGAGCCAGAACGAACGGCGCTTGCTCGGCTTGCGGCCCGCGACGTCGAAGGGATCGAGGATCACTTTCCACGTCCCGTCGAGCGCCGTCCGCTCGCGCCCCGGCAGGTTGGTGAGGAAGGGCACGGCCTCAGGCGCAGGCGTCTGCGCCAGCACCGGACGCGCCAGCGTGCCGAGCGCGGCCCCGGCCACCCCCGCCTTCATTGCGCCGCGCCGGGTCAGCCCGCTCATGGCGCGCGTCCATTCAGCCATGCGTTGACGTCCTCGCCGCGCCGGTCGCGCAGGTAGAGCGACAGGAACCTGAGGGCAAAGGTGCTCCCGACATCGCGGTTCAGCAAGGCCACCTTGCCGCCCGACAGCTTCAGCCGCGTGTCGATCACCGCGCCTGCGAGATTGCGATCAGGGTGTTCGTCGGCATAGCGATTGGCGAGCAGCCAGTCGGCGAAGACCTCTATCGTCGGGCCGAACTCGGTGAAGCCGTAGTCCTTCAGTCGCAGCATCAGCACCCCGTTGAAGGCGACGGCTGATCCCGTCACTTCCGCCCGGTTGGACGCTCCCTCGATATTGGTGCGATAGAACAGCGTGCCGTCCTTCTGCATGACCTTCTGCGCCCAGCGCGCGGTGCGGGCTGCGCCTTCGAGATAGCGCCGATCCCCCGACACCTCATAGGCTTGCAGCAGCGCCTCGGCGTTCCAGATGTTGAAGCGCGGGTGGATCTGGCTGCCGTCCGCTTCGTTGGGCTCGAACTCCAGCCACAGTCCGCTTTCGTGCTGGCGGGCGAGCAGCGCGTCGGCCTGCGCGATGAACCTTTCGCACCACACCTGCTCGCCGGTGTGGCGGCACATGTCGTGGAACAGGAAGCCTTCGATATTGGGGCGAGCGACACGGGTGACGGGTGCAGGGGCGCTGACGGCTTGCGCTGCATCGCGGACGGCGCCTTGCGTGTGCACGTCCCAGTCGCGCCAGACCTCGCCGGTGGCCGGATCGATGATGTTGTAGAACAGCCCCTCCCCCCCGGAGTGCCAGCGGGGACGCGGGTGTTCTCCCACAGCCAGCGGCCCGAACGGATGGCGGTATCGGCATAGCGCGGATCGCCCGTCGCACGGGTCAGCGCGAACAGGCCGGGGGTGCCGTCGGCGATGGTGGTCCAGTTGATCAAATCGCCCAGCCGGTCGCCATGCGCCGCCGCGACCAGCCCGGCGAGCGGATGGCCTGCCGGATATTCGGTCGCAATCCACCAGTCTCCCCCGCGCCGCGCGACGGCGACCAGATCGGGCCGATCCAGCACCGCGCCCGTCTCCAGCAAGGCCCAGACCAGCTGGCCGGTGTGCCAGTGATCCTCGTAGGAATGCCAGCGCGCGGCGACCATATCGTAATCGGCGCGACCCCGGCCCTCCTCGGTTATCAGGATGTGCGCGGCATGATCGGCCAGCTGGGTAAGCGCAGTCTCAACCTCCCCTTCGGACGGCGCGGCATGGGCCGCGACCGGCTGCACCGCCAGCGCCAGCGCAAGCAGCGCGCGCCTCACATCACTGCTCCCATCTGCCAGGGCACGAATTCGAGATCGCCGAGGCCGAGGTCTTCGGACTTTGACTTCTCTCCGCTCGCCGTGCGCAGCAGCAGGTCGAAGATCGCCGCGCCCATCGCGTCGAGGCTCACCCCGTCCAGCACCGGGGAGCAATCGATATCCATGTCCTCGGCCATGCGCTCAGCCAGCGCGCGGTTGCTGGCGAGCTTGATGCAGGGGGCGGGCTTGGAGCCGAACACCGACCCGCGCCCGGTGGTGAAGGCGAGGATATTCGCCCCCGCCGCCATCTGCCCGGTCGCCGAGCAGGGGTCATAGCCGGGCGAGTCCATGAACACGAAGCCGCGCCGGTCGATCGGCTCGCCGTAGCGATAGACGCCGCGCAGGGGGCTGGAGCCGGACTTTGCCACCGCCCCCAGCGACTTTTCGAGGATCGTCGTCAGCCCGCCAGCGATATTGCCAGGAGAGGGGTTGTTGTTCAGTTCCGCGCCGTTCCGGGCGACGTAATCGGCCCACCAGTCGAGCCGCTCCTGCAAGGCGGCGCGCACCGCGGGGGTCTCGGCGCGGGCAAACAGCAATTGCTCGGCGCCCCAGATTTCCGGGGTTTCGGACAGGATCACCGTGCCGCCTGCCGCGACCAGCAGATCCGCCGCGCGGCCCAGCGCCGGGTTGGCGGTGACGCCCGACCACCCGTCCGACCCGCCGCATTGCAGACCGAGGACGAGGTGTTCGGCGGAGACCTCCTCGCGCTGACAGGTGCTGGCTTCGGCGATCAACTCGCGCACCATCGCCCGCCCTGCCTCGATCGCGGCGCGGGTGCCGCCTTCGTCCTGAATGGTGAGCGTGCGCAGGGTGACGCTCTGCCGCGCGGCCTCGGCAGCGTCGGCAAAGCCTGCAATCTGCATCATCTCGCAGCCCAGCCCCACCACCAGCACGGCGGCGAAATTGGGGTGGGCGCAGTAGCCTTGGAGCGTGCGCTCGAGGTTGGCTGTGCCCTCGCTCGCCGGGGTCATGCCGCAGCCGGTGGTGTGGGTCAGCGCGACCACGCCATCGACCGCGCCGCCATCGTGGAACATCGCATCGGGAAAGGCCGCCGCAATCGCGCGGGCGACGTTGGCCGAGCAGTTCACGCTGGTCAGAATGCCGATATAGTTGCGTGTGCCGACCTTGCCCGAGGCGCGGCGGTATCCGCGGAAAGTGGCGCGGCGCGCAGGCAGCGCGGGCACGGGAGCAGAACCGGCGGCGCTGCGCATCCCGCCCACCTCGGCGCTGACATTGTGGACATGGACATGGGCGCCGGGCGCAATCGCGGCGCTGGCAAGCCCGATCACCTGCCCGTATTTGCGCACCGCCTCGCCGGGCGCGATGGGTCGGAGCGCGATCTTGTGGCCGGAGGGCACGGTTTCGGCAGCGATTACCCCGCCCGCCAGCGCGTCACCCGCTGCGACCGGATCGAGGCACAGCGCGACATTGTCATCCGGATGCATGGCAAGGATGCGCGCCTGTCCCATGGCTCAGCCCCGCCCCCCGGCAAAGGCCCGCACGGCTGCGCCCGCAGAGCCATCGGCGATGCTGATGTAAGCGCGGGTCAAAGCGGCAACGAAGTCGGCATCGGCGGGCAGTTCGCTCCCGAAGATTGCCCCGATCGCGAGCAATGCGCGCACTTCCTCGGCCCGGTCGCCCTCAGCAGCGGCGAGCGCGGCGGCAGTCTCGGCGGCGAGCGGATCGTCGACCACGAAGGGCACACCTGCATCGCTCACCCCCGCCTGCCAGCGCATCCACCCGGCCAGCGCCAAAGTCAGCGCGCGCGGCACCGGGCGACCGGCGGCGCGGGTGGCAAGGATCGTCTGGAGCCAGCGCTGCGGCAGCTTCTGGCTCCCGTCCATCGCGATCTGGTGCGTGCGGTGCATCAGCGCGCCATTGGCAAAGCGCGCCCGCAATTGCGCCCGATAGGCGGCGGGGTCAAAGCCATCGACCGGATCGAGCGTCGCCTCCGCCTCGTCCCACAGCGCCTCGATCAGCGCGGCAAAACCGGGGGCAACCATCGCCTGATGCACGTAAGCATGGCCCGCCAGCCCGCCGAGGTAAGCGATGGCGGAATGCGCGCCGTTCAGGAGCCGCAGCTTGGCCTTCTCCCACCCGGCGACATCGCGGGTGAACTGCACGCCGACTGTGTCGAGCGGCGGACGGCGATTGCAGAACCAGTCCTCCACCACCCACTGCGTGAACGGCTCGGTCTTGACCAGCGCCTCGTCGCGCCAGCCGGTCGCGCTTTCGAAATTGTCGAGGTCGTCGGGTGTGGTCGCAGGCACGATGCGGTCGACCATCGAGGAGGGGAAGGCGACTTCGGCGGCGATCCACGCCGCCAGCGCCGGATCGACCGCCTCGGCCAGCGCGATCACGGCGGCGCGGGTCCGCTGGCCATTTTCGGGCAGGTTGTCGCAGCTGAGCACGGTGAAGGGCGCCGCCCCTGCCGCCCGCCGCGCAGCAAGGCCTGCGACAAGAAAACCCGGCGCGGACTGCGGCGCGGCGAGATTGGCGATATCGGCGGCGACCGCCGGATCATCCACCCGCAGCGCGCCCGTGGCGGGATCGAGGCAATAGCCTTTCTCGGTCACGGTCAGCGTCACCAGCGCTGTCGCCGGATCGGCCAGCGCGCGCACCAGCGCCGCCGGATCATCGGGGGCAACCAGCACATCGGCGACCGATCCCACGACCTGCGCGCGCTCATCCCCGCCCTCGCGCACCAGCACGGTGAACAGGCCATCCTGCGGGTTCATCGCCTGCGCCACGGCAGGCGAACGCAGGCTTGCCCCCCGGATCATCCACCCGGGATGCCCAGCCGCCAGCAGCGCATCGAAGAAGCAGGCCTGATGCGCGCGGTGGAAGGCTCCGGTGCCGAGGTGCACCACGCCGCAGGGCTGGCTGCGGTCATAGGCCGGGCGCGCCCAATCGGCGGGCAATTCGCCCAGTGCGGCGGCAGAGAGGCGCGTGGTCTGGTTCATGCCTCGATCCTCGCCGGATCAAGCCGGGGCACCAGCACATGGATCACCGCCAGCGCGATCAGATACATCGATCCGATGAGAAGGAAGATCGGCGTGTAGCTCCCGACATTCTCCAGCACGTATCCCGCATATTTCGCCATCAGCATGCCGCCGACCGCGCCCGCCATCCCGCCCAGCCCCACCACCGAGGCCACCGCGCGGCGCGGCATGAGGTCAGACGCGAGGGTGAACAGGTTCGCCGACCACCCCTGATGCGCCGCCGCCGCCAGCCCGATGATCCCGACCGCGATCACGAGGTTTTCGGCATAGATCGCAAGGCTCACCGGCAAGACGCAGACCGCGCAGACCAGCATCGCGCTCTTGCGGCCCGCATTGACGCTCCACCCGCGCTTGATGAGGAAGCTTGAGAACCAGCCCCCCGCGATGCTCCCCACGTCCGCCAGCAGGTAAATCGCGATCAGCGCAGGGCCGAAGGACTTGAGATCAAGCCCGTAATTCTTGCCGAAGAAATCGGGCAGCCAGAACAGAAAGAACCACCAGATCGGATCGGTCAGGAACTTGCCGGTGGCGAAGGCCCAGGTCTGGCGGTGTTTGAGCAAGGCGCTCCAGGCAATCGGCGTCGTCGCCTCCACCGGATCGCTGCGGATATGTGCGAGCTCAGCGGCGTTAACCCGCGCGTTGCCTTCCGGCTCGCGGTAGATCAGCCACCATGCGACCAGCCACACAAATCCGAGCGCTCCGGTGATGATGAAGGCCCCCTGCCAACCCAGCGCCAGATCGATCACGATGATCGGCACCAGCAAGGGCGTCAGGATCGCGCCGACATTCGATCCCGAATTGAAGATGCCGGTCGCAAAGGCGCGTTCCTTCTTGGGGAACCAGTCGGCCGTGGCGCGCACGGCGGCGGGGAAGTTCCCCGCCTCGCCCAGCCCAAGGCCAAATCGCGCCATGGCGAAAGTGGCGATGCTGAAAGCGGCGGCGTGGGCCATGCCGAACAGGCTCCACACGGCAACCGCGAGGGCATAGCCCCACTTGACCCCCACCCGGTCGATCAGCCGCCCGACCAGCAGCAGGCCCAGCGCATAGGCCGCCTGAAACCAGAACACGATGTCGGCATAATCGGTCTCGGACCAGCCAAACTCGGCGCTCAGCGTCGGCTTCAGAATGCCAATCACCTGCCGGTCGACGTAGTTGATGGTCGTGGCGAAGAACAGCAGCGCGCAGATCACCCAGCGGTGGCAGGTCATGGGCTGAGAGGCAGCAGCAGTGCTCATGCGCCGAGCCGGTAAGCCGCCTTGGCGAGGTTGTAGGCGAGGTCTTGCGCCACTTGATGCGCATCATCCTCCAGCATCCGGTGTTCCGCCACCAGCCGGGCAAGGAACGCGCAGTCCATCCGCCGGGCGACATCGTGGCGCGCCGGGATCGACAGGAACGCGCGCGTATCGTCGTTGAAGCCGACCGTGTTGTAGAACCCCGCCGTCTCGGTGGTGTTCTCGCGGAAGCGGCGCATGCCTTCCGGGCTGTCATGGAACCACCACGCCGGGCCGAGCTTCAGCGCAGGGTAATGCCCGGCCAGCGGGGCGAGTTCGCGGGCATAGGTGCTCTCGTCCAGGGTGAACACGATCACGCTGAGGCGCGGATCGTTGCCGTGGCGCGACAGCAGCGGGCGCAGCGCGGCGACGTAATCGGTCCGCATCGGAATATCCGCGCCCTTGTCCCGCCCGAAGCGCGCGAACACCTCCCCGTTGTGATTGCGTGATGAGCCGGGGTGGATCTGCATCACCAGCCCGTCCTCAAGGCTCATCCGCGCCATTTCGGTGAGCATGTGGCCCCGGAAGGTCTCGGCGTCCTGCGGCGCGCACTGCCCCGCCAGTGCGCGGGCGAACAGCGCCTCGGCCTCGGTGCGGGGCAGGTCGGCGGTGGTGGCGGTGGGGTGGCCGTGATCGGTCGAGGTCGCGCCGTGCGCCTTGAAGAAGGCGCGGCGGTCTTTCAGCGCATCGAGATAGCCTTGGAAGGTGCCGGTGTCGCAGCCCGTAATCGCGCCGAGCCTTGCGACATTATCGGCAAAGCCCTCGTAATCGGGATCAAGCACATTGTCGGGGCGGAAGGCGGTGATGACCTTGCGGCCCCAGCCATCGACCTGCAATCTGGCATGATGCACCAGCGGGTCGAGCGGGTCTTCGGTGGTGCAGATCACTTCGATGTTGAAGCGTTCGAACAGCGCGCGAGGGCGGAAATCGTCCTGCGCGAGCTTGGCGTCGATCACGTCGTAATAGTGGTCGGCGGTTTCCGGCGAGAGCACCTCGGTGAGGCCGAACACTTGCGAATAGACCCAGTCATGCCACATCCGCGACGGCGTGCCGTGGAACAGGTGGTAATTGGCCGCGAACAGCCGCCACACCTTGCGCGGGTCGGTTTCGACCGGCGGGCCGTCGGCACCGGGCAGCTTGGGGACGCCCAGCGCCTCCAGCGGAATGCCTTGCGAATAGAGCATCCGGAAGACGTAATGATCGGGCGTGATCAGCAGTGCCGCCGGGTTGGGGAAAGGCGCATTGTCCGCGAACCACGCAGGATCGGTGTGGCCGTGCGGGCTGATGATCGGCAGGGCCTTCACGCTGGCATAGAGCCTGCGGGCAATCTCGCGGGTGGCGGGATCGGCCGGGAACAGCCGGTCCGGGTGCAAATGCAGGCGGGTCACGTCACTCAATCTCCCAGCTGGAACCGGCGGCGTTCCCCGGCGATTTCGGCGCGGATGCGCTCCATCGCCTCGGCCTCGGTGGCAGCGAATACCATGTCGGCGACCCCGCGTAGATGGGTGCGCATCGCATGACGCGCCGCGCGCGGATCGCGGCTGCGCAGCGCGGCGACGATGGCCGAATGCTCCTCGATCCGCGGCTTCACCCCCTCGGCGCGCGCCTTTTCGAGAAAGCGCAGGTTCTGGAGCGACTGGTTGCGCGCCTCCCACAGCCCCTCGATTACCTGCGCCATCGCCGAATTGCGGGTGGCCGCAGCAATCGCCATGTGAAAGCGCCGGTCGGCATCTTCCGACATGACGACATCGCGTGCGTTCTCAGCCTCCATCTCCGCTACCAGCGCTTCAAGCGCGGCGAGCTCCTCATCGGTGATGTGCGAGGCGGCGAGCGCAGCGGATTCGCCCTCGATCCGGGCGCGCGCTTCGAGCAACTCGAACGGGCCGACATCGGCGGGGGCGGGCTTGCCATGCTTGCGCCGCAGCGCGCGAACATAGACGCCCGATCCGGTCACGACTTCGACCAGCCCGTCAACCTCCAGCGCGATCATCGCTTCGCGGATGGTCGGGCGGCTGACATCGTGGAGCGCGGCCAGATCACGTTCGGACGGCAGGCGGTCACCCAGCTTGTAACGGCCTGCGACAATATCGCCAGCCACCGCCTGCGCCACGCGTTCGTAGAGCCGCTTGCCTTGCATCACACACCCCACTTGGCCCGCTCAAACTGGCCTGACCTCTGGGATCGAATTGGCAGACCACTCGGCTGCCGTCAAGCCGTCAATAACCGCCGGGCAGCGAATCCGGCACCGGTAGTGCCGCGCCCAGCGTCACCATGCGCCCGGCGGCGGCGACCTTGTCGAGCACGACCCTCTCGACATGGCTAAGCAGCAGCGGTTGGGCAGCTTCGCCCATGCGCACCCCCCGGATCACCACATCGCTCACCGGCGCGCGCGGGTGGCCGCCGATGGCGATCCCGGTTCCGGTGCGGGTGACCGTCACATTTTCGATCAGCACCCGCTCGAACACGGTCAGAAAATTGCCGCCACGATACGAGTGGTAATCATTGGTGAAGACCAGCAGCGAGGCTGTCTCGCCGGCGGTGATGTTGCGGATAAAGACATCGCTGATCCGCCCACCGCGGTCGAGATTTGCTTTGAAATACAAGGTGTGGCGCGCCTTGGGGATGCGGAAGCCCTCCACGAAGACGTTGCGCACCCCGCCCGACATTTCCGACCCGATCGCCATGCCCCCGCCTGCGTGGCCGCTATAGGTGCAGTTTCGGATCACCACATCCTCGGTCGGGATGCCAACCCGCCAGCCATCCTGATCGCGCCCCGATTTGAGCGAGACACCGTCATCGCCCACGTCGAAATCGCAGTTCTCGATCAGCACCCGGCGCGAGGAATCCGGATCCACCCCGTCGCTGTTCACATGATCGGATTTGCAGCGGATATTGCGGATGATCACGTCCTCGCACAGCAATGGGTGAACCATCCAGAAGGGGGAATCGATCAGGCGCGGCCCGTCGACCAGCACGCGCTTGCAGCGGTTGAACTGGACGAAATGGGGGCGCAACCGGCGCTCTCCGGTGAAGATACGCTGCTCTACCGGCACCCCGTCGCGGCCCATGTCGCGAAGCAGGGTTTGCGCCGGTTTCTGGGTCTCGCGCCACGGGAGCCAGTGGGCCGCGCCCTGCCCGTCTATGGTGCCGGGGCCGGTGAGCGCGATGTTTTCGCAGTCCTCGGCATAGAGCAGGGGGGAGAGGGTGTAGCACTCCGTTCCCTCCCAGCGGGTGCGCACCGGGGGCAAGTAGAGTTCCTCGCCCGGCAGGAAACGCAGCGTGGCACCCGCTGCAAGGTGCAGCTCGACATGGGAGCGCAGGTGGATAGGCCCGGCACTGAGGTGCAGGCCCGCCGGAATCACGACGCGCCCACCGCCTGCCTCATGCGCAGCGCGGATCGCGGCGAGGATCGCGGGGCGGGCGTCCTCCGCAGCCGGGGCGAAGTCGGCGAGCGGGAAGGTGCGCGGCGGGATCGCCACGCGGCGGATCGCAGCAACAATGCGCTCGGCTCGGCCCCAGGGATCGACCAACCAGTCGGCTTCTGCACGCATGGAGGTGCGGCAACCCGACACCGACAACGCCGTGGTCGCCAAAAGGGAGGCAAGCGCCGTGCGTCGATCCAGCATTGTCGTTCGCTCCCTGAAGACTATCTGACCAGTCTATAATTTGGTCAGGACAATTTGCAAGGCAGCCGACTTGGCCGACTTAAGGGTCGATCAGGATAATCCTCAGGTCGTTGACATTGGTGAGTGTCGGCCCGGTCATCACCAGGTCGCCCAGCGCGGCGAAACTGTCATAGGAACGGTTGGCGTCCAGCGCCGCACGCCAGTCGATCCCGGCGGCAGCAGCACGGGTGAGCGTTGTCGGATCGATCACCGCCCCGGCGTTGTCGCCGCTTCCGTCAATCCCGTCGGTATCGACCGCCAGCGCGCTGATTCCCGCCGCGCCATCCACGCCGAGCGCCAGCGCCATCAGATATTCGGCATTGGGCCCGCCGCGCCCTGCATCGGGGTTCAGCCGGACCGTACATTCCCCGCCCGATATCAGCGCGACCTTATTCCTGCGCGCGTGATGTTCCAGCGCCAAGGCTGCATGCTGTGCGCCGACCCTGCGCGCTTCGCCCTCGATCGCATCGCCGAGGATCACGGGATCATACCCCGCCGCGGCCAGCACCCCAGCCGCCGCCTCAAGCGCAGCCAGCGGCCGGGCAACAACTCTCACCTTTGCTCCAGCAAAGGCGGGATGGCCGGGGTCTGGAAGAGCGTTGACGGGATCGGCCAGCGCGGCTGCCACCCCCGGCGAAGGCACAATCCCGTAGCGTGAGAGCACCGCGCATGCATCGGCCTGTGTGGTGGTGTCAGGCACGGTCGGTCCGGATGCGATCAGCGCCGGATCGTCGCCTGCCACATCGGAAATGCAGTAGGTTTCCACCCGCGCCGGATATGCCGCCAGCGCCAATCGTCCGCCCTTGATTGCCGAGATGTGTTTGCGCACGCAGTTGATCTCCGCAATCGAAGCCCCGCTCGCCAGCAACGTTCGATTGAGCGCCTGCTTTTCGGCCAGCGTGACCCCAGCGGCGGGCAAGGTCAGCAGCGCCGAGGCCCCACCCGAAATCAGCGCAATCAGCCGGTCGCTGGCGGTCAAGCCTGCCGCAAGCGCCAGAATCCGGCGTGCAGCCGCCTCGCCATTCGCGTCGGGAACCGGGTGGGCCGCCTCGATGAGCTCTACGCCAGCCGGCAACTGGATGGCGCCGCAATGTCCATACCGGGTCAGCACGATCCCCTCGGCGACTTCGGGTCCGAGAATGTCGCACGCCCCGGCCATCATCGACACTGCGGCCTTCCCCGCAGCGACAAGCACTGTCCGTCCCCGCACGAGACGTGGAATCAGGAGCCCTTGCAGACAGGATTCGCCGCGCACAGCAGCAAGCCCCGCGTGCATCGCCTTCAGCAAAAGGGGCGCATTGTGCCGGTGGCTATCGGCCGATCGATTGACGCGAGGCATACGCAATTGAACCTTTTCTGATGCCGAGCAAGATCGAGCGCGCGCCCAGACGGGCGATGCATCACTTAAGGCAGAGCGGCTGTCAATTGGCCTGACCAACCATTTTCTTTTGCTGTCCAATTCTCGACGATCGAACGCGCGTTTTCAATGACGTGAACCAGGTCGTTTGCCGAATGGCAGAAATTCGGAGGCGCTCCCGCGTGAGCGGTCATTTGTGCTCCGATCATCGCAGTGGCGGCTTCTGGGACCTTGCTGCCAATCGGCACCAGCTACCGGAACGTCCGATTTCGCCAAAACCGGCGGTTCGTGGAGCGGCGATGACGGCGTTGGCAGGGCATATAGCTGATCGTGAGCGGCACCGCGTTTTCAATCTTCAGGCCAGCAGACATCTTCCAGTGGCCATTTTGGTCACAGGAGAACGATCATGGAGACGTCTGAAAATGTAACGACCGCCACCCAGCGGCCCGCCTGGAATGCGGGGAGGAGTGTTGGAGCGAAGCGCGCACTAAAGCCGAAGCAGATTTGGCAGATCCGATTTTATCTCAACGAACGCCGCCGCTTGCGTGATCGAGCACTGTTTGACCTTGCCATCGACAGCAAACTGCGCGGCTGCGACCTGGTTCGAATGAAGATCGGCGATATCGTGAGTGGCGGGCAAATCCGAACGCGCGCGATTGTCATGCAACAGAAGACAAGCCGTCCTGTTCAGGTTGAGTTGCTGCCAGATGCCCGGACCAGTCTTTTGGCGTGGCTTGAGCGCCGAGGTGGGACAGTGGACGATTATGTCTTTCCAAGCCGTGTTGATCGCAACGGGCACCTCAGCACCCGGCAATATGCCCGGCTTGTCGATGAATGGGTGACCGGGATCGGCTTGATGCGAAGCGAATATGGCACCCACTCCCTTCGGCGAACCAAGGCTTCAATCATCTACAGGGCGACCGGCAATCTACGTGCTGTTCAGATCCTTCTCGGCCACAGCAAGATCGAGAATACGGTGCGTTATCTCGGGATCGACATCGAAGACGCGCTCGCACTCGCTGAAAACACCGAGATATGATCAGTCTGCTCCTCGCTGACGACGAGGAGCAGACAACACCATGATCAGAATGGTCGGAGACCGCTCTGTTGACTTACATTGCGCTGACGCCTTCGTCCCGCCTCTGGCTGTGACGCCGTGACCGGAGGCGACGGATCAGGTCCATCCTGAGCCCCAACACCGCCATGAACCCGATGAGGGCAATGGCGAACACGCCCACGATCACGTTCTGCGCGAGGCGTCCGACCGGGAACAGGAAGTTCCACTTGTGGATGAAGCTGAATACGAGGCGTTCGGGCTTCTCCCCGTCCGCCACCCGGTCGACCAGCACGCCCGCGCCAGTGTCGACGAACAAGCTGGCATTGACTGGCGCACCGTAATCGACCCGCCACACCGGAAGGCGCTTGTTCCTGAAGTCGTATTCGTGGCTGAAGCGGGTCACCAGCTCCACCCCTGTCACCGCGCTGTCGGGCGCGCCGGTAAAGCGGCGGGCGATGGCAAGGGCGAGATCCGTATCGCCTGATGCCTCCACCGCACCGGTTGCGGCATTGAGATAGATCGCCGGACCATCGGGCTTGATACCGGCGAAGCGCGCCTCGCGGATTTCGGCATCGGTGGTGGGCGTCTTTGCCTGCGCCGCCATCATCGCCGCGTGATCGTGGCCGGCCATGCCGTGCGCGGGGGAAGGCTTGCCAGCGCCGTGATCATGTTCGCCGCCGCCCATGGCATCTTTCGGGGGAGCCAGACCGATGCGGTAGAGCGGTTGGCGCTCAGCCCCTTCGACCAGCGCGACCGAGGCGATATCGCGCCCCTTGGCGATCAGCGCCCAGTCGGTCTCGACCGGCCACTTGCCGCTCGCGACATTGACCGGCTGGCCCATCTTGAGCTGGCTCCCCGGTGGCACCAGTGCCGACTGGATCAGATGGTAGATCCCCGAGGCCGAGAACATGATCAGCGGCAGCGCCAGCACATAGCCCGCGATCCGGTGCCACCCGCGCGCGCCCGGCAAGCGCTTTTTGCGCCGCACGGTCACCAGCATGGCAACGCCGGTCAGGCCGAGGGCCAGCAAGCTCCCGACCATCAGGGCAATCACCACCACCCTCAGCCAGTCCATCCCCGGCGGCACCCATTCCCAGGTGTGGAGCGCCCGGAACACCGATTGCAGGCGGGTCTTGGTGGTGTTGTTCACCGCCGCGAGGCTCGAGGTTTCGGTGTGGACATAGGCGGTAAGGCCGTCGTCGCCTGCGAATTCCAGCTTCCAGACCGGCAGCAGGCGGTTGACCCACGGGTAGTCGGCGTCGAATTCGGTCTGGAGCCGCGCCGATCTTATCCCCCGATCAGTCGCGAGGTAGTGGCGGGCGAGGAATTCGGCCTGCGCCCGGTCACCGTCTGTGACTTCGCCACCATCGGCGGGACGGAAATAGCGCCGCGCGCCATCCGCAGCCGGAGTGACCTGCCACAGCACCCCGCCGCCCGGAGCGGGGACGGTTTTCACCGCCACCGCTTCGGCAATCCCTTCTTTCGCGAGAGTTTCGGCAATCGGCCGCGCCCCTTCGAGCGCCACGCTTGAAGTAGGCGGCATGAACGTCGCCTGCTGCGGGCCGAACAGCACCATCGCGATATGGGTGAGGCCGGAGAGGCCCCACACCAACAGACTGATTCCGCCGATCAACCCCAACCACTGGTGCTTGGAGTATGACCAGCGTGCCGTCTTCGTCTTGACGCTCATTGCAGCCTCCTCAGAACCGCGCACGCAGGCCGCCGAAGACGGCGCGCCCTTGCCCGGGGGTGTAGATCGCCTCGTTGGTGAGGCGCTGGTTGGCGTTGGTGGTGACGTTGGAGATGAACACCGTATCGAACAGGTTCTCGACCGACCCGAACAGCTCGATGCCATCGGTCAGCGTCACCCCGGCGGTGATCTGGACAGTCTCATAACCCGGTGCGCGCTCGGTGTTGGAATAGTCCGCCCACGGGCCATCGGGGATCCAACGCATGGTGGTTGAGAGATAAAACTTGTCCACCTGGTCGAACCGCGCTTCGGCGATCAGCACATGGCGCGGCACCCCGGCAAGCTGGTTGTCGCCATAGACCACGTCGTCATCGAAGGTGAAGTCGTTGAAGGTGTAGGCCGCGCTCAGCCGCAGGGCCTGACCGTTCTTCTCCAGCGCCGCCTTGAAGGGCCGCACATCGAGTCCGAACTCGAGGCCCTGATGGATCGTGCGGTCGCCATTGGTGGTAACGGTAATCAGCCCACGCGCGCCCGGCACGGCAAGGTCGAGGAACTCGTTCTCCAGCTCCGCCCGGTAAAGCGCGATGTCCCACGAGACGATCCCCGCCTGCCCGCGCGTGCCCACTTCGAACACGGTGGCGCGCTGGGGATCGAGCGGAGCGAAAGGGAAGGCCCCGCCGCTGGTGAGGTCGGCAAGGCTAGGCGCTTCGAAGCTGCGGCTGACGTTGCCGAAGAACTGGATGTCCTCGGCGGCATCCACCAGCAGGCCGACGCGTGGGTTGAACTGGTCATACTCGCCCCGGCCCGTCACCGCATTGAGGATCGCGGTCACGTCGCGGGTGGCGCGGGCATATTGCCCGCCGGCAATCAGCGTGACGGCATCGGTCAGGCCGAGATCGGCCTGTCCGAAGATCGTCAGCGTGTCCGAATCCTGATCGGACCGCGTCCGCAATGCCCCCCGCGCGCCCGATTCATTGGCGAAGGTCTTCGCGTCATTGCTCGAAAAGGCGTAGATCGCCCCCACCTGCCAGCGGCTCTGATCGGCGAGGAACGGGAGGCTGCCTGAGAGGCGGGTGGAGACGCCGACCTCGTCCTCGCCCTGCACGATGATCCCGGCAAAGCGGGTGATCGCGTGGTCGAGATTGCGGCGGGCATACCATGCGCCGAACTCGAGATCGGCCGAGCCGAGTTCGATCACGGTGAGGTTCGACACGCGGTAAACATCGAGATTGCGGTCCCAATCGTCCGCCACCGGGCCGGGATCGAGCACGGTCACCGGCCCGCCGGGGAAGAACGGCCCCGCCGTCACCGGCCGGCCCGCCGCGCGCGGATTGGCGAGCGCGTCGGCAAGGCGAAGCGAACCCGCCAACTCGAAATTGTCTGATAGCGCGGTAACGTAGAAGCGCGTCTCTATGTTGTCGGACACCCGCCAACCGAGGTTGCCGTGGCCATAGAGGCTGCGCACCTCGCTGTGCTCGCGATAGCCGTCGCTGGTGAGGCCGGTAATCCCGCCCCAATAGTCGACATCGCCGCTCTTGCCGGACAGCGAAGCATTGCCGCGGAAGGTGGAGAAGCTTCCACCCTCGGCGCGCAGGGCAATCGGCGCGCGGGCGGTGCGGCCCGTCGGGCTGACGATATTGACCGCCCCGCCCAGCGATGCCGCCCCATAGCGCAGGCCATTGGCACCCTTGAACACCTCCATGTAGCGAATGGTGAGCGGATCGACCTCCTGGAACTCGGTCGCGCCCGAAGCCCGGCTGATCGGCACCCCATCACGCAGGACGGTGAGGCCGCGGCGCTCGAAGCTCGAATTGAGGCCCGATCCGCGGATCGAGATGCGGCTCTCGCGCTGTGCGCTGGTATCGGCAAAGACGCCGGGGGTCAGCTCCAGCACATCACCGATTGATTGGGCAAAGATATCGGCAAAGCCTTCGTCCTCGACGAGGCCGGTTGCACCGGGGACGCGCTCGAGCTCCTTGCGGGCGGCGTCAGGGGTGGGCGCGGTCGGCGTGCCCTGAAGGCTGGCGGTGACGATGATCTCGTCCTGCCGCTGGCCGATACCCTGCGCCTGAAGCGGGGCGGTGAAAGCGCCAGTCGTTGCGGCAAGCATGGTCGCGCCCAACAAAGCGCGCTTAATAAGGTTGATTTGCATGATGTATCCCGATTTCCGTCGACGCGCGCCTGTGATGCGGCGGAGCGCCATCGACCTGCCTTGGCGGGTCAGTGAGCGAAGTGGCTTTACGCGCCGGGGTCAGACACCCGCGCGCAGAGCCTGACGATCAGACGGAAAGGGAAGGCGGCCCGCGCAGCGGCGGGCGCAGGAAAGGAATGTCGCGGGCAGGCGGCGCCCGGAGCGGCGCGAGCCCGACCAGCAGGACGAACGCCAGTGCAGCGGCCAGCAAAAGCGGATCAACCCCGCCGAGCGCGGCATGGCCAAGCCCCGAAAAGGCGCAAGGCTGAGACTTGTCTCCCGCCTCGGAATGGTCGCCGCCTTTTTCATTCTTGTCCGGAATGGCAATCCGCATCTGCTTCGGCGTGCCGCTGGCATCGGCGCAGATCGTCACCGTCAGAAATCGCTCGCCAGTGGACGAGATCATGTAGCCTGCTGGCACCAGCGCCTTTACCGCCAGGGCAAGCACCACGAGCACCAGCGAGAGCCGGGCATAACTGTGGGTCAAGGCGCGAAGGCTGGACATTGCGGGCGCGCCTCTAGCGCAGAGAAATCGCGATGTCACCGTGTAACATCGGAGAGACATTACCGAACAGGAAGGAGTCATTCGGCTTCGCCCCGCTTGCGGTCAACAGAACGTGCCCCGCCAACGCAGTGACGGCTTTTATCGGAACCAGACGCTCGATGGAATGGGCTCGAACGACCGCCTCTGGGTCGTGAGCCGTCACGGCTCAGCTCGGGCCGATAATGGCGGCTTTGCGCCTCTTCTGAAAAATTCCTGCCGTTCGGGAAGCGACCCCATAATGGACGCTCGGCGACTATTGCACCAGCTCGAGACTGGTCATTGGTGAGCGCCCATACGGTTGAAATCTAGAACCTCACCTTGGTTTCTAGGCCGATTACCCGCGGCGTGTCATATACCGAGTAGAAATTGCCATCGAAGCCGAACGCGAAGTTATCGAAGCCGGCCCCGCTTTGATATCGCTCGTCGGTCAGATTTTCAGCAAACGCACGGATTGACCATCCATCGGCTTCATAGCCAGCTTGGATTCCCAGTACTTGGACTGGATCGCGGGAGAAGCGGTTTCTTTCGTCGAGCGCTGTTCTACCCAGCGCACTGATCTCACTACGAATGAAAAAACCTGTTGAATGCGCGTATCGTAAAGCCAGATTTGCGTCATATTCCGGAACTAACTTGACCAAGTTTCCAGCGAGATTTGTTTGGGAATCAATGAACAATCGAGTGTAGTCAGCATCAGTGTAACCAATGCTCGCGTTCAAGGTCAGGTTCTCAAGAAGATTGTAAGCCAGTTCGACCTCGAACCCCTTGCTTTCAATCGCGGCGTCGGACGCGATAAAGGCGGATGATTGCACTTGCCCTTGCTCATTGGTGATAGTTCTGATTTCCTGCCAATTATCAGCTTCGATGAGGAAGGCCGCGCCGTTGATATAGCCACGCCCATCGGCAAAACTGTGCTTCACGCCGATCTCGTAGCTCCACACGCTCTCGCTGCCGTAGCGAACAACATCATCAGCCACGGCTTCCTGCGCGATAGTGAGGTTGAACCCTCCCAGGATATACCCGCGCGCGGCACCGGCAAAAACTGTCCACTGATCCGTCGGCCGGTAAGTCAAAGCAAATCGAGGGAGAAAAGCTTCGAAGGTGTCGTCGAACGAGAGTTCCTGAAAGACCGCGTCCCCAAGCGGACCAAAATTCAGGGTCCCAGCGACCTGATCCGTTTTCCGATAGGCATTATCGTAGCGCAGACCCGTCGTCAGGCTCAAACCTTCTATGCCAAGGCCAAATGTCGCCGAGCCGAAGATCGCAAAATCGCGCGAATTTCTGCTCTGAGGAGGTGCGTAGGCGTAATCCGCCAAGGTGCCGGACCCGACCAGAGTGCCGATCAGCAGTTCTTCCCGCTCGAAGTAAACCGATCCACCGAAAAGATACTCGAATCGTTCGCTGGCCGGCGACGTGTACCGGACCTCGGCGTTCCAGACATCCTGTTCGAAAATGCTCGCACCGGCTGCGGTCGGAAGGGCGGTGAAGTCCAGGTCGTTCCCACGCGAATCCTCTTCTTCACGAGCATACGAAACCGCCGCATCGATCCGCCCGCTTGCAAGCTCGTATGTGGCCGCCAATCCAAACACATAGTCGCGTTCATCAGTGCGCTTGGGAGATTCCTGCAACAGCTCGAACCTGCCGATTGTCCGACCGCCATTGAACGGACCATAGCTCGCGTCATAGAGGTCACGATCGTTGGGCAGATATTCTTCCTCGAAGATCCCGGGCGCATTGACATCAATGATGTAGCCTGTCGCGCGAAGGGTGAGCGCATCATTTGGCTGCCAGTTGAGCCGACCTTGCAGAAACAGTTCTCGAATATCGCCTGGTTCACCGATCGCGGACAAGGGATTCGGGAACTGGCTATCCTCCCGTGAAACCTTGAAGGCAACCGAACCTTCTAATGTATCGCCCGAAAGCGGCCCGCCAACAAAGCCATCGAGCGTATAATCGACCTTCAAAGTAGCAATTCAATCCTCATCCAAGAGGACATCTCGGCAAAGTTTCCGGTCCCGATCCTCGAGCAGCATCAGTCCGTCGATGTCCTTGCGGCGCTCGACCTTAGCAGTCCCCGGCGCGCACATATCAAGCTGATTTGGGACGACGAGACTGGCACCGATCACGAGAAAGAGCTCACCCCCTCTTTCTAATGCTCGCCAGCCCTCTCACTCAGCATAGGGGCTTGCAGACGGTATTGGCGAAGAACCTGCCGCTGAAGACATCGCGAGGGAATGACCGCAAAGTCCCAAAATGCGACCATCGAAGCCCATGGCCCGGCAACCAAGCGCGCAGCAAAGCGGCATTTTTTTCCGTCTCGAATCCCTCCGCTTAATGCCCGGAGGTCGGACTTCGACAGCGCGCTGATGGCCGTCAATCGCTGCCTTCAGCAGGCGCTACTTCAACTTCGGCAAGATCCAGCTGGCTTCGGATCCAGAAATCGCGGGCCTTAACGATTGAGGCATATTCCGATCGGGAAAGCAGGATGTGGCTAGCTCGACCAGATTCGTCGCGTGCCAGGCCAACGGGGCGCATGTCGGCGTCCACCAGCGCAGCATAGGGATCGCGGCGAAACTCGTCGAGATCTACCGTTTCGTAGACCAACCGCCGGTCATCTTCGTGAGCTCTTTTCATGGGCACCGCCTCGCGTCGCGAACGTGATGTGCGATCCTACTGCAAGGCGCCCAGTTTCCCAACAGGCGCTACGCCCACTGCACTCGCAGGAAATTTCTCGACAATTCAGACGTTAATCCGCGAACTGGCAGCATCAGGATTGCCAGTCGGCGCGGCCCTCACCGCCGCCCGCATCCACATGAGGGCAGGAATTTTGTCAAAGCGGGCAGGCTTTGTTGTCAAAGGATAATCAGGCTGGATGCCCCGCAAGGATTCGAACCTTGATTGACGGAGTCAGAGTCCGCTCTCTTACCATTAGAGGACGGGGCATCGACCATCCGCCAGACAAGTACTGGCGGAAACAACGAGGGCGCCTCCTAGTTTCGTGCAAGGCCAAGGTCAAGCGCGCGTTGCACCCGGCCAGCTTGCTCTTGCCGCATCCTTGGGTTACCGTGAATGCAAGTGCCATGCGTCCGGAAAAAGACGCCTGGTGATATGGAAGCATTGCGAACATGGCGGAAACACTCCCGCCGGACAAGAACAGAACTGCTGGGAACAACCGGGGCGGCAAGTCCGGCAAGATAGCCGATTTTCGCTATCAACGCCCCCCTCAGCCCGATATCAGACCCGGCAACGGCCGGAGCAAGGCCGCAGGCGGCGAAGCGCGTCGCCATCTTCGTGGTACTGATCCGCATGGTGGTCGGACGGAACCCGACCTCGCCGACATCGGGACTTTCAAGCCAACCAGCCACGGTGAAGCCTATGCTGCGCTCGATCTCGGCACGAATAATTGCCGCCTGCTGATCGCCCGGCCATCCGGACGGGATTTCACCGTGATTGATGCCTTCAGCCGGGTGGTCAAACTGGGCGAGGGGCTGGCGACAAGCGGCCGTTTATCCGATGCCGCGATGAACCGGACACTTGGCGCATTGATGATCTGCGCCGACAAGCTCCAGCGGCGCAATGTCCGGCTCGCCCGCTCGGTCGCGACCGAAGCCTGCCGCCGCGCCGAGAACGGCCCGGAGTTCATCGAGCGCGTGCGCCGCGAAACCGGCATCGCGCTCGACATCATCAGCGCCGAGGAAGAAGCCCGCCTTGCCGTGCTGGGGTGCCACATCCTGCTCGAATCCGGCGAAGGCCCGGCGGTCATCTTCGACATCGGCGGCGGGTCGACCGAACTGGTGCTTGTCGAAGCGGACGAAACCAATCGTGTGCCGCGCATCCTCGACTGGCAGAGCGTGCCTTGGGGTGTGGTCTCTCTGACCGACACGGTTGGCCGCGGCGAAGACAGCGAGGCAGCGCGCATCAGCCGATTCGCGCGCATGCGCGAGATGGTGGCGGAAAGCTTTGCCCCCTTCGCCTCCCGCGTGGCCCAGGCAGCGCGGCACCCCGACATCCGACTGCTTGGCACGAGCGGCACGGTAACGACCCTCGCCAGCCTCTATCTCGAACTGCCGAGCTATGACCGCAAGGCCGTCGACGGACTGATCGTCCCGGCGGCGGAGATGCGCGACATCAGCGCGCGGCTGTCGGTGATGACGCCCTACGAGCGCGCGACCTTGCCCTGTATCGGGCAGGACCGCGCCGATCTGGTGGTGGCCGGTTGCGCTATTCTCGAAGCGATCCTCGACCTGTGGCCCGCCCGGCGTCTGGGCGTGGCGGATCGCGGTATCCGCGAAGGCATCCTCAGGAGCATCATGGCCGCAGAACGTCAGTCGGAACGCTCGCTCAAGGCGCTCAACCGCCAGCGCGGTCGGCGATGACCCGCGGCGTCAAGGCACCGGGCAAGCGGGTCAAGACCGCACGTGGGCGTACGGCTTCGCAGGTGCGCTGGCTCGAACGTCAGCTCAACGATCCCTACGTCCGTCAGGCCAAGGCCGACGGCTATCGCAGCCGCGCGGCTTACAAGCTGATCGAACTCGACGAGAAATTCGCGCTCCTCAAGGGTGCGACCCGCGTGGTCGATCTCGGGATCGCGCCGGGCGGCTGGACACAGGTGGTGCGCGCCAAGAAGCCCAAGGCAGAGGTGGTGGGGATTGATCTGCTTCCGGTTGAGCCGATCGAAGGCGTGACGATATTCCAGATGGATTTCATGGCGGACGAAGCGCCGGAAGCGCTGGCCGAGGCCCTCGGAGGGCCGCCTGATCTGGTGCTTTCGGACATGGCAGCCAACACGGTTGGCCACAAGCAGACCGATCACCTGCGCACCATGGGCCTGGTCGAGGCCGCGGCGTGGTTCGCGGTCGAAAACCTTGCGCCCGGCGGTGCCTTCGTGGCCAAGGTGCTGGCGGGCGGCACCGATGCCGATCTGCTCGCCCTGCTGAAAAAGCACTTTACGACCGTCAAGCACGCCAAACCTCCGGCAAGCCGCAAGGGCTCGTCGGAGTGGTATGTCATCGCGCAGGGTTTCAAAGGGGCGGCATAGGGCCGCCCTCTCGGAGTTTACTCGGTGGCAGCCGCCGGATCAGTGCCAGCTTCGGCAGCGGCAACACCTTCTGCCTCAGCCTCGGCAGCCTCGCCTTCGGCCGGAGCCGCAGCCGCGGTAAAGGCCGGGAGCGGCACGTTGCCGCCCTTGGAGTTGAGGTAAGCCGCCAGCGCCGCGCGCTCCTCGACCTTGGAGAGGCCGGCAAAGCTCATCTTGGTGCCGGCGACATAACCCTTGGGGTTCTTGAGCCAGGCGTCCATCCGATCCCAGTCCCAATTGCCGCCGAGCGCCTTGAGTTCGGCACTATAGGCAAAGCCGGCCTTGGCCGCGACCGGGCCGCCCATCACGCCAGCGAGATTGGGGCCAATGCCATTGGCACCGCCTGCGTCGATGGTGTGGCAGCTCTGGCACTTGGAATAGGCCTTTTCGCCTGCCGCGATCAGTTCTTCGACAGGAGTCGAGTTCAGCACCTCGGCAATCGACACCTCTGCCGGGCCGGCCGCATCCTCGGCAACGCCTTCGATCACGTAGCCCAGCTGTTCGGGACGCTGGGGATCATTGCCGTGGAAATACTTGCCCGAGAGGATCGACAGACCCAGCCCGAGGCCAGCCGCGAACAGCACCCAGCCGGCAGCGGTGTTGAACAAATCGCCACCACCGGTCTGGCCTGCGGCGTTATCCTGCGAAGAATTGTCCTGTGTCATCCCGGCGGCTCCATAGTGTCGGCCAGCGGCGCGCGCAAGACTGATCGTGGCACGAATTCTTGCACCTTTTGCAAGCAGGCTTGTGCCGTGCCTTCTGCGCCTCTAGGCGCTGTCGCATCATGCGATCCTTTCCCGGCCCCGCGCTTGAAATCGTCGACCGGATGCGTGCTGCTGCCGCTGCCGAACCGCTGCGCGCGATTGCCTTCCAAGGCTCGCCCGGCGCCAATTCGCACCGCGCGGCCACCGAAGCCCGCCCCGAGCTGCTGCCGCTGCCGTGCTTCAGCTTTGAAGATGCTCTCGACGCGGTGAAGGACGGGCGCGCGGCGCAGGCGATCATCCCGATCGAGAATTCGCAGCACGGCCGAGTCGCCGATATTCACTTCCTGCTGCCCGAAAGCGGCCTTTCGATCGTCGGCGAGTATTTCATGCCAATCCACCACGCGCTGATGGCGTTGGGGGAAAACGCCGAAGGGCGCCGGTTCGAAGCCGCCTATTCGCATCCGCAAGCGCTCGGCCAGTCACGGCGCTTTCTGAGAGAACGCGGCATCGTGCCGCTCAGCCATGCCGATACTGCGGGTGCAGCCGCCTATGTCGCAGAGCGCGGCGACCCTTCGGTTGCAGCGATCGCACCGGCCATCGCGGCCGAGCTCTACGGGCTGACCATCATCGCCCATAATGTCGAGGACAGCGCCGACAACATGACCCGCTTCGTCGTTCTGGCGCGCGAGCCGCTGGAGGTCGCGGCACTGGTTGGCGAGGCGGTCATGACGACCTTCATTTTCGAGGTGAAGAATATTCCGGCCGCGCTCTACAAGGCGCTGGGCGGATTTGCGACCAACGGTGTCAACATGACCAAGCTGGAGAGCTATCAGCAAGGCACCAGCTTCTCTGCAACGACCTTCTATGCCGACATCATCGGCGCGCCCGGCGATCCGGCAGTCGACCGCGCGCTGGAAGAATGCGCCTTCCATTCCAAGGAATTGCGCATTCTGGGCAGCTATCCGCAAGCCCGGGCGAGGGGCTAGGACGGAAAGGCGCGGTTTCGAGTTGCGCCCGCGCGCGGTGCGTGCCACCACCATGCCGGAATGACCGCAGCGGCCACTTCATCTCCCCTTGCCGAGCCTCCTGCCGCCGACACCGGCGCAGGCGCCTCGCCGCCCGATGGCTGGGACGCGCTCCGCGGTGATGGCAGTCTGCAATTCGAACCCGTGCCGCTTCCCGAAGTCCCTCCGCGCCAGCCCGGCTGGTTCGAAGAGGCCCTGATCGAGCTGTTCAAATTCTTCGCCCGGCTGTTCTCCCCGGTTGGCGAGGCGCTCGGGGCGTCATGGTGGTGGTTGCAATGGGCGCTGGTGGCGGCAGTCGCGGGCTTTGCTCTGGTGCTGCTGGTGCGTCTGATCGGCCCTGGCGCAGGCGCACGGCAGGGAGGGCGCAATGGGGGAGAAGAAGCCGCATGGCAGCCCGACCGGGCAGCAAGCATCGCGCTGCTTGAGGATGCAGACCGGCTTGCCGCCCAGGGGCGTTTCGATGCGGCCACCCACCTGCTGCTCCAGCGCAGCGTGAGCCAGATCGCCAATGTGCGTCCGGACTGGGTCGAGCCATCGAGCACCGCGCGCGAGCTGGCCGCTTTGCCCGCCTTGCCCGATGCCGCGCGCACGGCATTCAGGGTCATCGCCGAGCGAGTGGAGGCGAGCCTGTTTGCGCTCCGGACGCTCGAACGCGCCGACTGGGAAGCCGCCCGCGCAGCCTATGCCCAGTTCGCGCTCGCCCGGATCGATCCGCAAGGACGCGGCGCATGAACGCGGCCGCACCTACGCAAGGTGCGTTCTCGCGCGGAGGCGCGCTGGCGCTGGTCGCTGTCGGCGTGCTGTTGTTCACGGCGCTCGCTTTTCTGATCGGCGCGGGCGCGGACTTCGGCGGCGAAGGCGGCCAGGGCCAGGCCCACGCCGCCAGCAACGGGTTGAACGGCTATGCCGGGCTGGTGCGACTGACCGAGGCGCAGGGCTACACCGTCACCCGTTCGCGCAGCCCGGCCGAGCTTGAGACCGACGGCCTGCTCGTTCTCACCCCGCCGCCAGGTGCCGATGCCGAGGAGCTGGCGAAGGTGCTGAACGAACGCCGCTATAGTGGGCCGACTTTGGTGATCGTCCCCAAGTGGCGGGCGGGCAAGCCGTCCGATGACCTGCCGCTGCAAGTGCGCGCCAAGTTCAAGCGCGGCTGGGTGGTGCTGGACGGGGTGCAGGCAAGCCGCTGGCCGAGGGATCTGCCCGCGCCCTACACGTTTTCGCTGCTGGTCGATGGGACTCAGAAGGGTGCGCCCCCGGCAGGCTGGAGCGGACTTGGTCACACCGGCCAGTTGCCCGCTGCGCCGGTGCTCTACGCCAAGCCTGCGAAGGGCGATGGGCAGCGCCAGCTGATCGTTGATGCAAGCAACCGCAGGCTCGCCTTCGAGGTCAGTCTGGGCGCAGACGGCACGGCTGACGAGGATGCCTACCCGGTCACCTTTCTTGTCGATCCCGATCTTGCCAATAATTACGGCCTTGCTGACCCCGCCCGCGCATCAGCCGCCATCGCGCTGATCGACGAGCTGACCTATGGGGGCGACATCTACGAGGTGGTGTTCGACCTGACGCTGAATGGCTTTGGTGCGAGCGAGAACTTGCTGACGCTGGCTTTCCGCCCGCCGTTCCTGGCCGCGACACTGGCGCTGATGGTGGCATTGCTGATCATCGGCTGGCGGGCATTCCAGCGGTTCGGGCCGCCGGCTACTGCTACCGGCCCCGACATCGCCTTTGGCAAGCGCCAGCTGATCGCCAATGGTGCCGGCCTGATCCTGCGCGCGCGCCGCTATGCCCTGCTGGGCGCGCCCTATGCCGCACTTTCCGCCCGGCGACTGGCCGAACGGCTGGGCCTTGCGCGGCCCGACCCCGAAGCGATCGATGCCGCTTTGGCCCGCCGCCTTCCCGATGAGGAGCCTTTCTCCCGTCGCGCCGCCCGGCTCGAGGCAGCGACCAATCCCACCGACATCCTTGCCGCCGCCCGCGCGCTCGATGATCTGAACGCCAAGCTTTCCTGAGGACCAACAACCAATGACCACAAGCCTAGCCGATGTCCGCAGCCTTGCCGATGCAATCCGCGCCGAAGTCGCCAAGGCGATCGTCGGGCAGGAGCAGCTGGTCGATATGCTGCTGGTTGCGCTTTTGTCCGAGGGCCATGTGCTGATGGAAGGCCCGCCGGGAACTGCCAAGACCTTCCTCGCCAATGCCTTTGCGACCGCGCTGGGCCTCGATTTCGGGCGCATCCAGTTCACCCCTGACCTGCTGCCGGGCGACATTCTGGGTTCGAACCTGTTCAACTTCCAGACCAGCCAGTTCACTCTCACCCGTGGGCCGATCTTCTGCGATCTGCTGCTGGCAGACGAGATCAACCGCACTCCGCCCAAGACCCAGGCCGCCCTGCTTGAAGCGATGCAGGAGCGCCGGGTTACGCTGGACGGGGAAACACATCTTCTGCCCGAAAGCTTCATGGTCGTGGCGACCCAGAACCCGATCGAGAATCAGGGCGTGTATCCCCTGCCCGAAGCCCAGCTTGACCGCTTCCTGTTCAAGCTGCTGGTGCCCTACCCTGACGCGGCGGAGGAAGCGCGTATCGTTGCCCGCTTCGGCCAGCGTTCCGGCCCGCAGCGGCCCGCCGATCTGGGCGTGAGCGCCGTCACCAATGCCACAGGGATCGCAGCGGCCAGCGGAGCGCTGTCGCAAGTGACCGTGGCGGACGACATTACCGCCTATGTCGTCCGCCTGATCCGCGCCACCCGCGATCATGCCGAACTGACCGTTGGTGCATCACCCCGCGCCGCTGTGCTGCTGTCCGGCGCCGCCCGCGCCCGCGCGGCGCTGGAGGGGCGCGACTACGTGATCCCCGATGATGTCAAGGCGCTCGCTGTGCCGGTGCTGCGCCACCGCCTGACGCTGTCCCCCGCTGCCGAGATCGAGGGCCGCGACATGGAGGCGCTGGTCGCCGATCTGGTCGAAGTGACCGAAGCCCCCCGCTAAGGCATGGCGCGCTTCGCTCTCCCGCGCGTCAACGTGCCCTTTGTGCCGACCGAGCGAGCGGCTTGGTGTGCGGCAGGCCTCGCGCCGGTTGCGGTGGTGATCGCCGCGACCGCGCCGGGGGCGTGGGTGATCGCACCGCTCGCAGGGGCGGCGCTGGTGCTGCTGGTGCTGATCGACGCGCTGCTGGCAGGCGCCGTGACGCGCTGGGGGATCGAGACGCCCTCCGACACCGAAGTCGGCCAGCCTGCGCGCCTCACCGCACACGCGGTCTTTGCGAAGTACCACCGGGGCGATGTCCAAGCCGCGCTGGAGGGCGACCCGCGTTTGCTGGAACAGGGCCGGGCGGTGATCCCCGTCCCGCGTTCGCCCGAAGTCGGGCTGTGGGAGGGCTCGATCACAGTCACGCCCACCCGGCGCGGATCGGCGCAACTGGGCACGGCATGGCTCAGGTGGCACGGCCCCCTCGGCCTCGGCGCGCGGCAAGTGTCCCGGCCGCTTGAGCTTACTGTGCGGATCTGGCCTGATCTTTCGCCAGTGCGATCGCCCGACTTGCAGACCTTTCTGCGCAACGCCCAGCTTGGCCTCATCGCCCGGCGCATCCGGGGCGAGGGGACGCAGTTCGAGGCCTTGAGCGAATACGAGCCCGGCATGGACCGCCGCCGGATCGACTGGAAGGCGAGTGCGCGCCACACCCGTCTCTACGCCCGCGAGAACGAGAGCGAGCGCAACAACCAGATCGTGTTCGCCTTCGATTGCGGGCAGGCCATGTGCGAGCCGGTCGACGGCTTGCCGCGCATTGACCGCGCGGTTTCGGCGGCACTCACATGCGCCTATGTCGCACTGAAGGGCGGGGACAAGGTCGCACTGTTCGGCTTTGCCCGCAGGCCGCAGGTGATGACGCCCTTCATCGGCGATCCGCGCGCCTTCCACCGCCTGCAAAGCGCCGCCGCAGGCCTGGATTACGAAGCCGCCGAGCCCAATTTCACTCTTGCACTGGCGACCCTCACCGCACGCCTCAAACGCCGGTCGCTGGTGGTGGTGTTCTCCGATTTCACCGATCCCACCAGCGCCGAACTTATGGTCGAAAGCCTTGGGCGGCTGGTCGGCAAGCATCTGGTGTTGTTCGTCACGATGGCCGATGCCGAACTGGAGCGGATGACTCAGGCCCCGCCGGGCGATATCGCCACCCTCGCCCGCGCCGTCACAGCCGATACGCTGACCCAGCAACGCAAGTTGGTACTGGGCAGGCTGCGGCGCATGGGGATCGACGTGATTGAAGCCCCCTGGGACGCGATCGGCACGCGCCTGATTGACCGTTATCTGACGATTCGCGGCAACGAGGCAATCGGATAAGGCACCCATGAAGGCACCAGTCATCTCCTCATGGTTCGGGCGCGGACAGGTCGCCGCTCCGCCCGATATCGAAAGCGCCGCCCTGCGATCGGATCGCTTTCGTCTGGAACGCGAAGGCGATTGGCGCAGGTTGGAAGATATCGTCCGGCGCATGGAAGGCGGAGGGCTGAAGCGCATTGCCGACGACGATCTGATCGCGTTGCCCGCGCTTTATCGCACCGCTGCATCGAGCCTTGCCGTGGCGCGCGAGACCAGCCTCGATGCGGCCACGCTCGCCTATCTCGAAGCGCTGGTGCAGCGCGCATGGTTCCAGGTCTATGGCCCGCGGCAGGGCTTCGTGCGCTGGCTGAAAGACTTTCTGCTGGGCGGCTGGAGCCGCGCGGTGCGGGCGTTGTGGCTGGATATCTGCATCGCGCTGTTCGTGATGGTCGCAGGCGCAATCGTCGGCTGGCTGCTGGTCGCCTCGGACGAGGCGTGGTTCTATCGCCTGTTCCCCGCTGGTGCAGGTGAGACCCGCGTGCCGGGGGCAAGCCGCGAGGAATTGCTCAAGACGCTCGCCACGGAAGACAGCGCAATGGGACTGTCGGCCTTCGCCGCGCAGCTGTTCAGCAACAATTCTGCCGTGTGCATCCTTGCCTTCGCGCTGGGCTTTGCCTTCGGCATCCCTTCGCTGATGCTGCTGGTGCATAATCTCGCCATGCTGGGCGCGTTGTTGTGGCTGTTCGATGGACAGGGACTGGTCGTGGAGCTGGCCGCGTGGCTTTCGGTCCATGGCACGACCGAGCTGTTCGGCATCCTGCTGTCGGGCGCCGCGGGGCTGCATATAGGACGCAGCATGGCCTTTCCGGGCAACCTGCCGGTGCTCGAAGCGGCCGCGGCAGCGGGGCGACGCTCTGCGGTGGTGATGGTCGGCGTAGTGATCATGATGATCATTGCCGCCCTGCTTGAAGCCTTCCCGCGCCAGCTGGTCGATGGCGCGGACAGCCGGTTCGTGATCGGGGGGACGATGCTGACCTTCTGGCTCGCCTATTTCTTCCTCTACCGCCCGCGCCCGTCAGGCGATGCAACGCTCCCGGAGGCCGGATGAGCCCCACCGCAGCCATTCCGGCCCGGTCATCTGCCCTTGCGAGGGACAACCGCCGCACGCGCACGCTGATCACGCCCGAGGGGCTGGCTTTGCCGATCACCATCGCCTCTCGCGGGAGCCGGGCCGCGGCGCTGGTGATCGACGTGATGATCGTCGTGTTCAGTCTGGTCATCTTCTATCTCGTGCTGCTGTGGGTCGCGGGCGGGCTGCTTGATAGCACCAAGATCAGCGCCGATGGGCCGCCAGGCGGCGCGACGGAGTTCCTGCTGGTGATCTTCTCCCTGATCGGGTTCGCCACCTGGTATGGCTATTTCCTGGTGCAGGAACTCGGCCCGCGCGGCGCGACACTGGGCAAACGGATGGTCGGCATCCGCATCGCCGCACGGGGCAGCGCCCGCCTGACCCCCGAAGCGGTGATTGCCCGCAACCTGTTGCGCGATATCGAGATCTTCTATCCGCTGGTCACGCTGTTCACACTGCTGGCGCTCAGCAATGCGGGCGAGGACATCGGCCCGCTAGGCTGGGTGATGACGGCTTGGTTCGTGCTGTTCCTGCTGTTCCCGTTCTTCAACCGTGACCGCTTGCGCGCCGGCGATATCGTCGCCGGGACATGGGTGGTCGAACGAACGCGCACCGCGCTGGCCGACGCGCTGTCGACCAAGGGGGCCGCAGCCGCCGAGGGTGCGAGCGAGCTGACCGGGGTGCGCTACAGCTTTGGCGATGCAGAACTTGCGGTCTATGGCGAGAAGGAATTGCAGACGCTGGAACGGATGCTGCGCGATGCCCAGCCCGAGGCGCTGAAGGCGGTTCACGACACGATCTGCCGCAAAATCGGCTGGCAGCCCGGCGCGGGCGACGAGCGGGCTTTCCTTGAAGCCTTCTATGCGCAATTGCGCGCCAGGCTCGAAGCCGACATGCGGTTCGGCAAACGCAAGGCGGACAAGTACTCATGATGATTGATCGCAGGTTCTTCATTGGCGGCAGCCTCGCGCTGGGGGCTTCGGCCTGCATTCCGCCCGACCAGAGCCCGATCGGACGGCTCGCCGCCGAACTGCGCATCATCGAGGCAGCAGGCGGCGGCACGCTGGGGGTCGAGATCTATGATACGGTCAGTGGGATGGCGGTCGGCATCAACCGGGATCGCCGCTTTGGCCATGCCTCCTCGTTCAAGTTCTCGCTCGCCGCACTGCTGCTGCAACGCCATGCGGCAGGGCTGATCGATGCCGACAGACGCGTGACGTGGAGCGAGGCGGATCTGCTTGCCCATGCCCCCTTCACCCGCGAACGACTGGCGACCGGCGCGACCTTGCGCGAACTGGCGCGGGCGACGCAGGTCACCTCGGACAATCCGGCGGCCAATATCCTGCTGCGCAATCTGGGCGGCCCAGCCGGATTGACCGCCTTCTGGCGGAGCATCGGCGACGAAGTCAGCCGGGTCGATCGTTACGAGCCGGAGATGAACAACGTCCCCACGGCCGAATTCCGCGACACCACCACCCCTGCCGCCATGGCCCGCACCGTGGCGAAGATCGTCTATGGCGACGTCCTGCCCGAGGCCGAGCGGGCCGAATTGAAGCGCTGGATGGTCGAGACGCAGACCGGCCTCAAGCGTGTCCGTGCGGGTCTGCCCGAAGGCTGGGTGGCGGGCGACAAGACCGGCACCAGCGGGCTGATTGGCGGAACGGAGTATAACTACATCGACATCGGGTTTGCCGAAGGGCCGAAAGGCCAGCCGCCACTCACTTTCGCCTGCTATTTCCGGGCCCGTCAGTCCGAAGATTCCATGCAACCCATCGGCGAATTGACCCTGTCCCGCGTGGGCAAGGTGATCAAGGAATTCGCCGAGCCGGAGCGCGGGTTGCCGATCGTGGGGAAGATCTACTGACCGGGTTCCCCCTCCCTTGGGGGAGGGGGTCAGGGGGTGGGGGCTACCACCTCCCAGAGGGCAGAGCCCCCATCCCCAACCCCTTCCCCAAGGGGAAGGAGCTTTAGTGATCGGGCGTCGCCGAGGCCTTCTCCTCGCCGCCGAAGATCGCGACTTCGTTGACCCCTGCGCTGGTCGCCCGGCCGCGATACATGCCGGTGGTGTTGAAGCTGAAGATCGCTTCGCCATCGGGCGTGACGAGGATCACCCCGCCATCGCCGCCCAATCGCGCCACATCGTCCATGACTTCGTCGGCGATGGTTTGCGCGGTTATCGTCGGCTCGTTTGTTGCGGGCGGGAATATGCCCAGCGCTGCCAGCCCCTGTCTGAAAAGCTCGTTCATACTCAACTGCGCGCAAATCTCGTGCGCCACACCGACCCGGATGAAATACTCGCCCCACCCTGTCGCCGACACCGCGCAGGCGCGATTATCCGCATAGGTCCCCGCGCCGATCAGCGGCGCATCGCCCACCCGGCCCCAGCGCTTGCCGGTCATCCCGCCGGTCGAGGTGCCAGCCGCAAGGTTGCCGTTCTGGTCGAGCGCCACTGCGCCCACCGTGCCGAACTTGTGATCGACATCCAGCGCCGAAAGCTGCTTGGCCTTCATCCGCTCCAGCGCCTCGCGCCGCGCAGGCGTGGCGAAATATTCGGGCGGGGTGACGGCAAAGCCCTTTTCCAGCGCGAAAGCCTCCGCGCCCGCGCCCATCAGGAACACATGCTCGCTGTCGGTGCGGACCTTATCGGCGAGCAGGATCGGGTTCTTGACCGTCTTCACCCCGGCAATTGCGCCCGCGCTGCGATCCCGCCCGTCCATAATAGAGGCGTCCAACTCGTTCGTCCCCTCCCAGGTGAACACCGCGCCTTTGCCGGCGTTGAACAGCGGCGAATCCTCCATGATGATCACCGCCGCCTTGACCGCGTCCATCGCATCGCCGCCATCGCTGAGCACCTTCGCGCCCGCATCAAGCGCCTTCTGCAAGGCGGCCTCGTATTCGGCGCGCTTTTCCGGCGTCATCTTGTCGGGATCGAGCGTCCCCGCACCGCCGTGGATCGCGAGCGACCATTTGGGGGCTTCCTCGGCCAGCGCGGGTTGAGACAGGAGGGCGAGGGCAAGCGCAGCGATGAGTTTCTTCATGGCAGCAAGGCATAACGCGGCCCTGCGGCTTTCGCCAGCTTAACAGCACGCCCCGCACAGGCTAGGGCGCGCGCCATGATCTACCGTCCCGCCACACTCGAAGATGCGCCCGCGCTCGCAGCTCTCGGCGCAGAGACCTTCATCGCCGCCTTCGGCCACCTCTACACGCCGCAAGACCTCGCCGCCTTTCTGGCGCAGGTGCACAGCCCCGGCCCGGTCGCCGCAGAAATCGCCGGGAGCGAATGCACGCATTGTCTGGTCGAGGATGCGGGCGCGCTGGTGGCCTATTGCAAGCTGCGCCACCCCAGCCACTACACCGCGCTCAGCGGTGCGCGCGATCCGATCGAACTTGGCCAGCTCTATTGCCTGCCGACCCATACCGGCCATGGCATCGGCGCGAAACTGATGGACTGGACGCTGGCACAGGCGCGCGCGGGCGGGCATGATGCGGTGCTGCTCAGCGTTTATTCGGAAAACTTCGGCGCCCAGCGGTTCTACCAGCGGTATGGCTTTGCCAAGATCGCCGACATCACCTTCAAGGTGGGAGACCACCTTGACCCGGAATTCCTCTACGAGCTCAAACTCTAGCTTGCGATGAAATCGCCGAGCAGGCGCAGCGCATCCTTCGCCTCGCGGGTGGGGAGGATCGCCATGAAGACGTGCGGCGCGGCTTCGTATTCATAGAGCTTCGCATCAACCCCGGCAGCGCGCAGTCGGCCAAGGAAGCTGCGCGAATCGATAATGAACAGGTCATGCCGCCCGGTCCAGATGCGGGTCGGCGGGAGCAATGCGAGATATTCCATCGGGGTGTAGAGCGGGCTGACGGCAGGATCGTCCATCGCCCGCCCCGCAGCCACCAGCCCCCCGCAGGCACGCAAGGTTCCGATCTTGAGCATCACGTCATGCGGCTCGACTGCAGCAATCGCCGGGTCCGCCAGCCCCAGATCGAGCCAGGGCGCGAACAGCGCCAGCTTGCCGGGTGTCGGCCCGCCTGCCGCTGCCAGCCGCAAGGCCAGCGCCAGCGCCATATGCCCCCCCGCAGAATCGCCATTGAGGATGATCCGCGCCGGATCGTGCCGCGCCGCCAGATCCGCCCACGCCGCATCGGCCAGCGCATCCTGCGCGGCATAGCTTGCTTCCGGCACCACCGGGTAAAGCGGCACGGTGACGCTGATGCCGCACACCTTCACCATCTCCGCCACCAGCGGCCAGTGGACCTTGAACATCGGCTTCACGAACCCGCCGCCGTGGAAATAGAGCATGTGCCACGCGCGCTCACCAGTTTGGGGCCCTGATTTCGGATGCAGCGTCACCACCTTGTGCCCCAGCAGCTCGCGCTCCTCGACGGCAAAGCGCTTGCGAAACCCCTCGGGCATCGGCGCGTCGAGCGGCAGCTTGCGGCCCGCCATGGTCGCATGAAAGCCCGCCTCGTCGAGCGGGAAGACCGGAGTCTGCCGGCTCACCACCCATTTGATTGCCCGCATCAGCAGGCTCGGCGATGCAGAGCGCAGTTCGATTGCGGTGTCGGTCAGCATGGTCTCCCCCTCTCGCCGCGCAGACTGACGCGATGCCTTGGCAAGTCAAGCGCGCGGGTCATTGCTCCGTCACGCGCGCGCGGCTATATGCGCTCCCATGTCCAGCATCCGTCCCTGGCGCACCATCGAGCGCCGCAAATGTCGCCAGATCATGGTCGGGAATGTCCCCGTCGGCGGTGATGCTCCCATCACTGTGCAGACCATGACCAACACCCCGACCGAGGACGTGAAGGCGACCCTCGATCAGATCCGACGGTGCGAGGAAGTGGGCGCGGACATTATCCGCGTGTCCTGCCCGACCGAGGAATCGACCCGCGATTTCAAGAAGATCACCCGCGGCGCGCGCATTCCCATCGTTGCCGACATCCATTTCCACTACAAGCGCGCCCTTGAAGCCGCCGACGCGGGCGCGGCCTGTCTGCGCATCAACCCGGGCAATATCGGCTCGGCCGACCGCGTTGCCGAAGTGGTGCGCGCCGCCAAGGCCAATGGCTGCGCCATCCGCATTGGGGTGAACGCCGGGAGCCTCGAAAAAGACCTGCTCGAAAAATATGGCGAGCCCTGCCCCGAAGCGCTGATCGAAAGCGCATTGGATCACATCAAGCTGTTGCAGGATCACGATTTCCACGAATTCAAAGTGGCGGTGAAGGCCTCAGACGTGTTCCTCGCCGTGGCGGCCTATCATGGCCTTGCGGAAACGGTCGATTGCCCGCTGCACCTCGGCATCACCGAGGCGGGCGGGCTGATCGGCGGCACGGTGAAGTCGAGCATCGGCATGGGCAGCCTGCTGTGGGCCGGAATTGGCGACACCATCCGCGTCAGCCTGTCGGCAGAGCCCGAAGAAGAGATCAAGGTCGGGTACCACATGCTGAAGGCCCTGGGCCTGCGCACGCGCGGGGTCAGGGTGGTATCCTGCCCTTCCTGCTCGCGGCAGGGCTTTGACGTGATCCGCACGGTCGAAACGCTCGAAAAGCGGCTTGAACACATCAAGACACCAATGAGCCTTTCAGTGCTCGGCTGCGTGGTCAACGGACCCGGCGAAGCGCGCGAGACCGATATCGGTCTGACCGGCGGCGGCAATGGCAAGCACATGGTCTACCTCAGCGGCATGAAGGCCCATGCGATCGACGACGAGGCGATGCTCGATCACATCGTCAAGCTGGTCGAGGAAAAGGCCGCTGCCATCGAGCGGGGCGAGGCCACCGCCTTCGATCCCCACGCGACTCCCGCCGAAGCCGCCGAGTGATCCGCGCTCTGATTGCGGCCAGCACGGCGCTGGCGCTCGCCGCCTGTGCAGGCGGGCCGGAGCCCAAGTCCGCTGCTGCTGCCCATCCCGAGGCGAAGTCCTACGCCGTTTCGCCCGATGCCATGGGCGATGTCGACGCCGCACTTGCCCGCGCCGGTGCCAATGGCACGCGGGTGCTGCTGGTGATGGGCGGCAATTGGTGTCATGATAGCCGCGCACTCGCCGGATGGCTGGAAACCCCGCGTTTCACCGCACTGGTAGCGGACAAGTACGAGCTGGTGTTCGTCAATGTCGGCCTGCCGCAGACGGGCGACGGGCATAACCTTGCCGTTCCCCGGCGCTTTGGCCTTGCCGAGATGGCAGGCACTCCCGCGCTGCTGGTGCTGACTGCTGAAGGGCAGGCGGTGAACCTCGACACCGCCGCCAACTGGCGCAATGCGGCGAGCCGCAGCGAGGATGCGATTTTCGCCGAACTGACTGCGCTGGCGGAGGCCCCCTCGCCGATCGCTCCATGATCGAAGCCCTGCTGCTCGCCATCGCGTTGGCAATGGACGCCTTTGCCGTCGCCTTGACCCAAGGCGCACGATTCCGCCCGACGATGGTGGGCGGCGTGTCCATCGCGCTCACCTTCGGGGTGTTTCAGGCGATGATGCCGCTGATCGGCTGGGGGGTCGGCGCGGTCGCCTTCGCCTATATCGAAGCGGTCGATCACTGGATCGCCTTCGGGCTGCTCACCTTCCTCGGGGTACGGATGCTGGGCGGGCATGTCGGCGAGGAGGAGGCTGCCAATGAGTTGACCGGCAAGGCGCTGCTGATCGCGGGCGTTGCAACCAGCGTGGATGCGCTGGCAGCAGGCATTACCTTGCCGACGCTCGATGTCCCGCCTTGGCTTGCGGTGGCGGTGATCGGGCTCGTTACCTTCGCGCTGAGCGGGGCTGGCGTGTTTCTGGGCCGGATCGCAGGCGACCGCTGGGGCGCATGGGCCGAACGGGCGGGCGGCGTTATCCTGATCGCGCTGGGTTGCAAGATCCTTGCGGAACATACAGGCTGGCTGCCGGGTTGAGAGCGCGATGCTCCACGTCGTCCACCATGCCGATTACGCCGTAAGGCATGGGGCCCCGCCCCCGGAACGCGGCACCTTCAAGTTCGACAAATACTATCTCGTGATGGAGGAATTGCGCGCCAGCGGCGCCGCGATCACCGAACACGCGCCGCAGCCCATGCCCCGCGAATGGTTGGAAGCGGTGCATTGCCCCGATTATGTCGATCAGGTGTTCCGTGCCGCAGTCCCGCGCGAGAAGGAGCGGCGGATCGGCTTTCCCGTCACCCCGGCAATCACCTCGCGCGTACGTCATACCAACGGTGGGACATGGCTCGCAGCGCAATTGGCCCGCCAGCACGGCTACGCCGCCAACTCCGCCGCCGGAAGCCACCATGCGCTGCATGACACCGGAGCGGGCTATTGCGTTTTCAACGATCTGGCGGTCGCCGCCAACCGGTTGATCGCGGAACGGGACGCGGCCCGCGTGCTGATCGTCGATTGCGACGTGCATCAGGGCGACGGCACCGCCAGCCTCACCGCCGGGCGCGAGGACATTTTCACTCTCTCGCTCCATGCCGAAAAGAATTTTCCGGTTCGAAAGGCGCGTTCCAGCCGCGATGTCGGCCTGCCTGACGGGGTAGACGATGATGGCTACATGGAGGCCCTCACGCGCCACCTTCCCGAAGTGCTGGCTGACTTCGCGCCCGATTTCGTGCTCTATCAGGCAGGCGTCGATCCGCACGCCGAGGACAAGCTGGGGCGCCTTGCCCTGTCCGATGAAGGTCTGGCCTTGCGCGACCGCTTCGTGATCGCCGAAAGCCGTCGGCGCGGCCTGCCCGTCGCCAGCGCGCTGGGCGGCGGATACGGCGATGATCCGCGCATCGTCGCTGCCCGCCATGCCGCCTCGATGCTGACGATGGCGGACGAAAACCGGCGCTGGCCTCAGAAATAGATATCGATGTAGTCGGTCAGCCCGTCGCACCATTCGAAATGACGCAAGCGGTAATACTTGCGGTTCTGCGTAATCTCGAATCGCCAATCGCCAAAAGCGCGGCAGATGCGTCCCTGATCAGGCGTGTCGAGGATCGTGAGATTGCCGGTCAACTGGAAATACTTGTCCCCGACCTCGCTGATGAAACCGTCCACGCTGACATAGGCACCTGCTGCAGTGCTGTGCGTGCCCATAAGCGTCCACTGCCCGGTGGCCGTATCCACCAGCACCCGCACCTCCCCGCGCGCCGGGCCTGCGATCCATTGCAGGCTCATCCCGCGGTTGTTGATCAGCCGGGTCAAATCCTCCACGCTGATGACCTTGGTCGGCATCGCGGCGAGGGCGTTGTCATCCTCGTCATTGTGGTAATGCTCGACCGGGGGAACCTCGGCTTCCTGCGCCACGAGCGGCACAGCGACCAGCGCGAGACCTGCAGCCAGCACGCCGCCTGCCTTGACGATTACGGCCTTCATCGCCTTTGCTCCTTCGCCACCCAAGCCATTCCTATCGCAAGCGGCGAAGCGATTGAAAAGACGCTTCAGAACGATCTTGCCCGGCGCCAGCGCCATGAAACGAGGCACAGCTGCGACAAAACGCGCGCTTGCGCCAATTGCGTTATTGGGAACGCGACGCTGCCGGTTTACGTTACGGCGCAATGCAGCGTCGCGACATTCTGAAAGGCACTCTGGCAGCCGGGGCAGCACTCGCCCTGCCCGCGCGCGTATTTGCCTCGGTTGCGCCCGGAAGCCCGCGCGACCGCATCCTGTTCGACATCGCCCAGCGCGAACTGGCGCGGGCGGGTGATGCGATCTGGAAGCGCGACATCGTGGCCATTGCCGATTTCGGCCTGCATTCGGCCAAGCCGCGTTTTCATTTCGTGAATCTCGACCGGGGCGAGGTGCAGTCCTACCATGTCAGCCACGGGCAGGGCTCCGACCCGCAGCATGACGGCTGGCTGAAGCAGTTCTCCAACACCGAAGGCTCCAACGCCACCAGCCGCGGGGCCTACGTGACCTGGGAGTGGTACAAGGGGCGCTATGGCACCTCGGTCCGCCTCGGCGGACTTGACCAGAGCAACGAGGCGGCGCTGCGCCGCTACATCGTGATGCACCGTGCCGATTATGCCGAGAGCGCCCACCTTGAAAAGTGGGGCCGGCTCGGGCGCTCCAACGGCTGCTTTGCCATGGGCGAGGAACAGTTCCGCATCGCGCTGATGCACCTTTCAGGCGGGCGGCTGCTTTTCGCCGATTCGCTCGGTCTGGAAGAGGACGGCAGCATCCAGCCGCTCCCCGAACTGGCGCGCTACGAACGCAAGTCGCTCGACTTCGGCACCGCCCCGGCCGCCAGCGCTTACTGAGGCGTGGCATACAGGGGCGGCTTCGGCACTCCGGCAACACGGCTGGCCGCTACTGCCTCTGCTATTGCCCCGGCAAGTATCGCCGCGGGAGTGGTCGGCACTGGTTCGCTGATGTTTTTATATGTCATTGCCGCCAGCTTTGGTGGGGCCTTCTCCGCGACATCGCTTGAGGACCTTCTGAGTTTCCTTGTCGTCGGCGGCGCTGCGATAGCGTTGGGTTCGATCGGCGGCACCTTCATGGTGGCCTTCTACCTCGCGATATTCGGCCTGCCGGTCGCTCTATTGCTGGGCGAGCGCATCCGCACGCCAGCAGGACTGCTCGTCGCGATGATCACCGGGCTGGCCGCAGCCTACGTCGCGGCGCGCTGGATGTGGGGATTGCCCGGCGTCTCGGGCGAACCGTCGCACTGGGAGGAGGCGCTTGCCTTGTCCTGCTTCGTCCTGCCCGCAGCGTGGTTCTACCGGCGACAGGTCATCGCCATGCTCGACGAATTGCCCCCCGCCTAGCTGTCCCTGAGATCATCCTCGATCACGATCACCTCGTCGGTCGGCACATAAGTCCGTTCGCGCACGCGCGGCTTGTCGAGGCTCGCCAACACCTTGGTGTCACGGCCATAGATGTCCTTGAAGGTCGCCATCTCGCCGTTGATGTCGGTCGCCATGGTGAAGTAGGTGATATAGGCGGGCCACTGCTTTTCCAGCATCACCTTGGTGTACTTGCCCGAGGTCGAGATGGCGACGGCCTCGTCCTTGGTCGCGCCCTTGCCGAGGATTGCCATCGTCATCGCCAGCTCCAGCGCGCGTTCGGTGCGCACGCAGCCGTGGCTCAGCGCGCGAAATTCGTTCGCGAACAGATGACGCGAGGGCGTGTCATGGAAGAAGATCGCATGGGGATTGGGCATCTCCAGCTTCATCAGCCCCAGCGAATTGCCCGGCCCCGGCTGCTGCACCACGGTGATATAGCCGTTCGCGCCCCTGGTCGCGACATAGCCGTTGCGTTTCGCCCAGGCGGGGTTGGCGAGCACCTTGGCCCCCAGTCCTTCGCCTTTGACGATCGACTGCGGCACGGTCCAGGTCGGGTTGAACACCACGCCTTCGACCATTTCAGCGAGCTGCGGCGTGGCAGTGCGCCCCGGCTTGCCGACGATGGTGCGATAGGTGCGGATAATCTGGTCCTTCACCGTCAAGCGCAGCTGGAACTCCGGCACGTTGGTGATGAGATATTGCGGACCGAGATCGCGCGCCAGCCAGCGCCAGCGATCCATATTGGCGCGGATCAGCTTGTGCCGGGCTGTGTTGCTGGCAGGTGTCTTTGCCAGCTCGTCGCGCAGCCGCGCGTAATCGGGATGGGTCGGATTGAGCTTGGCCAGCGTCCCGGCAATGTCCCCGCTTGCCAAAGCCTCGGCCAGAATATCGCCGGTGCGATAACGTTCGCGGTCGGGATCGACCACGAACCACTGTTCGCGCGCTTCCATGGGCGTGCGACCGTCGCGCAGATCCTCGACCAGCCACACGAAGCTTTGCGAGGCGAGCTGATTCAATTCATCCGAAGGCCCGGACGCCAGCGCGACCTTGAGTGGTTCGAGATCATAATCTGCAGGATCAAGGCCCTCAGCCCCGATACCCTCGATCACCGCGACCAGCCGCGCAGCCTGCCCGACGGTCCACGCCTGGACCAGCGGGGCGGGGGTTTCCATGCCGCCCTGCACCACCGGATCGGACACGGTCTGCGGGAAAGCATCGGCGAAGGTTCCACCCGGTTTGGGCATCTCGATCACCAGCGGGCCGCCCTGCTCCTCAGCCTTCATCGGCGGGGTTCCGGGGCGAGGCGTCGCGGCATTCTGCGCCAGCGCAGCACCTGCCAGCAGGACCGCGAGCGCACCGCTGCCTGCCAATGTCACGGAAAACTTCATCGCCATAATGCCTTTTCGCCCCGCGCCCGCCATCACATCGGGGCGCAATCCTGTGCCGCAGCCATAGGCGCAGCGCCCCATATCTATCAACTATCTTGGCTTTCATCTGCATGAATATGCGCAGGCGTGACCTGCGCCGAGAGCGCGCCTATGGACGGCGGCATGACCGCGCGCCATCACGCCTTTCTCCCCTTTGCTGCCGCGTTGGCGGGCGTCGGCTTCCTGTCGCTGATGGACGCTTTCATGAAGGAGGCCGCGCTGATGATCGGGGCCTATACCGCCACGGTGCTGCGCGCCTTCATCGGGGCCGCGCTGATCGCGCCCCTGTGGCTGTCGCGCGGGCCAGCGATGCCGACCAGGGCTGTCTGGAAGCTGCATCTGGAGCGCGGGGTGGTGTCGGCCTTCATGGCGCTGACCTTCTTCTTCGCGCTCACCAGACTGCCGCTGGCCGAAGCGATTGCATTGAGCTTCATCGCGCCGCTGGTGGCGTTATACCTTGCCCGCGTGCTGCTGGGAGAGGAAATCAGCCGCGCGGCCATCGGGGCGAGCGTGCTCGGCTTTGCAGGCACGCTGGTGATTGTCGGCGGACGCATCGGTCAGGGCGAATTCGACGAGCGCGCCGCGCTGGGTGTCGCCTCGCTGTTCGTCTCGGCGCTGCTTTATGCCTACAACTTCATCATCATCCGGCGGCAAGCGCAGGTGGCAGGGCCGCTGGAGATTGCGACCTTCCATAGCGGTATCGGCGGGCTGGTGCTGCTGACCCTTGCTCCGTTCCTGTGGGAAATGCCCTCGGGCGTTGCGCTGATGCCGCTGCTGGCGGCCGGCGCGCTGACGGTGGCAGGCTCGCTATCGATCGCCTGGGCCTATGCCCGAGCCCCGGCAAGCGCGCTGGTGCCGACCGAATATTCCGGCTTCGTCTGGGCGGCACTGTTCGGCTGGCTGTTCTTCCGCGAGGCGGTGACCTGGCCGACGCTGGCGGGAACGGCATTGATCGTGACCGGATGCTGGCTCGCCGCCCGTCCCGCGCGCACTGCCCCGACCGACTTGCCAGCCTGATACCATTTCCCGAGGGCGAATGTCCCTTGGCCCCCTTGACCTCGCGCGCGAGACAGCGCAGGTGCGCGGGCGAAATTTCCGCGCCCTTGGTGGATCGGGGGCGGGACAAGAAAGGACGGAAACCTTCTCATGACCGCAATCGGCCAGGATTCGCTCGGCACCCGCCAGACCCTCAATGTGGGCGGCAAGGAATACGCCTATTATTCGCTCGCGAAAGCCGCTGAGCAGCTCGGTGACATCAGCAAGCTGCCGATCTCGATGAAGGTGCTGCTGGAAAACCTGCTGCGCTTCGAAGACGGCGGCTTCACCGTCGCGCGCGAGCACATTCAGGCGGTGGTCGACTGGCAGAACAACCCCACCACCGGCGAGGAAATCCAGTACCGTCCGGCGCGCGTTCTCCTCCAGGATTTCACCGGCGTGCCCTGCGTGGTCGACCTGGCCGCGATGCGCGATGCGATCAAGAAGCTCGGCGGCGACACCGCCAAGATCAACCCGTTGGTGCCGGTCAACCTCGTGATCGATCACTCGGTGATGGTCGATGAATTCGGCCACCCCAAGGCGATGGAAGCCAACATGGCGCTCGAATATGAGCGCAATGCAGAACGTTACGACTTCCTCAAGTGGGGCTCCAAGAGCTTCAAGAACTTCTCCGCCGTGCCCCCGGGCACCGGCATCTGCCACCAGGTCAACCTTGAGCACATCGCGCAGGCGGTGTGGTCTTCGGAAGGCCCGGACGGCGTGATGGTTGCCTATCCCGACACCTGCGTCGGCACCGATAGCCACACCACCATGATCAACGGCCTCGGCGTGCTCGGCTGGGGCGTGGGCGGGATCGAGGCGGAGGCCGCGATGCTCGGCCAGCCGGTCTCGATGCTGATCCCCGAAGTGGTCGGCTTCTACCTCGAAGGCGCGATGGCCGAAGGCGTGACCGCAACCGACCTCGTGCTGACCTGCGTACAGATGCTGCGCGAGGTTGGCGTGGTGGGCCGCTTCGTCGAGTTCTACGGCCCGGGCGTTGCCAACCTCACCCTCGCCGACCGCGCCACCATCGCCAACATGGCCCCCGAATATGGCGCGACCTGCGGCTTCTTCGGGATCGACGACAAGACCATCGAATATCTGCGCCTGACCGGCCGCAGCGAGGAGACCATCGCCTTGGTCGAAGCCTATGCCAAGGCGCAGGGCATGTGGTTCGATCCGGCCAACGTGCCGGTCTTCACCAAGACCCTCAGCCTCGACATGGCCGCTGTCGTCCCCAGCCTCGCCGGCCCCAAGCGCCCGCAGGACAAGGTGATCCTCCCCGAGGTGGACGAGCTGTTCAACGGCGACCTGTCGAAGGTCTATGGCAAGGCCGCCCCGGCGCGCGTGGGCGTCGAAGGCAAGGATCACGACATCGGCGACGGTGACGTGGTGATTGCTGCGATCACGTCCTGCACCAACACCTCGAACCCCGATGTGCTGATCGCCGCCGGTCTGGTCGCCAAGAAGGCCAACGAGAAGGGCCTGAAGCCCAAGCCGTGGGTCAAGACCTCGCTCGCGCCGGGATCGCAGGTGGTGACCGACTACCTCGTGAAGTCCGGCCTGCAGGAGCACCTCGATGCCGTGGGCTTCGACCTTGTCGGCTATGGCTGCACCACCTGCATCGGCAACTCCGGCCCGCTGGCCGCGCCCATCAGCGCCGCGATCAACGGCAATGACATCGTCGCTGCCTCGGTGCTGTCGGGCAACCGCAATTTCGAAGGCCGCGTCTCGCCCGACGTGCGCGCCAACTTCCTCGCCTCGCCGCCGCTGGTGGTGGCCTATGCGCTGAAGGGCACGGTCACCGAAGACATCTCCACCACGCCGATCGGGCAGGACCAGAACGGCAATGACGTGATGCTGGCCGACCTGTGGCCCTCGAACGCCGAGATTGCCGAGCACCGCGCCGCCAATATCGACCGCTCGATGTTCGAAAGCCGCTATGCCAACGTCTATGACGGTGACGAGCACTGGCAGGCGATCACGGTCGAGCCCTCGGACACCTACCAGTGGCGCGCGGGCAGCACCTATGTCGCCAACCCGCCCTATTTCGAGGGCATGACCATGACGCCGGCGCCGGTGACCGACATCATCGACGCCAAGCCGCTGGCGATCCTCGGCGATTCGGTCACCACCGACCACATCTCGCCGGCCGGTTCGATCAAGGAAGACTCACCCGCGGGCAAGTTCCTGATGAGTAATCAGGTCACCAAGAAGGACTTCAACTCCTACGGCTCGCGCCGCGGCCACCACGAAGTGATGATGCGCGGCACCTTCGCCAATATCCGCATCAAGAACGAGATGGTCCCGGGCGTCGAAGGCGGCTTTTCGACCTTCGGCGGCGAGACCATGCCGATCTACGACGCCGCCATGAAGCACAAGGAAGCTGGCACCCCGCTGGTGGTGATCGGCGGCAAGGAATACGGCACCGGCTCGTCGCGCGACTGGGCGGCCAAGGGCACAATCCTGCTGGGTGTGCGCATGGTGATCGTCGAGAGCTTCGAGCGCATCCACCGCTCGAACCTCGTGGGCATGGGCGTGCTGCCGCTCCAGTTCAAGGATGGCGATACCCGCCAGACCCTCGGTCTTACGGCGACCGACACCTTCTCGATCCGCGGCCTCGCTGACCTGACCCCGGGTCAGGACGTCACGGTCGAAGTTACCCGCGAGGACGGCACCCAGTTCAGCTTCACCGCGCTGTGCCGCATCGATACCGCGAACGAGATGGAATATTACCGTCACGGCGGGATTCTCCATTACGTCCTGCGCAAGCTTGCGGCATAAGGGCCTGCATGACACCAACGCGCCTGTCCTTGCTCCTGCTGCCTCTCCCGCTGCTGGTTGCGGCGTGCGGAGGCGATGCGAGCAAGGCAGGTGAGCGGAACAAGGCACCGGCCTCGGCACCGTTCGGCTTCGAACTGGCGATGGCGGGTGCGGCGGATGCGGCGGATGATGCAGCTGTGCCGCTGCCAGAAGCCTCACCTCTGGTTGGCATTTCGCCGGAAGAGCTCGCGGCCCGGATCAAGGCGGGCAATGTCCGCCTGATCGACGTGCGCACCGACGAGGAAGTGGCCGAGGGCGTGATCCCCGGCGCGGAGCACATCCCGCTCGACCGCTTCGACCCTGCACAACTCGATCTGTCAGATGGGCGCGAGGTTGTCCTCTACTGCCGGTCGGGCAAGAGATCGGGGATGGCGGGCGAAAAGCTGGCGGCGGTGACGGGCAAGCCGGTCGAGCATCTCGATGGCGGGATGCTCGCCTGGCAAGAGGCTGGCCAGCCGGTCACCAAGCAACCCTGAACTCTGCCCCGACAGGCAAAGCAAAAGGGGCGGTCCGCTGAACGGGCCGCCCCTTTGCTTTTGGCGAAAGATTATGTCTCAGCCGAAGATCTTGCGGCGTCCGAGGATCGCAGCGGCGGCGAGGCCGAACAGAACCGTCATCGGCGGCGCAGGCACTTCGTGACCGCCCGAGGACGAGGAACTGCTGCTGCTCGAAGAAGACGACGAGCCCGAAGAAGACGATGAGCTGCTGCTGGACGAGCTCGATCCCGAAGAACCGCTGCTTCCTGAAGTAGACGAGCCGCTGCTGCTCGACGAGGAGGACGAAGACGACGAAGACGACGAGCTGCTGGTGCTGCTTGTCATGTCGCCTGAGGTGCTGCCTCCACTGGTCGCCCCGCCCGAGGACGAGGAGGACGAACTGCTGCTGCTTGACGAGGACGATGAACCGGAAGAACCACCCGAGCTACCACCCGACGAGGACGATGAACTGGACGACGACGAGCTCGACGATGAGGAACCCGAACCACCCGAAGTGGTGCCGGGCTTGCCGCTGCTGCCGCCCGATGAAGACGACGAACTGGACGACGACGAGCTCGAAGATGACGACGAGGAGGACGATGATGAGCCCGAGCTTGAGACTGCCCCGGTCGACGAACTGACATTGCCCGAGGAACTCGAGACATTGCCCGACGAGCTCGACACGTTGCCCGATGAACTCGAGACATTCCCTGAAGAGCTCGAAACATTCCCTGAAGAGCTCGAAACATTGCCCGAGGAACTCGATACATTACCCGACGAGCTGGAAACACCGCCCGTCGAACTCGACACCGCCCCGGTCGAAGACGACACGTTGCCGGACGAGGACACGGCCCCGGTCGACGACGAAACATTACCCGAGGACGACACCGCCCCGGTCGAGGACGAGACATTGCCCGAGGAGCTGGTGCTCGACACTGCGCCGGTGCTGCTCGACACCTGACCGGTCGAGGTCGACGTCGAAACCTGACCCGTCGACGAGCTGATCTGGCCCGACGACGAAGTGGTGGACGTCGAATTGTCGATATCGATGTCGATAACGATGCCGCTGCTGCCACCGCTGGTGCTGCTGCTGCTTGTCGTGCCCGGATCGCCGCCACCAGTGGTTGTGGTGCTCACCACCGAAACATCGCCGGAGGACGAACCGCCGCCGCCGAAGAAGCCGCCAAAGAAGCCGCCACCGCCAAAACCGAGGCCGCCGCCGAAACCGCCGCCCCAGCCACCACCCCAGCCGCCGCCAGGGCCACCACCGCCTGAAATCGGCGGAAGCGGAGGCAGCGGTGCGGGCATATAGGCAACCTGCGCGATGGGCGGGCATTCAGCCGGATCGAAATAGGCCTGCACCGCACCTGCCGGCATGCTGGCAGCACCGGCTGCGCCCGGACCGACCGGCTGGCATTCGATCGTCCGCTCGACGATGCGGCGACGACGCTCCTCCGGCATGGGGATCACGCGATCGCGATCCTGCTTGATATAGCGGGCGCCTGTCACCGGATCGACCTGCACCAGCTTCTTGTCGATGTTGGTCGAGTAATCCGGCGCAGCAGTGTTCATCGGCTCGGCCATGCGCACAGCGCCGCCTTGCAACAATGCGACACCCGCAGCAGCGGCGGAAAGCTTCGCGATGGCCAGTTTGAGCGACATGGTCGTTACCCTGCTTGTGTGGCAGGAGCGGCGGGACAGCCGCAACTCCTCCAAATCCAGCCTTCTTTTGATGTCAGAAGGCGCCAAGGGGCAATTGGGTTAACTATCCAAGCGGTCATCAGCCCGCCGGAATCGCCATGAAATCGCGGGATTTCCGCTTGGCTGTCCCGAACTGGCACCGAAAACCACAGCGAGGTTAGGCAAAAGGTTAACCCGCACCAGCCCGCAAGGACCCGTCTCAGTCTTCGAACAACCCAGCCTGAGGCGGGGGTGATTCTCTGGGCGGCGTCATTTCAAGGTGCATCCAGCCTGCATCGTTCAGCACCCGCCCCCGTGCGGTGCGGGCGACAAGGCCGAGCTGGATCAGGTAGGGCTCGACCACCTCCTCGACCGTGTCGCGCGGCTCGGCGAGGCCTGCGGCGAGCGTCTCGATCCCGACGGGGCCGCCCTTGTAGGTGGTGGCGATCATGGTGAGATAGCGGCGGTCCATCAGATCAAGGCCCAGCCGGTCGATCTCCAGCCGGGTCAGCGCCTCGTCCGCCACCGCGCGGGTGACGGTGGCGCTGCCTGCGACATCCGCAAAATCGCGCACACGGCGGAGCAGCCGTCCGGCGACACGGGGCGTCCCGCGCGAGCGGCGGGCGATTTCGTGCGCGCCGTCGGGCGCGATGGCGAGACCCATGAGGCCCGCGGCGCGGGTCACGACGCGCTCCAGCTCCTCATGGGTGTAGAAATTGAGGCGCACCGGAATGCCGAAGCGGTCGCGCAAGGGCGTGGTCAGCAGGCCCTGCCGGGTGGTCGCGCCGATCAGGGTGAAGGGCGGCAGGTCGATCCGCACCGAACGCGCGCTCGGCCCCTCGCCGATGATGAGATCGAGCGCGCGGTCCTCCATCGCGGGATAGAGCACTTCTTCCACGACAGGCGAGAGGCGGTGGATCTCGTCGATGAACAGCACGTCATGCGGTTCGAGATTGGTGAGCAACGCGGCCAGATCGCCCGCCTTGGCAATCACCGGGCCGCTGGTGGCACGGAAGCCGACGCCCAACTCGCCCGCGATGATCTGCGCCAGCGTGGTCTTGCCGAGGCCGGGAGGCCCGAAGAACAAGGTATGGTCCATCGCCTCCCCCCGCGCGCGCGCGGCCGCGATGAAGACGGCAAGGTTGCCCTTTGCGGCTTCCTGCCCGACGAACTCGGCGAGCCTGCGCGGGCGCAGGGCCGCGTCGGGATCGCCCGGTTGGCGGGTGCCTGAATGGATTGGCGCGTGGAGGGGGGTGGGGCCTGTCAAAACGGGTTCACCGTAAAGCCGCTCTGTTGCAGCAGCGCGTGCGCGGTCATCGCCGACAGCGCCATTTCCACGCCGGGGATCAGATCCTCGGGCTTGATGCCGTACGCCGCCGCGCTCTGGCCGCACAGGATGAAGCGCACGTCTTCCTCCAGCAGCGCCGCCACCAGCTTGCCGGATGGGTTATCACCCCCGCGCGCAGCTCCATTGGCGGCGTGGGCTTCATCGGTCAGCAGTTCGAGTGCGGCCTTGCCGTGGACCACCACCACCAGCCGGATATTCTCCTGCGGCACCCCGTGGGCAACGTGCATATTGAGGAAGCGCGCGGCGCTGTCGAAGCCGCGATTCACGCCGCCTTCGGCGGCAGGGGTGGAAACGTCGAAGGCGATGGCGAATTCGGTATCGGAGGGTAGCTGCTCCACCCCCGGCACCGGGGCATGGGAACCGAATTCGGCCAGCACCGGGCCGGGCTTGAACGCGCTCATGTCCTGCGCGGCGAGCGGGGTGGCGGCAAGCGCCAGAGCGGCGGTGATGGCGATACGCATGGGTTCTCTCCTGTCCTGACTGTGTTCTAACCCGCCGCCTTCTTCAGCGCGACCCGGATGAGATCACCCTCGCTCGCGCCCTCGCCCAGTTCCTCTAGCGCCCGCGCCACGGCCTGTGCGGCCACCGCAGGCTTGAACCCGAGGTTCTCCAAGGCACTCGCCGCGTCCGCGCCCTTGCTGCCGGCAGGAGCCGCCGCCGCGCTCGGCGCAAACCCGCCCGAGCCGCCCGGCATCGCGCCCGCCTTGTCCTTCAGCTCGTTGACGATCCGGCCCGCCAGCTTCGGCCCCACGCCCTGCGCGCGCGCCACCATCGCCGCGTCGCCGCGCCCGCAGGCGTCGCGAAGTTCGCCGGTCGAGAGGGCGGAGAGGATCGCGAGGCCTACCTTGCTCCCCACGCCCTGCACGCCGGTCAGCACGCGGAACCAGTCGCGCTCGGCCTGCTCGGCGAACCCCAGCAGGCGCATGTCGTTCTCGCTCACCTGCAATTCGGTGTGGACGGTGCAGGCCTCCCCCAACTCGCCCAAGGCGGCGAGGGTGCGGCTGGAGCAGTGGACGAGGTAGCCCACCCCGCCGACATCGACGATGGCCCAGTCCTCGCCGGTCGCGTCCAGTCTGCCTGAGAGTTTTGCGATCATGAGTCTTTGTCGCGCTACCGCTTCGCTACTTGAGCGCAAAGTTCCTGACCTAATCACGCTCGCTTGGCTAGTGTTCTCCCGCACAAATCCCCGTTCGCATCGAGCGAAGTCGAGATGCATCAGTCAAGGTGTCTCGACTGCGCTCGACACGAACGGCACTTTGAGTAATGGAGCCAGCATGAGCTGGAACACCTTCGGGCGCGTGCTGCGCTTTACAACCTGGGGAGAGAGCCACGGGCCTGCATTGGGCGCGGTCGTTGACGGGTGCCCGCCGGGGCTGACGATCTCCGAGGACTTCATCCAGCCCTTCCTCGATGCCCGCAAGCCGGGGACGAGCCGCTTCACCACCCAGCGCCGCGAGGATGATCTGGTGCGCATCCTCTCGGGCGTGTTCGAGGGCAAGACCACCGGCACGCCGATCAGCCTGATGATCGAGAACACCGATCAGCGCTCGAAGGACTACTCGCAGATCGCCCAGCAATACCGCCCGGGCCATGCCGATTACGCCTATGACGCCAAATACGGCATCCGCGACTATCGCGGCGGCGGCAGGTCGTCGGCACGCGAGACGGCGGCGCGGGTGGCGGCGGGCGCGGTGGCGCGGCTGGTGATCCCCGAAGTCACCATCACCGCCTATGTCTGCGAGCTGGGCGGTGACCGGATCGACCCGGCCAACATCGACTATGCTGAGATCGCCAAGAACCCCTTCTTCTGCCCTGACGCCGCTGCGGCCAAGCGCTGGGAAGAAAAGGTCGATGCGGCACGCAAGGCCGGTTCCTCGCTCGGCGCGATCGTCGAATGCGTCGCCGAGGGCGTCCCCGCAGGCTGGGGCGCGCCGATCTATGCCAAGCTCGACAGTGACCTCGCCGCCGCGATGATGAGCATCAACGCGGTCAAGGGCGTCGAGATCGGCGACGGTTTCGAAGCCGCACGCCTTAGCGGCGAAGAAAACGCCGACCGGATGCGACCGGGACCGGATGGCAAGCCGGTTTACCTCGCCAACCACGCGGGCGGCACGGCGGGCGGCATTTCGAACGGGCAGCCGGTGGTGTGCCGGGTGGCGTTCAAGCCGACGTCTTCGATCCTCACCCCGGTGGAATCGATCAACGCGGCCGGAGAGGCGGTCGAGGTGGTCACCAAGGGCCGCCACGATCCCTGCGTCGGCATTCGCGGCACGCCGGTGGTCGAGGCAATGATGGCGCTGGTGCTGGCGGACCACAAGCTGCTGCACCGCGCTCAAGTAGCGCAAGCGTAGCGCGGCAAGAACGCGCTCAAGTAGCGCAAGCGTAGCGCGGCAAAAACACGCTCAAGTAGCGTAAGCGTAGCGCAGCAAGGACGCGCTCAAGTAGCGTAAGCGGTAGCGCAACAAGAACGCGGGCAGATTGGGTCAGCGAAAGCCCCCTATTCGGCAAAGCGCTTGACAAAGTTGACACCGTGTCAACTTGTGACCTATGCACTTTTCATATTAATTACAGGTTCTTATAACCACTCTGCGCAAGTTGACGGACAGGGGACGCGGGCCTTTTCTCACGCCTTGGAGAGCAAACGGCCTCGCAGGCCGGACACAACGATAGGAAAGAGCCGGCTGCCACGATATCAGCGGTGTGCGACGTAGGAAACGGCGAGGGGTGAAGGTCCGCTTTCGAGGGAGCTGCGCAAAAAGCTGCCCTTCAGGTTCCGACCCCATTCTGGTCGCTGTGTTTTTGATCCGACTAAGGAGACCGGTCTCGTATTGCGTCTAAGCTAAAAACGTGAAACGAAACAAAGCTTCATTTGGAGCTTGTCGCAATGGTGTGGGCAAGAGCGAATTGCACGAAGGCCTGTTGGGCCATCGCTTCGTTTATGGCAGTGACGGCGCAAGCCGTTGCTGCGCAAGATGACGCCCTTAGCCTCGACCTCGATGAACCTATAGAGGTCGAGGTTAAGGGCGAGCTGCTGGAAATCGCGCTCCATACGGGAGCGATTGACTTCTTTAACCTGCTCCCGGAAACGGCTGCCCGTTTGGAGATCAAGCCAGCCTTCCCGATGGGAAAGTCGAATATCAAGATCGGTAAAACCAAAGTGCTGACCGGACGCAACCGGTCGATCAAGTTTACCGTTGAAGGCATGCCGCACAAGGCGCGCGTTTCTTGGTTTGAGGGCGTGTCTGGTATAGAGGGTCATGGCAGCGTCGGTCCTTGGGCCCTTCCCCATGATCGTGTCGCGATACGGCTCGGCGGGGCATTGGCCACACCGTATAGTTTTCCTTTGTTTGGCAGGATCGATACGCAGAGCTTCACCCGATTTACCCATGATGGTGGGTCGATGGGACTTCTCTTTGCGGTCGAAAATACAGGCTCCTATCCCATTGCCTCTGCCGCCGCCGGTGCAGCGATTGCCAAGGCTTATGATGGTGTGGCTACTGACGAAGTCTGGGAAGAGCCCATCTTTTTCGGAGTCCAACGGCCGGTGAGGCTTGTTCGTCTTGGTCGCCCGCTGGTTATCGGGCCGTTCAGTTTCGATGCCATTGCCGTGCGCGTTCGCGATCGGCTTGATGGGTTGGGCGCAGGCGACAGGCTTCCCGAACCGGCTTCAGCCGATGACGACCCATCGGAAATCGTCGTGACCGCTCCGGACAACAAGGGCCCAAATCCGATATTCTCGTTCGAAATTGGTCGCACCGCTCTAGAGCAGTGCAGCATGATTGAATACATCAAGAGCGCGCAGGAAATCCGCCTCAGCTGTTAGCGTCGGCGTACATGCGTGCTTGCTGAGGGCGCTTGTGTCAGTTCGGGGTGGCGGCTCGAAAGCCGCGCGGTGCCGATTGCAATTTCGGTCTCACTGCCCGCGCCGGGGATGTCATTACGCGAAAGCTGATCACCGGGCAGCATTGAATAAAACCCGCCATTCGCCAATCCACCCAGTTTCGGCCATAGCGAAATCCGGCGGCAACCCCGAAAAGCAGACCAACCGCTGTGCCCGTGTCCTCGGAGCTTGCACGGGCGCCGCATGAGCCTGACCGCCAAATCCGATCGGTTCCCACGCCGCTGATTGAAAAAAGCGATTTTCGCAATCGCACAAATCAACTTTTGTGCATCGCAATAATCCCTATTTGGGCATCGTCAGATCAACCCTCTCTCAACCACCCAACCAAAGGACAAACTCCCATGGGTATCATCGGTTCGACCATCCAGCCGTTCACCGCCACCGCCTTCCAGAAGGGCAAGGACTTCTTCACCGTCACCGACGCGGATCTCGCTGGCAAGTGGTCGGTGTTCTTCTTCTACCCGGCCGACTTCACTTTCGTGTGCCCGACCGAGCTGGAAGACATGGGCGAAAAGTACGCCACGCTCCAGGCGATGGGCGTCGAAGTCTATGCCGTCTCGACCGACACGCATTTCAGCCACAAGGCGTGGAGCGACACCTCGGACAAGATCGGCAAGCTGACCTTCCCGTTCCTGGGCGACCAGAACCACGTGCTGTCGAACAACTTCGGCGTGCTGCGTGAAGGCGTGGGCCTTGCCGACCGTGCGACCTTCGTGGTCGATCCGGACGGCGTGATCCAGATCATGGAAATCACTTGCGAAGGCGTAGGCCGCAATGCCAACGAACTGACCCGCAAGATCAAGGCCGCGCAGTACGTGCGCGCCAACCCCGGTCAGGTCTGCCCGGCGGCGTGGGAAGAAGGCAGCGACACGCTGGCTCCTTCGCTCGACCTCGTCGGCAAGATCTGACCTGACCCGACAAGACCGGCCCGCGCAGGACCTACCCCCCCTGGACTTGCGCTGGTCGTAAAAGCCCGAGAGCCTTTCAAAGAGCCCTCGGGTCGTAGCCGGGGCCGGATGTCACCACCCCTCCCCCCCATTTGGGGTGAAGGCGTCCGGCCTCGTGTTGCCCACCCACGGATCGCATCAATTTGACCCGCGCGGCCTCTCTGCCCGCGCCCGGAGGATTCCCATGCTCGATGCTGCCATGCAGGCCCAGCTCAAGACCTATCTCGGCAATCTGCGTGAAGGCGTGGAACTTGTCGCCTCGCTCGGCGAATGCGAGAAGTCACGCCAGACGCGCGCGCTGATCGAACAGATCGCGTCGCTGCACGATCTCGTGACCGCACGCTTCGACGGCACCGATGATCGCAAGCCGAGCTTCGTCATCCGCCGGGAGAGTGACGCGGAAAAGTGGGTGCGGTTCGCGGGGCTCCCGATGGGCCACGAATTCACCTCACTGGTGCTCGCGCTGCTGTGGGCTGGCGGACACCCGCCCAAGGTTGACGCCGACCTGATCGAACAGGTGCGCGCGCTTGAGGGCGATTATCACTTCGAGATGTTCTTCTCGCTGTCGTGCCACAACTGCCCCGACGTGGTGCAGGCGCTGACCCTGATGGCGCTCGAAAACCCGCGCATCACCGCCACGTTGATCGAAGGCGGCACCTTCCAGAGCGAAGTCGAGGCGCGCGACATCATGGCCGTGCCGGCGACCTTCCTGAATGGCGAGCCGTTCTACAACGGCAAGATGGAACTGGCCGAGATCCTCAGCCGTCTCGACAAGAATGCCGACGCCAAGCAGGCCGAAAAGCTCGCCGCCAAGGCGCCGTTCGAGGTGCTGGTGGTGGGCGGCGGCCCCGCGGGCGCGGCGGCGGCGGTCTACACCGCGCGCAAGGGCTTCAGCACGGGCATCGCGGCGGAACGCTTCGGCGGGCAGCTGATGGACACGCTCGGGATCGAGAACCTGCCCGGCACGACCTACACCGAAGGGCCGAAGCTGACCGACAGCCTGAAGGCGCACGTCGGCGAATATGACATCGACCTGATGGACTTGGCCCGCGCGGTCGAACTCAAGCCGGCCAAGGAAATCGGCGGCTATCACGAGGTCGTGATGGCCAACGGCGCTTCGTTACGCGCCCGGTCACTGATCCTTTCCACCGGCGCGCGCTGGCGCAATCTCGGCGTGCCGGGCGAGGCGGAGTATCGCAACAAGGGCGTGGCCTATTGCCCGCACTGCGACGGCCCGCTGTTCAAGGGCAAGCGCATCGCGGTGATCGGCGGCGGCAATTCCGGGGTCGAGGCAGCGATCGACCTTGCCGGGATTGTCGGCCACGTCACCCTGATCGAGTTCGACGTGAAGCTGCGCGCCGACGAAGTGCTCCAGCGCAAGTTGCGCTCTATGCCCAATGTCGAGATCATCACCAACGGCCAGACCACGGAGATCCTCGGCGAAAACGGCAAGGTCAGCGGGCTGGTGGTCAAGAACCGCGCCAATGGCGAGGAACGCCGCATCCAGCTCGAAGGCGTGTTCGTGCAGATCGGCTTGGTGCCGAACACCGAATGGCTGCGCGAGACCGGCCTCGAATTGTCGAAGTTCGGTGAGATCGTGATCGACGATCACGGTGCGACCAACCTGCCCGGCATCTATGCGGCAGGCGATTGCACCACCGTGCCGCACAAGCAGATCGTCGTCGCCATGGGCGAAGGCGCGAAGGCAGGCCTCGGCGCGTTCGACTTCCTGATCCGCAACGAACCGGTCGAGGACGTGGCGCAGGCGGCGTAAAGCGCTTCGTACCGCTTCAGCAAAGGGGGCGGGTTCTCATCGGAGAGCCCGCCCTTTTTTGTTCGTCATTGCGAGGAGCCGCATGCGACGAAGCAATCCATGGATTGCTTCGCTCCGCTCGCAATGACGAGGCTGATTAATCGCCCTGCTCAATCAATCCCTGCGCATTAATCGATTGGACGGGCCATCCTGAAAGCGTAATCTTCGTCTCATAGGCCTGTCCCTGCGGGGCGAGTCTGACACGATAACAGTCGAGAGGAGAAACGATCATGGATGCCAAGACCGGAGAAATAGGCGGCGGTTGTCCGTTCCACGGTTCCGCCGAAATGCGCAGCCTGCTGGGTCGCACCAACCGCGACTGGTGGCCCGAGGCCTTGCAGCTCGACATCCTCAAGGAAGGTGGCCGCAGCGCCAACCCCTATGGCGAGGATTTCGACTATGCCGAGGCGTTCAACGCGCTCGATTACAATGCCCTCAAGGCCGACCTCACCGCGCTGATGACCGACAGCCAGCCGTGGTGGCCGGCCGATTACGGCCACTATGGCCCGTTCTTCATCCGCATGGCCTGGCACGCCGCCGGCACCTATCGCACCGGTGACGGGCGCGGTGGGGCGGGCTCAGGTCAGCAGCGGTTTGCTCCGCTCAACAGCTGGCCCGACAACGGCAACCTCGACAAGGCCCGCCGGCTCCTTTGGCCGATCAAGCAGAAATACGGCAAGAACATCAGCTGGGCCGATCTGTTCATCCTCGCCGGAAACGTGGCGATTGAATCGATGGGCGGGCCGGTGTTCGGCTTCGGCGGTGGGCGCGCTGACGTCTACGAGCCGGAAAGCGTCTACTGGGGCACCGAAGAACAGTGGGTCAACGAAGGCGTTCCCACCCGCATCCGCCCCAAGGAAGGTGCGGCGCTCGACAACCCGCTCGCCGCGATCCAGATGGGCCTGATCTATGTCAACCCCGAAGGGCCGCAGGGCAACCCGCATGATCCCGAAGGCATGGCCCGCGACATGCGTGAAACCTTTGCCCGCATGGCGATGAACGACGAGGAAACCGTGGCGCTGACCGCTGGCGGCCATGCTTTCGGCAAGGCCCATGGCGCAGCCCCGGCTGACACCTTCGCAGGCGCTCCGGAAAGCGAGGAACTGCACCAGATGGGCTTCGGCTGGCTGGTCGACGAGGGTGAAATCGCCAGCGGCAACATCACCACTTCGGGCATCGAAGGCGCGTGGTCGAACAATCCGACCCAGTGGGGCGGCGACTACTTCCGCCTGCTGTTCAAGTATGACTACGAGTTGGTCAAGTCGCCTGCCGGTGCATGGCAATGGCAACCGATCGGCCAGACCGAGGAAGACATGGCCCCCGACGCGCGCGATCCGTCGAAGAAGGTGCCGACGATGATGACCACCGCCGACATGGCGCTGAAGCGCGATCCGGAATATCGCAAGATTTCCGAGAAGTTCCTGAACGATCAGGCGGCGCTGGATGATGCCTTCGCCCGCGCCTGGTTCAAGCTGTGCCACCGCGACATGGGACCGAAGATCCGCTACATGGGGCCGGAAGTCCCGGCGGAAGACCTGATCTGGCAGGATCCGGTGCCTCCCGGCCGTCCGGCGTCGGATGCCGAAGTCGCGCGCTTCAAGGCGGCGATCCTCGGCAGCGGGCTGACTGTCTCCGAACTGGTCAAGGCGGCCTGGGCCTCGGCCTCGACCTACCGCAATTCGGACCACCGTGGCGGTGCCAACGGCGCGCGCGTGCGGCTGGCGCCGCAAAGCGGCTGGGCGGCGAATGATCCGGAGGAACTCAGCCGTGTGCTGGGTGTGATCGAACAGCATCGCGGCGAGCTTTCGGTGGCCGATGCGATCGTGCTGGCAGGCTCGGCGGCGGTCGAGAAGGCGGCGAAGGATGCCGGCTTCGACGTGACCGTGCCGTTCATGGGCGGGCGCGGCGATGCCACCGACGAACACACCGACGCGGCAAGCTTCGAGCCGCTCGAACCCTTCGCCGATGGCTTCCGCAACTACCTCAAGACCAAGGCCGATGTCCGCACCGAGGAGATGCTGATCGACAAGGCGCATCTTCTCGGCCTGTCGATCCCGGAAATGACCGTGCTGGTCGGCGGGCTGCGCGTGCTGGGTGCCAATAGCGGCAACCGCAAGCACGGGGTGTTCACCGATCGCGTGGGCACGCTGACGCCGGACTTCTTCCGCAACCTCCTCGACATGAGCACCAAGTGGGCTCCGGTCGAAGGCTCGGGCGACGAGGAATATGTCGGCACCTGCCGCACCACCGGGGCGGAGAAATACCGCGCCACCCGCGCCGATCTGGTGTTTGGTTCCAACTCGATGCTGCGCGCCCAGGCCGAGGTCTATGCCGAAGGCGGGAACGAGGGCAAGTTCGTGTGCGACTTCATCTCGGCCTGGAACAAGGTGATGAACGCTGATCGCTTCGACGTGACCTGCGCCAAGTATCACTGAGGCGCTGGCTGACTGATTGAGAGAGGCCTCCGGTGGCGACACCGGGGGCCTTTTTGCGTGTCAGATCCAGCGCGCGTCGCGCAATTCGGCAACCTTGGCGCGGGCGACGGGTGCCTCGATCCCGCGCGGCAGGCACAGACGGATGTTGCGCCCATCGCGCAGGACATCCTCCACCGCGCCGCGCGCCACCCACCAGCTGCGATGCACCTGCATCCCCTCAAGCTCGCCCAGCAGCGCGACGGCATCGCGCATCCGCATCAGCACCAGCGCCGATCCCAGCGCGGTGTGGACACGGACATAGTGATCCTCCATCTCCAGCGCGATGATCGCGCTGCCGAGTGCGGGCGGGAGCTGGTCGAGCAGCGGGTTGGACGGCGCGGCAGGCGGTGCAGGCTCAGGCGCGAGGGAAGCCTGTGCTGGACGGGTGGCGCTGGCAGGCGGCACCGCCAGCGCGTCCGCGTCGGGCGAGCGTCCCGGCTTCAGCAGGTTGAACAGCAGCGTCACCCCGCCGCCGATCACCAGCACCGCCGAATAATGCGCCATCATCATCTCGAGCCCCGGCCACAGCACCGGATCGGGCATGCTGTCGAGCAGTTGCACGGCAAAGCTCATCGGCACGGTCGCGATCAGCACCGCAGCCACCCACAGCCCGGCGCGCGGCAGGGCCAGCCTGCGCTCGGCCCATGTCACCACCACACCCATCGGGCGATAGATCGCATAGCCGAGATAGGCGAAGGCCAGCCAGCTCAGCAGTCGCGGCGCAAGCGGCATGGCATCGCTGCCGAATGGCCCGATCAGGCCGAGAAACACCCCGATCACGCTCATCACCGCCAGATCGATCAGAATCTGGCGCAAGGGATGGGGCGTGAAAGGCTCTGCCGCTTGGCTCATGCAAGGCAAGTGCCCGTCCGTTCGCGCTTCGTAAAGTGGCAAAGCGCGGCATTTCGGGTCATTTCGCGAAGGATCCTCGCCATTTGCGCAGGCGCGATTGCCCGCGAGCGGCCCGGCGCCATCCTGATTTCAGCAACCGACACACCGCTGCACAGGAGACCCGCGATGAACGCCATCACCCTGCCTTTTGCCATCCGCCGCACCTCGGCCCGCACCACGGACCGCTTCGACATCGGCCCCGTGGCCCGCACCGCCGTCAGCCTCGCCTGCTTCACCATGAGCTTTGCCGTGCTGGTCGCGCTGGGCCGGGCGGGCCTCGGGATGGTCGAGAACCTGCATTACTACAACAAGCTGCCGATCATCATCCATGTCGCGACCGTGCTGCCCGCGATCCCGCTGGGCGGCTGGCTGCTGCTCGCAAGGAAGGGCACCGCGCTGCACAAGCGGCTCGGCAAGGTCTGGCTGGCGCTGATGCTGGTGACCGCCACCTCGGCGATCTTCATCCAGTCTTCGGGCGGCTACAGCTGGATCCACCTGTTCGTGCCGATCACCTTCCACGCTGCCTGGAAGGTCATCGCGACCGCCCGACGCGGTGATATCCGGGCGCACAAGCGGCATCTGGTGTTCACTTATCTGACCGCGCTGATGATCCCCGGCATTGCCGCCTTCCTCGTTCCCGGCCGGCTGATGAATGTCATGCTGCTGGGATGATGCGCCTCAAGCCGGCAGGGCGAGGTGCTTGGCCCCGAACACTGCCTGCCAGCTGGCGATTTCCTCGACCACGGCTTCATCAAGGGCATGGATCAGATCCGCCGCCGCGCCATAGGTCAACGCTGCGGGCGTGCCTGACAGCAGCAGTGTCATGCGGGCCTCGATCCCGGCAAGCCGTTCCGCCGCCACCCGCGAAATCGCAGCGAAGCGTTCGAAATCGCCGAAATAGCGGATGCCCGCAAGGTTCGCGCCGAGCGTGGGGAAGGCAACGCCGAGGAAGGTGAAGACCGGCGACAGGTCAGCCGCAAGGCTCTTGGGGATGATACCGGCCACGCCAGCGCCCTTGATCACCAGATAGGCCAACACCGAAGCGACCGCGAGAACGAAGCAGGTAGCTGCGGTGCGGTCGAGCCGGTGATGCACCGCTTCCAGCCGGTGTGCCTTGGCAGCGTGATAGGCGCGCTGCGCGGCAACATGGGGCAAGACGGCGGTGCGCAGCCCAGCACGCAGGTAGTCGCGGGTCACGCGCACTTGCGGCAGCCCGACATCGCGCAGCGCATGGCGGGCGAAATGTTCGGGCCACTCTGCCTCGCCCCCGCTCCCGCCCGGCCGTGGCCAGCGCCCGGTCGGGCGCGCCACGCCCAGCAGCAGCAGCGCCGGAGCATGGCGGAGGTATTCAGCCACGCGCCGCATCGCAAACCAGCGCCGGTGCCAGCCGCGCCGGGACCCTGCCATGGTCAGCGCCAGAATCCCGGCGAGCAGCAGCAGCTCGACCCCGGCAAAGGCCCATTTGAATTCGCTCAGACCCGTAGGCAGAAAAGCCAGACCGACGATCACCGCCAGCGCCGCCAGCACAAAGTTGACGCACATTCCGCTGCGATAGGCGTCGGCAAGGCGACTGGCGATCCCGTCGGCCCAGGCGAACATCGGCAGCACATCGCGGGCCAGCCGCGCGGCCACTGCGCCGTCACCGCCGGGCAACGCCTCGGCAGCAGCGATCACCCCGGCTCCGCTACCTGCGGCAATGGCCTCAGGCGCTTCGAATTCGAGCCGCAGCGAGGCAAAAGCCCCGCCCTCACCGCTGAACACACGCTCGATCCGGCGATAGAGCCCGAACCGGCGCGCGCTGCGCGGCCGCCATTGCTCGCGCGCCAGCTGCGCCGGGCTCCAGCCCTCGGCGACCACCGCCTGACGAATGATCGCCTCCAGCCGCGCCATGTCGGGGGCGGCTGTGTCCGCGCCTGTCCTCCTCAGGTGGCCAAGCTCTTCGGGGCGGGTCAGGATGTGCCAGGCATCGGGCCGGGCCGGGTCGATCAACAGCACTGGCGCGCCCATCGTCAGGGCGGCGGTGACAGTGTGGCCGGTGCCTCCCGGCAGGTTCGCCACCTTGCCGTCCCACACCGCGACCATCAGATCGGTGCGTTCGATCATCACCCTTCCGGCGAGCGCAACATTGTCCGAAGCAAGCGCATCAAAGGCGCGGGCGGCGACGCGGTCTTCGGGATCGGCAAGCGTGGCAAGCCACAAGGCTTCGACCTCGGCATCGCGGTGGGCAAGTTCGAACAGCTGCGCGCGGGCGGTGATCGCCCTGATCGCATCAGCCCGCGCAGTGACGGCGGGATCGGCAACCGGCCTGCTGGCCAGCAACGCCGCTGCATCGCCCGCGCTGGCAGGGTGTGCGTTGATCGCGGCGTTGAGATCGGCACCGAAGGGCAGCGGTACTGCCAGTTCCCAACCGCGCCCCAAGGCCAGTTCGGCGGCGACCTGATCAGTCCCATCGACCAGCAGCGAATGCAGCCGCACCGCACCGCGCGCGCCCGGCAGGCCTGCTGCAATCGTGTCAATCCGGGCGAACAGCGCCTCCAGCGCCGTCGCAATTGCCGCGGCATGGGCCGCAAACGAAGGGTTGGAAGCACGATGCCCGGTGATGCCGAGCGCCAGATGCGACTGCCAGCTGTCACGGATCGGGGCAGGCAGGCTCGCTGGCAGATCGGCAGGCATGGGCGCTTCGTCTCCCGCCCGCCGTCAGCGACAGGCTCTTGGGTGCTTAATCGCTAGTCATGTCGGCTTACAAGCACGAACCGCGCAAGGCCCGCCGGTTTGACGCTGATCGGGGAAAGAGGCATTATTACCGGGTATTGGGGGAGCGCGGCAATGCGCAGGCGTGGATCGAGGCTGGTGGAGTGGGTGCTGGCTCTGCTGGCCGTGGCAGCCACACCGGTTGCCGCGCAGGAGCCGCAGGGCGTGCCGACGGTGCGCAGTTATTCCAAGCCGATCGAACGATCAGTGCCGGTTTTACCTGACGACGCGCTCTTGAGCCGGCAGCAGGCCGAGGCCGACCGGGCCGAGGCCGAATGCGATGCCGGAATGGCAGCATCCTGCACGACACTCGGGATTGCTTACCAGAGCGGCGAAGGACGCCTGCTGGTGCGCCCGGTCGCCGAGGTGCTCTATCGCCAGGCCTGCGATGGCGGCGATGCCAATGGCTGCAACCTGCTCGGCCTGTTGATGCAAAGCGCCGATCCGCTTCCTGGTGACCTGACGGCTCCCAATGCCTTTGCCAAGGCGTGCGAGGGGGGCGTGCTGTCGGCGTGCGAACCCCATGCAGACAATCTCGCGAGAGGCGTGTTCGGAGCGCCCGAACCCAAGGCCGCCGAGATGGTGCGCTGGGTGGCCTGCGACGGCGGCATGCCGACAGCCTGTGTGGCTCTGGCCAAGCAGTTGATTGCCGCGCCGCGCGATCCCGGTGCGCTTGAGCGCGGGCGCCAGCTCCTGATTGCCACATGTCAGCAGGGCAATGTGCCAGCCTGCCACGCCGGGCTCGAATATTGGCGCGGCCTCGAAAGCGAACCGGGGCCGCAGACCCGTCAGTTCCAGAAACTGAGCTGCAATGCCGGTGATCTGGACGCCTGCATCGTGCTTGGCCGGGCGATCTTCCGCGGGGAATGGCACGACACCCCGAACCAAGACCGAGTGCAGGCTGGCCTGGCCTATTACGAGCGCGGTTGCCAGCAATGGCAAGGCGGCTGCATCAACTTCGAAGCGTTGCGCAACGAACCGCTGCTGGTCCGCGCGTGCGATGCCGGCGAGCGCGAAGCTTGCAGGGATGTGGGACTACTCTATGCCGAAAAGGATGGCCCGCGCGAGGATCCTGCGCGCGCCATCGTGCTGCTCGGGCCAGTGTGCGAGACTGCCTCGGATACCAACGAAACGCGCTGGATCTGCGGGGTGGTCGGCGATCTGATGGTATCGTCTGCGGACAGCGCCTCCGCCCCCGATCCTGGCGATGCCGACCGGATCGAGTACTATCTGTTCCGCTCCTGCACGGCCGATGGCTTCGAGGCCTGCCGCCAGCTTGCTGCGGTATTGGAACAGGGGCAGATCATGCCCGCCAACGTGCCGCGCGCCTATGCGCTATACGACATCGCCTGCAATGCCGGAGACCGTGAAGCCTGCAAGGTGCTGGCGGAGCGCATCCAGACCGATCCCGCCGCGCCGCTGACCGAAGACAGCGGTGGCTTTGATTATGCAGGGCTGTCCGATGGGCGTGACGAAATCCCCGAAATGCCCGAAGCTGACGGGCCGGAAACAGAAGAGGATGACCGCGCCCGGTCATGCCGGAACCATGTGGTGGAGTTCCGAGGCGTGTTCTATCGCGACAGGGTGTGCAAACCGCTCATGCGGGTGATCAGGGGCACTCCCGTCAAGGCGGGAACCGCGCCATGGGCCGCGCTGGTGTGGCGCCCCGATGTGATCAAGCGCCCGGGTGAGGACAATAACATCACCGTGCCAGCCAACCAGAAGGTGCTGTGCGGCGGTTCGGTGATCGCCACGGGCTGGGTGCTGACCGCAGCCCATTGCCTGATGGATCAGGGCGTGGCGGTCGGCGCGAACAGCGGCCACCTGATCCGGCTCGGGGTCAACAATCCCGCGAGCCGCCGGGAAGGGCATGAATACCGGATCCTCGAAACATTCCAGCACCCCGATTTTCTGGGTCGCCGACGCGACCGGGCGCTCGCCTTCGACATTGCGCTTATCAGATATGACACGAGAGCCGTACGAAGCGGCACGCTTGCGGGCGAACTGCGACGCATTACGCTGGACAGCGAGGGCGTCGACCAGCGCACCATCGCCGATGGGATGGAGGCGTTCGTGTTCGGTTGGGGGCGCACCAAGCCCGGCGTTGCCGGGGCACCGACCAGTCTGCTGCGCGGGCGGGTGGCGCTGCGTGATCGGAACAGCTGCTCTGCCATCACCGGCTTTGGCGGTGCGCGCGAAGATCTGGTGCTCTGTGCGCGCGAGACCGGCCGTCAGCAGGCCTGCAATGGCGACAGCGGCGGCCCTCTGATCCTGTCGGAAAATGTGATGCGCGCGCCTGTCCTGATCGGCGTGGTGAGCGGCGGGGTCAATTGCGGGCAGAACGGCAAGCCCAGCCGCTATACCCGGATCATGCATCCGCTGGTGCAGCTGTGGCTGCAGCGGGTGATGGGGCCAGCCTTTCCGGCACAGGCCTTCACCGGGCGAAGGTAATCCCTGCGCGGCAGACCCGGCCGTTTCGGGTCATCGCGCAGGGAAGCACCGTGTTGTTGTGAAATTTTCCGTCAGTCGAGAACGATCGGATTGCCGTTCTCGTCGACATCATCGGCATTGGCGGCTGCATCGTCGGTGGCAGCGGGCGCTTCTTCTTCGGCGACGGGCGCTTCTTCAGCGGCCGGCATCATTTCGGTTTCGGCGGCCTCGGCCGGTGCTTCTTCTTCCTTGGCGCCGCAGGCTGACAACGCCAGAGCGCCAGCCGCCACAACGGCGACAGTCACGATCTTCTTCATTGCTCGTACCCCTCATAAGCCCCCTATTGGGCGCTGAGGTGGTATCATGAGCCGATACGGGAAAGCAAACGCTGGAACGCAGGCTCGCCGCGCAGAGGATCGAGCAGCGGGTCATTGGGCGCCCACAGCAGGCCGGGATCGAGGACTTCCAGCGCCTCTTCCAGCAAGGCCAGCGCCGCTTCGGTCTCACCCCGCTGGGCGTGCACCTCGGCCCGCTGGTAACGGCGACCATCCCCATAGGCCACCAGTTTGGCGAGCGCCGCATCCGATCCTGCCGCATCGCCCTGCTGATGCGCAGCGATGGCCTTGACGGCAAGGGCATAGGCCTCGCCCACCTCGGCATCGGCCGATGCCGTGGCCGCTGCCGGATCGCCCTGCATCAGCTGCGCGATGGCAATGCCGAACTGCGCGCCCGACAGGCTCGGATTGAGCGCCAGCCCCTGCTTCATGCGCTCCACCACGCCGGCATAATCGCGCGCGAACAGCAGCACATAGCCTGCCGAACGGAACGCCCGGCCATTGAGCGGGTCAAGCTCCAGCACTTCATTGATCAGCCGCACCGCGCCCGCCGTATCCTTGCCATAGGCGAGGAAATTGGCGACCGCGCGCAGCACGTCGGCATCCCCCGGCGCAAGCTCACGCGAGGCATTGTAGTGCGTCGCAGCCTCGGCCGTGTTGAGCCAGCCGTTGTTGAGCACGAAGCCCAGCGCCAGATGCCCGCGCGACAGGCGCGGCTCGATGGCGATTGATCGCTTGGCCGCAGCCAGCGCCTCCTCGAACAGCTTGCGCGATTCGGCACTGTTGCTCGCGGTGTTGGCGACCGAGGCGAGCATCGATGATCGCATCGCATGGGCGGCGGCATAGTTCGGATCGGCGGCAATCGCGGCATCGAACTGTTCCACCGCCGCGCGGTTGGTGTCCTCCCCGGCGGAAAGATCATACAGCGCCATGCCGCGCAGGAAGGCTTCATAGGCGGCGACATTGCTGGTGCCGCCGATTTCCTGCTGCGCTGCCGCAGCGCGCTGGGCTTCGCTGGCGCTGGCGATTTCGGCCACCAGCGATACGGCGACGGTCTCGGCGATTTCCGATTGCACCGCGAACACATCCTCCAGCGCGCGGTCATAGGTTTCGGCCCAGCGCACCAGTCCGCCACTGATCTCGACCAGTTCGGCGCTGACCCGCACCCGCACCGCATCGCGCTGGACGCTGCCGCGCAGGATGTGGCCGACCCCGAGCTTGCGGCCGATGGCGAAATCATCCTCGCTCTCGATCGCGCTTGATGATGTCGGCGCCGCGACCTTGAGGCGCGGATTGCGGGCAAGCTTGGTGCGCAGTTCGCGTGAGAGGCCGTCGGAAAAATACTTCTTGTCAGGATCGCCGGTCTGATTGGCAAAGGGCAGCACCACCATCGAGATCGCCGCCGAGGCGGGAGAGCCCAGCAGGCCGAACTGCCAGGCGCCCGCAAGGCCCGCTGCGCCCGCCACGCCTGCGCCGCCGATCATCAGCGTCCGGCGCGACAGCGCAAGGCCGCCTTGGGACGAAGCCTGGGCAGGCGATGAAGCGTGGCTGGCAAGGGACTGACGCGAAACCGGTGACGCCGCGACGTCCACCCCCGTCCGCGCTTGCACCGCCACAAGGATGCGCTGTGCAAGATCGCTGCCCGCGGAGCCGTCCCACCCGCTGATGTCGAGCAATTGAAACTGCCGGAAGCCCAGTGGCGCCATCGTGCCGTCAATCGTCAGCGGCACAAGGCATCCGCGTTCGCGCCCGCGCTGGGCTTCGTCGCGCACCCAGTGCGAGGCCACCGAGGTTGCCGACCACAACACCACCACGCAATCGGCCCCTTCGAGCGCGGCTTCGGTGGTCTGGAGAAAGTTCTCGCCGCCCTCCAGCCGCCCGTCCCACCACACATCGAACCCGGCCCCTTCGAGCAGATCGATCACCGGCCGCGCACGCGCCAGATCGCCGCGCGAATAGCTCATGAACACCAGCGGGCGCGCGCCAATCGGGCTGTCATTGCCGCCTTGCACCAGTGTCTGCCCCCCTTTTGCTGCGGCCCGGCCGTGTCAGACAGTTACAGCGAAACCAGCCCTCTCGCCAAGCGATGATGAGCAGCCCAGCCGCAGTGTCTGGCCAAATCGGCTTGACGGGCCACGAATCTGATATAAATATGATATCATAATTATATCGAATTGGAGATTCGTCATGGCACTTGATGATACCCCTGCCCTCAATCGCAGCCGCGAAACCCCGGCCGCGACGCAGAGCGGCTATGTGATGCTGCTGGTCAGCCTTGCGCTGGTGGCGCTGGCAGTGATGCTGTTCATCGCCGGCGTCGGGCCGGAAGAGGAAAACGGGCTGGCGGTGATCGGGGCGATCATCAGCCTGACAGCGGGCGTGCTGGCGCTGAGCGGGTTCTACATGGTCAACCCCAACGAAGCCGCCGCGATCCAGCTGTTCGGCGCCTACAAGGGTACTGATCGCAACGAAGGCCTGCGCTGGGTGTTGCCGTGGCTCGCCCGCAAGAAGATCGCGGTGCGTGCCAACAACGTCATCTCCGAAAAGATCAAGGTCAACGACGCGCGCGGCAACCCGATTGAAATGGCGGCGCAAGTCGTGTGGCGCGTGACCGACACCGCGCAGGCGCTGTTCGATGTCGACGATTACCGCGAATTCGTCACCGCCCAGATCGAAGCGGCGGTTCGCAAGATCGGCTCGCGCTATCCCTATGACGATATCGAACATACCGAAATCACCCTGCGTGAAAACCACGAGGAAGTGAGCGCCGAGCTGCGCCTTGCGCTGATCGAGCGGCTGTCGGTGGCGGGGATCACGGTCGACGAATGCGGTCTCACCCACCTTGCCTATGCCCCCGAAATCGCCAGTGCGATGCTGCGCCGCCAGCAGGCCGAAGCCGTCATCGCGGCACGCGCCAAGCTGGTCGAGGGCGCGGTCTCGATGGTCGAGATGGCGCTGACCCAGCTCAGCGAGAAGAACGTGGTCGAACTGGATGACGAACGCCGCGCGGCGATGGTGTCGAACCTGATGGTGGTGCTCTGCGCCGAGCAGGAAGCCCAGCCGGTCGTGAACGCAGGGTCGCTTTACTAAAGGAGAAAGGCCGCCCGCAGGGGATAGGGCGGATTTTGCCAACATGCCTGCCAAGAAAGCCTTTGCCCTGCGTCTTGATCCGGCGCTGCACGATGCAATCCAGCGATTGGCCGATGCCGAACTGCGCAGCGTCAACGCCGAGATCGAGATTCTGCTGCGCGAGGCGCTGACGCGGCGCGGGGTAAAGCCCGCCCGCAGCACACCCGCGCGCCGCGGACGCCCGCCAGGCGATGCCAGTAAAGGAAACAGCGATGCGTGATGAAGACAAACCCTTCGTACTGTATCGGCGCGGCCCCGGCAATTTCAACATCGTACCGCGTGGCCGCAGGGGCTGGTTGCTGATGGGCCTGTGGGTAGCTCTGCTGATGCCCGTGGTCGCTGCCTTTGGGATCTATGCCCAAGCCCATGAAGGCGAGCCCGCATTCTTCATAGCGCTGGGCCTGTTTCTGGCCGCGATGCTGGTCTGGACCATCGCCATGATCCGCTGGATGAAGGCCCGCGCCGAAGTGGTTGATGTCGGCCAGATGCTCGCGCTGAAACGCGAAGCGGAGCGCAAGGCGAAGCGCCGCGGCTGAATGATTGCGATGACCGGGGCTGCGCGCTAGACTGCAAGGCCCTGATTTCAGAGTGCTATCCGATGCCAGCGTGCCTGCCTCATGTGCTTGCCTTGCTTGCGGCGCTGTCCTTTGCCCCCGCGCTGGGAGCGCAGCAGCCTGCGCCGCCTGACGCCTTTGCACCAGGGTCCGCCCCCCTGCCGCTCCCCCCACTGCCGGCAGAGCTGGTGCTGGAGGGTAACAACCTCGTCACCCTCACGCTCAATGGCGAGCTTGTCCGGCTGGAGGTAACGGCTGAGGCATTCGGGCCGCCGATCATCAACCCGGACGTCGCCCAGCGGCTCTGGCTGATGCGCGACTACCGGCGCGGGTGGCAGTTCGGGCCGGTCACGGTCGATGGTGAGATCACCTCGGTCGCGGCCGATTTCGGCGCTGGGCCGGCGATGCTCCCTGTCAGCTGGGCTGGCCGGGCGGTATCAGACAGGGCCGATGGGGTGATCGGCCCGCAATACCTGCCCCATGACCGGATTACCTTCGCATTGCGTCCGCCGGTTGAAGGCGAGCGCCTGCTGCGCTTCCCGATGAAGCGTGCCGGGGGCAATAATGCGCGGATCGGGACCGAGGTGCCGGTCGGCAAGAAGAAGCTGATGATGATCTTCGTCCCCGAACGCGCCGAAAACCTCATCACGGCCCCTACCGCCAACTTCATCGCGACCCATCAGGACGGCGGGTTCGAGCCCGGCTCGGATGGCCTTGCCCTGATGCATTTCGCCGTCGAGCGGCCCACCCGGATGATGCGGATCGCCCGTCCGATCGAACTCGGCGAACTGGTGGTGGATCGCTTTGCGGTGCGGATCGAGGATTACGGCGAGCCTGACCGCGTGGGCGATATCGCCGCCGATGATCCGCGCTTCGAAAAGGGCCGGATCATCGTCAGCCGCCGCAAGGGGCGCGGGCGTCCTGACCTGCTGACGCGGATCGGGCGCGACCAGATCGCCCATTGTTCGTCCCTGACCTATGATCTGAAGGGCAGCGAAATCCGCCTGAGCTGTGGCCCCGCACCTGAATAGCGGATCAGGCTCGGCGCGCGATCCGATAGCTGCGGCGCGGCACGATCTCGCAATCGGGCTCCTGCATGGTGCAGGTGCAGTCGGGTGCCACCAGGGCGCGATAGAGCCGGGTGAAGACCGCCGCGTACCAGTGGAACAGGCTGTCAGGCGGCATGGTGGTGTCGTCCGCGCCCGAGCGGTCGATCGTGAAGGCCCAGGCCCCTGCGGTGGTGAAGGCCCCTGCGCCGATGAAAGTCCAGGCGTGCTTCCTGATCGCTGCCATCAACACCGGGGCGGCAAGGACGGCAGGCAGGCGGCGCAGCAGCCAGCAGGCGGCGCGCGCGGATGCGGTTGGCGATGATGTAATCGGCGGTGCGCGCACCCGCTTCCTCGGCGATCACGAAGCATCCCATCGGATCATGCAGCGCCAGCCAGCGGTGGAGCCTGAGCGCCTCGATCTCGGGGATCATGTGCGCGCCCGAAGGGAGCCGGGCGATCTGCGCGTCGGCGAGAATCGCCTGAGTTTCGGCAACCCCAAGCCGCTGTTCCATCACTGCTACCGCCTGAAGCACCGCATTCGGCCCGATCAGCGCGCCCTCACGTCGCCGCGCGTGGAACCGCGCCTCAATCGACATCGATCCGATCCCGCTTCCGGTTCTCACCCCGCTCTTTCATCTGGGCGCGCACCGCCTCGCGGCGTTCCTGTGCCTGCGCGGCCTTGTCGGCATTGGTTTCCCAGTCGGTCGCGGCGTCAGCAGCGGCGAGACGGCTTTCATCGAAGTGCCAATCGAGCTGCTTCTTGGTCTGCGGCCCCCAGTAACCCGCCTTGCCGAGGTCGTAGAAGGTGCGCTTGAACCCGGCGCGCAGGAAGGCCCACAGGCACCCGAGCAGATAGCGCCGCCGGAACCCGGTCCCGCGCCACGGATAGTGGAACAGCGCCTTGCGGCTGTAGAAGCGGCGGTAGTTCTTCATCACCCCGTCGAGCAGCTCGCCGCGCTCCATCGCAGCAGGTTTCATGATCGGGGTGACGAAGTTGTATTTCGAGAAATCGTGAACCTCGACCTGATCCTTCAGCGTCTCGAACAGCGGGGTATAGGGCCAGGGCGTATACATCGCCCAGTTGGCGAGATCGGGCTGCCAGTCCCACGCCATCTGGAACGTCTCTTCCAGCGTTTCGGGCGTTTCGTTATCCAGCCCGACAATGAACTGCGCTTCCACGAAAATGTCGGCCTCCCGCAGCAGCCGGATCGCTTCCTTGTTCTCCTCGACCTTGGTTTCCTTGTTGAACCGGTCGAGCTTCATCTGGGCGGCGGCTTCCGTGCCGAGGCTGACATGGACGAGACCCGCCTTGCGGTAGAAGGGCAGCAATTCCTTGTCGCGATAGATGTCGGTGACGCGGGTGTTGATGCCCCATTTCACCTTGTCGGGCAGGCCGCGGTCGATTAGCTCCTGACAGAACTTCACAAAGGTCTTGCGGTTGATGCTCGGTTCCTCATCCGCAAGGATGAAGAAGCCGACGCCGTGCTTTTCGTGCAGTTCCTCGATCTCGTCGACCACGTCCTTGGGATCGCGCACACGGTAGTCGCGCCAGAACTTCCACTGCGAACAGAAGGAACAGGTGAACGGGCAGCCGCGCGCGAGATTGGGGATGGCGACGCGGGTTCCGAGCGGGATGTAGGTATACTGGCTCCAGTCGAGCACGTCCCAGTCGGGCTTGATCGAACTCATATCCTTGATGGTGGGCGCAGCCTCGGTGGCGATGACCTGTTCGCCCTCGCGGAAGGCGAGGCCCTTGATGCTGCGGGCATCCTGCGGCCAGCGGCCCTCCTTGATCGCCGTGAACAGTTCAACCGCAATCTCCTCGCCCTCCCCGCGCACGATCACGTCGATGTGCGGGGCCTCGGCAAGCACCTGCTGGTACATGAAAGTGGCATGGATGCCGCCCAGCACCCGCACCGCCTGCGGCACATGGAGCGCGGCGATTTCCAGCACGCGTTCGGCAGCATAGATCGAGGGGGTGATCGCGGTGGTGCCGACCACATCGGGCTGAAGCGCGGTCATGCGCTGGCGCAGTTCGTCGTCCGACAGGCCTTCGGTCATCGCGTCGATGAAGGTGATGTCGTCAAACCCTGCGCGCCGCAGCGGGCCGGTGAGATAGGCAACCCATGCCGGGGGCCATGTCCCGGCAATCTCGGCCCCGCCGGAACGGTAATTGGGATGAACGAACAGAATGCGCATGGGCCGAATCCCCCCCTCTTTGGATGGTGCCAAGGTGGGGGAGACGGCGGCGGCGCGCTTTGCGCTGGATCAAAAAGGGTTCTTCACCCCTTCGCCGCGTGCTCCGCGCGGGCGATTTCGTGCAGCCAGTCGGCGTGGCGCGGGGCCTTCTTCGTCGCCGACCATTCCTCCAGCATGACAGGCGCAACGCGGGCGAGTTCGGCGTATTGCTCGGCCGTGCCGATGTCCGCCGCCAGCTCTACCCGGTGGCCATTGGGGTCGAAGAAGTAGATCGATTTGAAGATGCCGTGATGCGTCGGGCCGAGCACGTCGATGCCCTGCCCCTCGATATGCGCCTTGGCCGCCAGCAGCGCCTCTTCGGAAGGCACCTTCAGCGCCAGATGCTGCACCCATGCCGGGGTGTTGGGATCCTTGCCCATCTCCGGCTGGTTCGGCAGCTCAAAGAAGGCGAGGATGTTGCCGTTCCCCGCATCGAGAAAGATGTGCATGTAGGGATCATACTCGCCCGTCGAGGGCACGTGATCCTCGGCAAAGGCGGTGGTGTAGGTCATGCCGAGCACCCGGGCGTACCACTCGACCGTCTCCTTGGCATCCTTGCAGCGATAGGCGGCGTGGTGGATTCCGGCGAGGTTTACGGGGTGGGTCATTGCGCCGGTTCCTCGACATTGAGCACGCCGCGGATGATCTGGTCGCGTTCCATGCTTTCGAACAGGGCCTTGAAGTTGCCCTCGCCGAAGCCCTCGTCGCCCTTGCGCTGGATGAATTCGAAGAACACCGGCCCGACCTGCGCCTGCGCGAAGATTTGGAGGAGGAGGCGGGGCTGGCCGCCTTCCGTCGTCCCATCAAGCAGGATGCCGCGCATCTTCAGCGCCTCGACATCCTCGCCGTGGCCGGGGAGGCGTTCGGCGAGCATCTCGTAATAGGTCGCGGGCGGCGCGGTCATGAAGGGAACGCCGAGCTTTTGCAGGCGGTCCCAGCAGGCCACCAGATCATCGCAGATCAGCGCGATGTGCTGGATGCCCTCGCCGTTGAAGGCGCGCAGGAATTCCTCGATCTGGCCCTTGCCGCCCTCGCCTTCCTCGTTGAGCGGGATGCGGATCTTGCCGTCGGGCGCGGTCAGGGCCTTGCTGGTAAGGCCGGTATATTCGCCCTTGATGTCGAAGAAGCGGATCTCGCGGAAGTTGAACAGGGTCTCGTAGTAGTCGGCCCAGTACTTCATCCGCCCGCCATAGACGTTGTGGGTCAGGTGATCGATGGTGTGGAAGCCCGCGCCCACGGGGTGCTTTTCGACGCCGGGCAGATATTCGAAATCAATGTCATAGATGGTGAGGCCGTTGCCGCCCTGCGCGCCCTCGTAACGGTCGACGAGATAGAGGATCGCCCCGCCGATGCCGCGGATCGCCGGGATGCGCAGTTCCATGACGCCGGTCTGCACCGCGACGGGTTCGGCGCCCTTGGCGATGAGGTGATCATAGGCCTTGGCCGCATCGCGCACCCGGAACGCCATCCCGCAGGCCGAGGGGCCATGCTCGCGGGCGAAATACCATGCGGCGCTCTTGGGCTCGTAATTGGCGATGAGGTTGATGCCGCCCTGCCGCCACAGGTGCACGTCCTTTGACCGGTGCTGCGCCACGCGGGTGAAGCCCATGGCCTCGAACACCGGTTCGAGCACGCCCTTTTCCGGCGCGCAGAATTCGACGAATTCGAACCCGTCGAGGCCAGCGGGGTTATCGAAAAGGTCTTTGCTCTGGACGTTCATGGGCGGGAGTCCTCTGTCACGGATAGATAGTTTCAATTGAAACCAAATACCCGAAACCCGCGATTCGCGCAAGCAATTGCAAGCCGCGCGGGAAGCAGGCAGTCTCACGCGCCAGAGGAGAGAGGCTGATGATCAGGACGAAAGGCATCAACCACATCGCGCTGGTGTGCCGCGACATGGCCGAGACGGTGCGGTTCTATACCGAGGTGCTGCACATGCCGCTGTTCAAGACGGTGGAACTGCCAGACGGCGGACAGCATTTCTTCTTCGATTGCGGCGGGGGCAATGCGGTGGCGTTCTTCTGGTGGAAGGACGCTCCGCCCGCCGCGCCGGGGATCGCCTCGGTGAAGAAGTTTCCCTTCGACGCCAAGACGGCCGTCGGCTCGATGAACCACCTCGCCTTCGACATGGAGGAGGCCGAGCTGGAGGCGGCTTTGGAGCGGCTTCAGGAGGCCGGCGTGCCGCACACCCACATGGTGTTCAACCATGATGACAGCCCCGCGGGCTATGCAAAGGAGATGCACGAAGGGGTGTTCGTGCGCTCGGTCTATTTCACCGACCCGAACGGGATCATGCTGGAATTCGCGGCGACCACCCGCGCTTTCGGGCCGGAGGATGTGCGCCACGCGCCTGCGACGATGGCGGAGGACGCCTGATGCCGCGTCTGAGGGAAGTTCCGCTGGCAGAGGCGGATGCGAAGGTCGCCCAGCCGCTCTATGCGCAATTGTTCGGCAGCCGCGATCCGGTGGCCGAACCCGGCACCGCCACCGGCACGCGGGGCGACTGGTGGACGGTGTTCGCCAATTCGCCCGACACGCTGAAGCACGCCGCGCAGGGGTTCGCCTATTACCGCTCGCCCGACAGGAAGCTCGATCCGGTGCTGCGCGAGCTGGGCCAGACCTGGGCAGGGTGGGCGACGGGTTCGCAATTCGTGTTCTCGCAGCACTGCAAGAGCCTGCGCGGGCTGGGGGTGAGCGAGGACAAGATCGCCGCCCTGCCCGTGTGGCAGACCTCGGACGTGTTCGACGCGAAGGAGCGCCTTGTCCTTGCCTATGCCGACCGGCTGGTATGCCACGGCGGGCGGGTGCCGGATCCGCTGTTCGCCGAGGTGAAGGCGCAGTTCTCGGACGAGGAAGTGCTCGAACTCACCTACATCACCTGCCTCTACCACATGCACGCGATCATGAGCCGCGCGCTCCGCACCGAGTTCGATGACCGCGATGATCCGATTGTCGAGGTCGCCGCGCCCGAGGGCTTCGACGCGCTCGATTTTCTGGGCGGCGAGCGGCGCTAGGCCAGCCGCCCCACCGTCCGCCCGCGCTCGTCCTGCGTCAGAGTCAGGCGATTGCCGAAAGGCTCGCCGCTTTCGAAGGCCTCAGCAGTCGCCGCGTCCGAAAGGTCGGCATTGCCCACCACCCGCTCGCCCGCATCCGACCGGCCGATGAAGATCGCCTCGGCACCCTTGGGGCCGCGGTTGATGGTGTAGGTCTCGACCGTAGCGGCTTCGACCGGATCTTTCGCCACAGGCACCTTGTCGGTCGCCTTGGGGAGCACGGTGAAGCGGTCGTTCGCGGACCAGTCCGCCGGTTCGGTCGAATAGATGCCGGTCGCGTATTTGCTCATCCACCCGCCATTCGCGCCCACGAGGGCGAAGCTGCCACGATCCTCCCGCACCCGCTGCACCGCCTCGGCGATGGCGTGGGCCGAGTAATTGTTCCCCGCCCCGCCGAAGAACGGCAAGCCGCCGGTCAGCGTCAGCCCCCTCGGGTCGTCGATGGCGAGGCCGAAGTGGTCGCACTGGTTGAACACCGGAATCGCGAAGCACGAATAGAAGTCGATGTAGCGGATGTCGCCGATCCCCTTCCCCGCCCGCGCCAGCGCCGCATCGACACTGGCGAGCGAGGCGGGGTTGCCCGCCAGATCGGGCCGCTGCGACAGCTTCAGCTCAGTCGCGGCGGTGACGGCGTGGATGTGCACCCACCTGTCTTCAGGAACACCCAAAGCGCGCGCCAGCCCCGCCGAAGCCACGATCACTGCCGCCGCCTGATTCACCTGATCGCGGGCGACGGTCATGCGCGGATAGGGCTCGGCCACAATCCGGTTGCGGTCAGTGACGGTGGCGAGTTCCTCGGCGCTGCGCTCCACCGGAGCCGCCGAATGCGGGTTCGCTGCCGCCACCTTGGTGAAAGGCGCGAACAGCTTGCCGATTGCGAGGCGATATTCCTCCAGCCCCATGCCCAGCCGATGCCGCCGCGCGTTCTCAGCCAGCGCATAGAGCGGGATCGCCCCGCTCGCGCCGTGCATGAACAGCGCGGGCTCCATCAGTTCCTCGACGCCGAAGCCCTGATCCTCGAAATCGCCCGGCACATCCTCCGACCAATCAGGGATCTCGCCCTTGGCCGACAGCGCCAGCACGGTCGAGATCGCCTCGGAGCCGACGATCACCGCGCACTGGCTCTCACCCGCAGCGATCGCCTGCGCAAATTCGCCCACCAACTGCTGGTTGGTCTGCCCGCCCGTTGTCGTCAGGATCGCCCGCGCCGGGTTCGCGCCGACGCGCTTGGCAATCGCGCGCGGCACGTTGTTGGCCGCGCCGAAGGGCGGCTTCCTGTCGGGCCGCGACATTTCGAAAGCGCGGATCGCGGCGAGGGTGTCGATGGCACCCGCCACATCACCGCTCGCCCCGCTGTCCGCGATAGCTCCGGCCAGCGCGCGGCCCGCCAGATCCACATAGGAGAGGGCTTCGTAGCCGGGCTCGCCCACCCTCTCCGAATACTGGCCCACCCCGATCACGACCGGGGTGTTGTCAGCGACCTCAGTCGACAAAGTTGTCGACCCGCTCGACGATGATTGCCGGGGCCATGCCGCCCGCCGCGCACATGGTGACGAGGCCATAGCGCCCGCCGCGCCGTTCCAGCTCGTCAACGATCGTGCCGATCAGGATCGAACCGGTCGCGCCGATCGGGTGGCCCAGCGCAATCGAGCCGCCATTGACGTTGACCTTGTCCCAATCGAGTTCGAGATCGCGCACGAACTTGGCGGCGACGACCGCGAAGGCCTCGTTGATTTCATAAAGGTCGATATCGTCCTTGGTCAGGCCCGCCTTGGCCAGCACCTTCTTGGCGGCCGGGACCGGCGCGTTGAGCATCAGCGTCGGATCATCGCCCATGTTGGCGGTGGCAACGATGCGCGCGCGCGGCTTCAGCCCGTGCTTCTGCGCATAATCCTTCGAGGTGATCAGCACTGCCGCCGCACCGTCCACGACGCCCGAGGAATTGCCCGCATGGTGGAAGTGCTTGATCTCCAGATCGGGATACTTCTGGTTGATCAGCTTGCGGAACGTGGTCCCCTGCTCGTCCAGCGGCACGTCGGCGATCTTGGGGAAGGCCGGCTCCAGCTTGGCGAGGTCTTCGCGGGTGGTCTGGGGACGGGGATACTCTTCGCGGTCGAGGATCACATTGCCCTCGTCATCCACCACCGGCACCACAGACTTGGCAAAGCGGCCCTCGGCAATCGCCTCGGCGGCGCGCTGCTGCGAGCGGTAGCCGACTTCGTCCAGCTCCTCGCGGGTGAAGCCTTCCTTCGACGCAATCGCATCGCCGCAGATGCCCTGATGCGACTGCGGGTGCACCTTCTGCAGGCGCGCATTGTAGCTGCCCATCATCGGCGGCTTGATCCCGGCGCGCATCTTTTCCTGGCCCATGGCGGCTGTGAGGCTCATCATCTCGGTGCCGCCCGCGACGACGCAATCCTCCATCCCGCTCATCACCTGCGCAGCGGCGAGCGCGACGCTGGTGATGCCGCCGCCGCAGAAGCGGTCGAGCGTGGTGCCGGACGAGGTGATGTCATAGCCCGCATCGAGCGCCGCCATGCGCCCCATGTCGCCTGCCTGCATCCCGTCCTGCGTGGAGACCGACCAGATCACGTCATCGACCGTGGCGGTATCGAGATTGTTGCGGTCCTTGATCGCCTTCAGCACGGTCGCGGCCAGATGCTGCGGGTGGCACGCGGCCAGCGCGCCCTTGCCCTGTTTGCCGATCCCGCGCGGGGTGCGGACTGCGTCGATGATGTAAGCCTCAGCCATGATGTTCCTCTCACGATGTAGCGAAAATGCGGTTGACGGGTTCGTAAACCCACTGCACCACCCGCACAAGAATTGCGTTTCAAAACGCAATGCCAAATTCGATAGGAGAGAGAGCTGTGAGCGATACCCCAGAGGTGCTGACTGAAGTCGAGGACGGTGTCCTCATTGTCACCATCAACCGCCCTGACGCCAAGAACGCCATGACCAAGGCCGCGGCTGAGGGGATTGCCGCGGCGATGGATCGGCTCGACGCCGAGGACGATCTGCGCGTCGGCATTCTGACGGGCGCGGGCGGCACCTTCTGTTCGGGGATGGATTTGAAGGGCTTCCTGCGCGGCGAAAGCCCGACGGTCGAAGGCCGGGGCTTTGGGGGCGTGGTGCAGGCTCCGCCCAAGAAGCCGTTGATCGCCGCGGTCGAAGGCTATGCGCTGGCAGGCGGGCTCGAACTGATGATCGCGTGTGATCTGGTGGTCGCCAATGCAGGCGCCAAGTTCGGCATTCCCGAAGTGAAGCGCGGTCTTGTGGCGGCGGCGGGCGGCGTGATGATGCTGCCCGACCAGATCCCGCAGCGCGTGGCGCTGGAGCTTGCCCTGACCGGCGATTTCATCGACGCGAGCCGCGCCTTCCAGCTTGGCCTCATCAACGAAGTGACCGAAGGCAGTGCGCTCGATGCCGCCAAGACGCTGGCGGCGAAGATCGCGGCGAATGGCCCGCTGGCGGTGCGGGTGTCCAAGCAGATCGTCAAGGAATCGCGCGGCTGGGCGATGGACGAACGCTACGCCAATCAGGCCAAGCTGATCGCGCCGGTGTTCGTTTCGGCCGACGCGCGAGAGGGTGCGGCGGCCTTCGCCGAGAAGCGCAAGCCGAACTGGACCGGAAAGTAAGCCTGCCTTTGCGGGGGGCTTGAACGGGTTTGCACGGGGATAGACCCACCGCTGACCCTGTTTAGCCCCCCTCCAGCCCCCTGCCAGCGCCGGGGTTTCACGTGGAACATCAGGAGAGAGACATGCCCGTCATCGACGTGCCGCAACCCGCCTTCATGGAAGAAGAAGAGATCGCCATTTTTGCCGATGCAGTCGGCAAGTTCTACGCCCAGCACGCGCCGCAAAAGCGGGTCGAGAAATGGCGCGAGGACGGGATGGTCGAACGCGAATTCTGGCGCGAGGCAGGCGCTGCCGGCCTGCTCGGTGTCAGCGTACCGACCGAGTACGGCGGCCACGGCGGGGACTTCCGTCATGACATGGTGGTGATCTCCAAGCAGGGCGAATACGGGGTCGACGGCTTCGGCGCGAGCCTGCACAACACCATCATCCTGCCCTATCTGGTGCGCCACGGCACCGAGGAGCAGAAGCAGAAATATCTCCCCCGCCTCGTCAGCGGCGATCTGGTCAGCGCGATTGCGATGAGCGAGCCCGACGCGGGGAGCGACCTGCAATCGATCAAGACCACCGCGCTGAAGGACGGCAACGGCTACCGGCTGAACGGTTCGAAGACCTGGATTTCGAACGGACAGCTGGCCGATTTCATCATCGTCGTTGCCAAGACCGATCCGGCCGAGGGCGCCAAGGGCATCTCGCTGCTGCTGCTCGAAACCGAAGGTGCCGAAGGCTTCCAGCGCGGCAAGAAGCTCGACAAGATCGGGCTGGATGCGCAGGATACCTCGGAGCTGTTCTTCGATAACGTGTTCATTCCGGCCGACAATCTGCTCGGCGGGGTCGAGGGGCGCGGGTTCTACCAGTTGATGGGCGAACTGCCGCAGGAACGTCTGGTCATCGCGATGGGCGCCATTGCGGGGATCGAAAAGGCGCTCGATGTGACGGTTGAGTACGTCAAGAACCGCAAGGCCTTCGGCAAGACGATCTGGGACTTCCAGAACACCCAATTTGTGTTGGCCGACCTCAAGGCGCGCGGCACGGCAGCCCGCGTGTTCGTCAACGACTGCATCGCCAAGCTGCTCGAAGGCAAGCTGGATGTGGCGACCGCCAGCATGGCGAAATACTGGGTCACCGAGCTGCAATCGGAAGTGGTCGACAAGTGCCTCCAGTTCCACGGCGGGGCGGGCTATATCAACGACTACGCCATCGCCCGCATGTACCGCGATACCCGCATCGCGCGCATCTATGGCGGATCGAACGAGATCATGAAGATGCTGATCGCAAGGTCGATGTAAGGCTTGCGCGCTCCTGCAAAAGCAGGAGCGCAAGCGCCAAAAGAAAGGGGCGGCTCGGTCAACCGAGCCGCCCCTTCTGCTTGGCCGAAGCCCTTTGGGTTTAGAACCGGGCGCGCAGCGTCACGCCGTACTGGCGCGGCGGCAGGGTAAAGGCGGAACGCGAGTTGGTCGCGCCCGAACCGCGCAGGGTGGTGTTGAAAGTCACACCGCGCACCACTTCGTTGGTCAGGTTGTTGACCCAGCCTTCGATCGCATAGGCCCCATCGCCGAAACGCAGGCCCGTCCGCAGGTTCACGAAGGCCTTGCCGTCCTGAATGTCAGCGATGATCGGCGGAGCCCCGGCGACGGCAGCCTGCACCTGGGCCTGTGTCGAGCCAGCTGCAACCGTCGGCAGAATCACCGCCTGCGTCGAGGTGCGCTGATCGCCTTCGATGCGGACCTGACCGGTGATGAAGAACTCCATCGAATCGTTGATCGGTTTCTCCCACATCGCCCCGGCCAGCGCGACGACCTGCGGCGCGTTGGTAAGATCATTGCCGCACAGCGCCACCACCTGCACCGAGGTCTGGTTGCCCGCGCAATCCTCCGGATAATCGGCCTTCAGGAAGGTCGCGGCAAGATTGAGGGTCAGGCCGTCAGCGGGCCGGATGAGGCTTTCGATTTCCACGCCGCGGGTTTCGGCGACCGGCACGTTGAAGGTGGCGAAGGCCGTACCGGTGAATTCGAGCACCTGGAAGTTGGTGAACTTCTCGTAGAACGCCGCAATATTGACGGTGACTGCGCCGTTCGGGGTCTGACCCTTGAGGCCCAGTTCCCAGGCATCGACTTCTTCCGAAAGGAAGGTCGGATCCGCGCCGTTCACGGCTGCCGTGGTGTCGAGGTTGATCCCACCCGCCTTGTAGCCATGGGTGAAGCTGGCATAGCTGGTCACAAACGGGCTGAATTCATAACCGAGCTTGACGGTATAGATCAGTTCTTCGTCGTTGAAGTCCGACTGGAAGGTGCGGACCAGCGGCAAAGCGGCGGCCTGCGGCAGGTTGGCCGGCGCAGTAAAGCCGAAGCAGCCAATGCCGATGAACGGCGGCACCAGAGCGGGGTTGGCCCCGCCGATCGCACCCAGTGCATTGAGCGTTGCCGGGCAGATCTGGTTGTTCACCGCAGTCTGGGTAAAGCCACCCGACTTGTCTTCCCACGAATAACGCGCACCCACCGTGAGTTCGAGCCCGTCGGTGATTTCCAGCGAGTTATGCGTGAAGATCGCGTAGCTCTTGGCATCCTGCTGGAAGCGGTTGGTGTTGCTGGTGCCGGCCGGATTGAGACCGGTGAACACCGTCAGCGGAGCCGGGCCAAGAGCGCCGCCGAGCAGCGCACCAAAGTTCCGGTTGAAATCCGTCCCCAGCGAGAAGCTCACCGACTGATCAATCTGTTCGTCGGAATAGAACCCGCCGATCATGTAGTTGAGCTTGCCGCCGAAGGTTTCGCCCTGGAGCCGCAGTTCCGCCGTCCAGTTGTCGATTTCGAGGTTCAGCGCCGGGACGTTGAAGATATCAAGCGCGGTGAAATCGGAATCGTAGCGTTCAAAGCTCTTGTACTTGCGGTACGAACCGATGAAGATCAGGTCAGCGCTGTCCGAAACCGGGAATTCAAGCTCGCCGGTCACGCCGTAGTTGTCGATATCGGCTTCCGGCGCGAAGTTGGCCGAAACGGTGCGATTGTCCATCGCACGTTCGAAGGCGCCCTGATCATTGCGGTTGGTGGCGACGACAGGCTGGCCGTTGCCGCCATTCGCGCCTGCACCGACTGCCGCGTAAATGCCATTGGTCACCAACGGCGATTGATACAGCTCGATCGCGCCGCAACAGCTCGACTGGCTGCGGGAATAGTCGGCGATGATGCGCCCGCGCAGACCGCTGGCGGTATCCCAGCCGATCTGGCCGCGCACCAGCCACTGGTCGACGTCGTTGGTCTCGCCGATCTTCGTACCGGCGGCATTGACCACATCGAGGAAGCCGTCACGCTGGCGGTAGGCACCGGTCAGGCGAACCGCGACCGTATCCTCGACGATCGGCACGTTGATCGCGCCCTGCAGGCTCTTTTCATCGAAATTGCCGTATTCAGCATTCACGAAGCCGCTGAACTCGGTCACATCCGGGCGGGCATTGGTGATGTTGAGCGCGCCCGCCGAGGTGTTGCGGCCGAACAGCGTGCCTTGCGGGCCGCGCAGCACTTCGACGCGTTCCACATCGACGAATTCGGACAGCGCCACGCCGGGGCGAGCCTGATAGGCACCATCGATGAAGATGCCGACCGCGCTTTCGAAGCCGATATTGTTCGAGGTGGTCCCGATACCGCGCACACGCAGCACCACCGAACCCGAGGCAAGCTGCGCCTGGCTGGCCGTGAAGGACGGCGCGAGCGCGGAGATCTGCTGGATGTTGACAACGCGCTGCGCTTCGAGCTGCTGCGGCGCGATGGCCGTCACCGCGAGCGGAATGTCCTGCACGTCCTGCGCGCGGCGGGTCGCGGTCACGATGATGACGTTGTCGGTGCTGCGGGCGGTTTGCGCCTCGCCTTCCTCGTCCTGAGCGAAGGCAGGGGTGGTAAGCGCGCTGCAGGCCATCAGGCTGCAGGCGACGTATGCGAACTTGCGCGTCATGGCTTTTCTCTCTCCACTTGCCAGCCGGTCTTTTCGCCGGACTTGGTTTAGCGTGGGCGAACCTATCAGGGACGCGCGCCCTAACAAGAGTCACAGTCAAGTTATCGCCGACAGTAGCAAAAATGCCACATTTCCTGTTGCAATGCAGCAAGGTGCCACCATGGCCGCGATTACAGTAATTTTGTTTCGCGCGGTCGTGTGGCCGGGTGGCGGGACGGCGCGGGCAAAGTCAGTTGCACTTTGCCATTCAAGACTCGCTTTTGCGCGATAGCTGTGGTTACATCGCCCGCAACAAGGGAGAGAGAGGCCCCGATATGCTCGCAACACCGCCTGATTTCGACGTGCTGATCGTCGGTGCCGGGATTTCCGGCATCGGAATGGCTGCCCACATGGAGCTCAAGGCGCCGCACCACTCCTATGCCATCGTCGAACGGCGCGACAATCTGGGCGGCACGTGGGATCTGTTCCGCTATCCCGGCATCCGCTCGGATAGCGACATGCACACGCTGGGCTTCGATTTCGAGCCGTGGCGACATGAAAAGAGCATCGCCGATGCGCCCGCGATCCTCGAATATCTTGACCGGATCGTCGACGAGCGCGGCATCCGCCAGCATATCCGTTTCGGCCACAAGGTCGTCAGCGCGGATTTCCGGCATGACGAGGCGTGCTGGCACGTCGAAATGGAGCTGAACGACGGCTCGCGCACGCACCTCACGGCCAATTTCCTCTACCTTGGTTCGGGCTATTACGATTACGATGAGCCTTACGACCCCGGTTTCGATTTCGGCGATTTCGAAGGCCAGGTGATCCACCCGCAATTCTGGCCCGATGACCTCGATTACAAGGGCAAGAAGGTTGTGGTGATCGGCTCGGGTGCGACCGCGGTGACCATCGTGCCGTCGATGGCGAAGGAGGCAGGCCATGTGACCATGCTCCAGCGCACCCCGACCTGGATGTTCACGCGCCCGGCCAAGGACGCGATTGCCAACTTCCTGCGCGCCGTGCTGCCGGAGAAGCTCGCCTACCGGATCACCCGGTTCAAGAACATCAAGATGCAGGACTTCTCGTTCAAGCTGGCGCGCGACAACCCCCCAGAAGGTGAAGGACGCGCTCTACAAGAAGATCGAGAAATCGCTCGGCCCGGATTACGACAAGGCCGCCTTTACCCCGCCCTATGATCCATGGGATCAACGCCTTTGCCTGGTGCCGGACGAAGACCTGTTCAAGGCCATGAAGGCGGGCAAGGCAAGCGTTGTGACGGGGCATATCGCCAAGTTCGAGAAGGGCGGCGTGCGCCTGACCGACGGGCAGTTTCTGCCTGCCGACATCGTCGTGACCGCAACCGGCCTGAAACTGGCGGTCGCCGGCAAGATCGCCATCAGCGTCGATGGCGATCCGGTCGCATTCAATGAGCGGTTCTACTACAAGGGCTGCATGTTCTCGAACCTGCCCAATCTTGCGGTGGTGTTCGGATACTTGAACGCCAGCTGGACGTTGCGGGCGGACATCAATTCCGATTACGTGTGCCGCGTGCTTGAACATATGCGCCAGACCGGCAGCACGATCGCCACCCCGGTGCTCACCCCTGCCGACGAAGCCAAGATCATCGAGGATGACGTGTTCGACTTCTCGTCGGGCTACATCCAGCGCGGCAAGCACATCATGCCGAGGAATTCGGTGAGCTACCCGTGGCGGCTCAATCAGGAATATGTGGTCGACCGCAAGCGGATGAAGGACGACCCGCTGATCGACGGCATCCTCACCTTCTCCCGCGCCGGGGCCAACGCGCAGCGCGGCGAGGAGCAGCTCGAAGCGGCTGAATAAGGCCCCACTTCCGTTCGTATCGAGCGAAGTCGAGACACCTCTCGGGTGGCCTCTCGACTTCGCTCGAGGCGAACGGCTGAGGGATATGACGAAGCCCTTTTTCTCCCGGCAATTCTCCCCTAACCACACCGGCATGACCTCTCCCGAAAAGATATGGACCGCCGGGCTCGTCGTGATCGGCGACGAGATCCTTTCAGGCCGCACCCACGACAAGAACATCGCGCAGATCGCCACCTGGCTGCAGGTGCAGGGCATTCGCCTTGCCGAGGTGCGGGTGGTGCCGGATGTCGAAGCGCGGATCGTGGCGGCGGTGAACGATCTGCGCAGCGCCTATGATTACCTGTTCACCACCGGCGGGATCGGGCCGACCCATGACGACATCACCGTAGACGCAGTCGCTGCGGCGCTAGGCGTGCCGGTCGTCATTCACCCCGAAGCGCGCGCGCTGCTGGAACGCTATTACGAAACCCGCGGCGGCCTCAACGAAGGGCGGCTGCGCATGGCGCGGGTGCCGGAAGGCTCGGATCTCATTCCCAATCGCATGTCGGGTGCGCCCGGTATCCGGCGCGGCAACCTGTTCCTGATGGCAGGCGTTCCCCATATCACCGCCGGCATGCTCGATGCGCTCACCGGCCAGCTCGAAGGCGGTGCGCCGCTCCTGTCCGAGACCATCGGCTGCTGGGTCGCCGAAAGCGAAATTGCCGATCTGCTGCGCGAGTGCGAGGCCGCCCACGAAGGCTGCCAGATCGGTTCATACCCCTTCTTCCGCGAGGGGCGGGTGGGGGCGAATTTCGTCGTCCGCTCGACCTCAGCCGAGGCGCTGCAAAGCTGCTGCGATGCCCTGACGGACGGGCTTGCCACCCACGGTTATGACTTCACGCCAGGCGGCATCTGACCTCTGGGAGAAGGCGCAGGAGACATCATCACCCGGTCTTAACCCTTTGGCCTTACACTCGGCCTCAGGATGACCCGTGTCTACATCACCATCGACACCGAGTATTCCTCGGGGCTGTATACCGGGCCGGGAACGGCTGACCGGGCGGAAAACTATGCCCGTTCGATCGCCTGCCTTACCCCTGATGGGCCAGCCGGGATCAGCCACAAGATCGCCCTGCTCAACGAACACAACCAGAAAGCCGTGTTCTTCGTCGATCCCATGCCCGCGCTGGTATGGGGCGTGGCAGCCATCGAGGACATCGTCGCGCCGATCATCGAGGGCGGTCAGGACGTGCAGCTGCACTGCCACACCGAATGGCTCGAACTGGCGGGCAGCGCCAGCCCGCTCGCTTCCCGGCGCACCGGGCGCAATATCGCCGACTTCCCGATCGATGAGCAATACTCCATCCTTGACTATGCGCAGCGCACGCTGATCGCTGCCGGAGCGCCTGCGCCCGTGGCCTTCCGCGCGGGCAATTATGGCGCGAATGATGACACGCTGCGGGCGCTCGCCATGCTCGGCATCGCATATGACACGAGCCATTGCCCCGCCCTGCCCGGCGGCGACTGCCGGATCAGCCTTGCGCCGGAGGTGCGCGATCCACGCGAGCATTGCGGCGTTATTGAAGTGCCGGTCGGCAGCATCGGCACGCTCGGCGGCGGACAGCGCCATGCCCAGATCACCGCCCTGACCCTTGCCGAAATGATCGCCGCGATCCGCCACGCACGCGATGGCGGGCAGGAGAGCTTCACGCTGGTGAGCCACTCCTTCGAACTCATCAACCGCAACAGGCTGGCGGTGAACAAGGTGGTACGTCGCCGCTTTTCCGGACTCGTCAAGACACTGGCCGGGATGCGCGATGTGGACACCGGCACCTATGCGGATACCCCGCCCCCGGTCTCGAACCGCATCCGTACGATCGAACCTCTCCCCGCGAGCGCGGTGCGCACCGGGATGCGGATGGCCGAACAATTCGTCTCCAACGCGCTTTACGGCGCGCTTTAGGGCCGGGCAGCGATGGCATCGGGAGCGATCGACTTCACCCTCGGCTCGCGCCGCCTGCTGCGCGTGCAGCGCCAGCTGTCGACCTGGGCCTTCAACCTTGACGATGTGCTCGCCGGCGCGCTGCCGACAGCCCCGCCCAGTGGACGCGACGGGGTGCGCGTGCTGTCCGCCCCGACCGCGCGGCTGGCCGAAGTGAGCGCACGCTATCCCGGCTTTGTCGCAGGCGGACGACAGGACTATCGCCGCCATTACATCGACATGGGCCAGAGCTTCGAGGCCTATATGGCGCAGTTTTCGGGCAAGACCCGCTCGACGCTGCGACGCAAGGCCAAGAAGCTGCACGAGGAAGCGGGCGGCTATGCCGTCACCGAACACCGCTCACCGGCCGAGATCGAGGCGTTCCTCGCCGCAGCCCTGCCGCTGTCGGCGCGAACCTATCAGGCGCGGCTGCTTGATGCCGGACTGCCGGATACGCCAGAGGCGCGCCGCGTCATGCTGGAGGCGGCGGAGGCTGACCGGATGCGCGCCTTCCTGCTGTACGCAGGCGGTCAGGCGGTGGCCTATCTGTCGCTACCGGTGGTGGGGCCGGCGGCGCACGGCACGCTGGTCTACGCTCATCTCGGCTATGATCCGGACTGGGCGCGGCTATCACCCGGTACGGTGCTGCAGATGGATGCGCTGGAGCGGCTGTTTGCCGAAGAGCGTTACCGCTGGTTCGATTTCACCGAGGGTGACGGCGCACACAAGGCGATGTTCGGCACGCATAGTGCTGCGTGCTCAAGCCTGATGCTGCTCGAACCGACATTCGCCAATCGTGCCTTGCTGGGCGCGCGGGCCAGTTTTGATGCCGGAGTGTCAGGCGCAAAGGCACTGGCCCAGCGATCAGGTGCCCTCGTAAAGATCCGGGCGCTCCTGCGCGCCTGAACGCATCGCCGCGCGGCGGTTGCTCGACTGCTGCTGCACCCGCGCCACCAATGCCTGACGTCCCGAAGGCGCGCCGCTGAGCGATCCAAAGCGCAGCGCCAGATACAGCCATCCGGCAAACACCGCCAGCAGCACCGCAGTTGCGGCCATGCCGAGCCGAGCGTCAAAGCTGATCAGAAGGCCATCGCAGGTCAGAGCGACAGCAAGCACCAGCCATTTTGGACTGAGCCAGAGGCTGTCATCAGGAGAAGCTACCATTGTCTGCCTCGATTTTCCGGTGCGCGGCTGGAGGGAGAGGATGCTGCACTACCTTCAAGCAAGATGGCATCGCGCGCGACAAACACAAGTGGTCCAAATGACGTAGATCGCAAGAAAAAGCGGCCGGATGCTGACGCAGCACCCGGCCCCTTCGTATTTCGCATTGTCAACCGTTCGAACCCTGAGGGATCGTCCGGCAGCGCTTCAGATCACGCGCCTTCGACTTCCGACAGGTCGACCTTGAGGCCCGGCCCCATCGACGAGGTCAGCGAGACCTTGCGGACATACTTGCCCTTGGCACCGCTCGGCTTCGACTTCACCACAGCTTCGGTCAGCGCCTTGAAGTTGGCTTTCAGCGCGTCATCCGAGAAGCTGAGCTTGCCGATGCCGGAGTGGATGATGCCCTGCTTTTCGACGCGGAATTCGACCTGGCCAGCCTTGGCGTCGGTCACGGCCTGCGCCACGTTCGGGGTCACGGTGCCGAGCTTGGGGTTCGGCATCAGGCCCTTGGGGCCAAGGATTTTGCCGAGACGGCCGACCACGCCCATCATGTCGGGCGAGGCGATGACGCGGTCATAATCGAGGTTGCCGGCCATCATGTCTTCCATGAGGTCTTCCGCACCAACCTTGTCGGCCCCGGCAGCCAGCGCCTTTTCCGCGTTGTCGCCGCGCGCGAACACCGCAACCTTCACGTCCTTGCCGGTGCCCGAGGGCAGCGACACCATGCCGCGCACCATCTGGTCAGCGTGACGCGGATCGACGCCGAGGTTCATGGCGACTTCGACAGTCTCGTCGAACTTGCCCTTGAACTGGCGCAGCACGGCCAGCGCTTCGTCGATGGTGTAGAGCTTCTCGCGATCGAGACCGGCCAGCACCTTCGCCTTCTTGGTGATCTTTGCCATGTGCTTAGCCCTCCACCACTTCGAGGCCCATCGAACGGGCCGAACCGGCGATGATCTTCATCGCCTGATCAATGTCATTGGCATTCAGGTCGGCCATCTTGGCTTCGGCGATCTCGCGGATCTGCGACTGCTTGATGGTTCCGGCCGACACCTTGCCCGGCTCCTTCGAGCCCGACTTGAGGTTGGCTGCCTTCTTGAGGAAGAAGCTGGCGGGCGGGGTCTTGGTGATGAAAGTGAAGGAGCGATCCGCATAGACCGTGATCACGGTCGGGATCGGCATGCCCTTTTCCATTTCCTGCGTGGCGGCATTGAACGCCTTGCAGAATTCCATGATGTTGACGCCGCGCTGACCCAGCGCCGGGCCGATCGGCGGCGAAGGGGTGGCAGAGCCCGCAGGCACCTGCAGCTTGATATAGCCTTCGATTTTCTTGGCCATGAGGCCTTACTCCTGTCGCACTGTTGCCCGCCTCTTTCGATGCGGGCTCATGTTAAGCGGTCCAGCGCCCCGGCCTTGTGCATGGCCCGGGCTCCCGCACGGAATCACTCGCACGCAGGCAAGCGAAGGCGCGCGGTTAGGGGCATCCGGCGCAAAAAGCAAGCCGCTGCGCCCCCCGCCCGATCCCGCTTGACAAACTTGACACCCTGTCAAGTAAACCCTTCTCGGACAACATCATGATATAAAACAATAAAACTGCAATTCTCATCACTTGACGGACAGGGGGAGCGGGGCCTTGTCATGCGCCTCGCCGATCCAACGGCCTGTGAGACCGCGCCGAACTTTGGGAAAGAGCCGGCGCGCAGGGTAGCGGCTGGCAGGCAGGTAGGAAATGTCCGCAATCGCTCACGCCACGCCGAAAGCGGACATTCGGCTATCGACCCCAAAGCGGACATAATGCGCACAAATTTTCGTAGTTGCGGTCGATCGACGCTGCTATCGCTTCGACGTGCTCAAGGAGATGAACTTCAAGGCGAAGTGGCGCGATTATCAGGCGCGCGTCCTTGAGGAAATGGATCAGCATCTTGACGATCGCCGGCTGCATGTTGTCGCCGCCCCGGGCGCGGGCAAGACCGTGCTTGGCTTGGAGATCGTCCGCCGCCTCGGCAGGCCGGCACTGGTGTTCTCGCCAACCATCGCCATTCGCGACCAGTGGGAGCAGCGGCTTGTCCCGCTGTTCCTCGATGCGCCGCCGCCTTCTCGCACCATTTCGCGCGATCTCGGCAATCCTGCGGAACTGACCCTTACAACCTATCAGGCGCTCGACAGCCTTCGCCGCGCAGAGGAAATCGACGCGCTGATCGCCAACCTCAATGCCCACGGGCCGCTCACACTTGTGCTCGACGAGGCGCATCACCTGCGACGGGAGTGGTGGAAGTCCCTGATCGAACTCGCCCAGCGTCTTGAAGATGTGCGCCTTGTCGCGCTGACCGCGACCCCGCCCTACGACGCCACTTTCGCCGAATGGTCGCGCTATGAGGAATTGTGCGGACCGATCGACGTTGAAATCGGCATCCCCGAACTCGTCCGCAACGGCGATCTGTGCCCGCATCAGGATCACCTGATCCTGTCCACGCCGACCGGCGATGCGCTCGAACTGCTCGACCGACGGCGCGCGGCGGTGGGAGACCTGGCGCGCGACCTGCGCAGCGACAGCGGCCTGCTCGATTGGCTGGTCGCGCACCCGTGGCTGACTGACCCCGAAGGCAACATAGAGGCGATCCTCGAAGCGCCCGAGATGCTGTCATCCGTGCTGGTCCTGCTCGCTGCGGCAGGCCGCGAACTGCCCGGACCACCGCTCAAGCTGCTCGGCGTGCGCGCCAGCCATGTTCCGGCCCCCTCGCTGTTCTGGCTCGAACGCTTTCTGGACGGGGTGCTGTTCCGCCATGCCGACAGCTTTCCGCTCGATCCCGCGCGGCTCAAGCACCTGCGCGAGCGCCTGCACCGCGAGGGCTTGATCGAGGGCGGAAGGGTGCAGCTACGGCACACGCGCTCGGTCTTCAGGCTGATGACGGCGAGCCTCGCCAAGCTCGATTCGATCATCGCCATCGCCAAGGCGGAGACCGCAGCGCTCGGCGCGGACCTGCGTATGGTGGTGCTGTCCGACCATATCCGCGCGGGCGAGCTGCCGTCCCGGCCCGACGCGGAATACCGTCCCGCCAAGCTTGGCGTGGTACCGATCTTCGAGATGCTGCGGCGCTCGGCAATTGATGAAGACTATCTGGCGGTGCTGACCGGCAGTCTGGTGCTGATCCCCAGACGCGCCATGGACAGCCTGCAGGCGGCAGCGCGGGCATTTGGGATTGATCCTGACGGCTTCCGCGATGCCGCTGTGCCGGGCTGTCCGGACCATGTCCGCATCGATTGCCGCTCCGGAAGCTCGGCGGCGCTGGTGCGGGTGATCACGGAGATGTTCACGCGCGGCGACCTGCATATCCTTGTCGGCACGCAATCGCTGCTGGGCGAAGGGTGGGATGCCCCGGTGCTCAACAGCTTGGTGCTGGCGAGCAACACCGCCTCCTTCATGCTCTCCAACCAGACGCGCGGACGAGCGATCAGGATCGATGCTGCCCGGCCCGACAAGGTCGCCAATATCTGGCATCTCGCCACCATCGACCCGGCGGATCGTGAAAGCTGGGAGGCGTTGGCGCAGACTTTCGATTGGGGCTTTCTGCGCGATGGCGGTGCCTCTGAGGTGTCGGACCTCAATGTGGTCGCGCGGCGCTTCAAGGCGTTTGAGGGGATCGCCAATGGCCCCTCGACGCTGATCGAGGATGGTCTGGCGCGGCTTGGGATTGATCCTGCGCTATCGGCTGACGGCAGCAACCAGCGCAGCTTTGCCATCGCCGCCAACCGTCCGGCCATTGCCGAGCGCTGGCGGGTGTCGCTCGGTGAAGGCACGCCGCGCGCAAGGGTGCGCGAGACCGCAGCGGCCAGCTACGCCCCGCGCGCGCTCAGCTGGAGCGACACGCTGCACGCGCTCTGCTGGAGCGCGGCAGGCGCCGGGGGCATGGCCGCTGCCGATGCGCTGCGCGGGGTGGAGAGCTTCAGCGATTTCGGACTGGTCGGCATGGGGATTGCGGGCATCGCGACCCTCGCCAGCCTGCCCCGCCTCGCCAAGGCCGCACGGCTCGCCTGGCGCAACGGCTCGCTGGAAGGATCCCTGCGCGAGGTGGTGTGGGTCACACTGCGCGCCCTGTTCGATGTCGGCGTGATCGGCCTTGGCGACTGGGAGAACGCCGCGGTCGAAATCCGCACGAGCTTGGATGGGCGCAAGGACGTGATCCTCACCGGCGTAAGCCGCGCCGCCGAACGTCAGGTGATGCAGGCCGTTGCCGAGATTCTCGGCCCGGTGCAAAATCCGCGCTACCTGATGGTGCGCCAGTCATGGCTGGGTGCGCGCGGGCGTCTTGATTACCATGCGGTCCCTGCTGCGCTTGGCGCGCGCAAGGAAGCAGCGGAACGCTTCGCCGAACTCTGGATTGGTCAGGTAGGTTCGTCCGACCTCGTCTTTACCCGAAGCGCCGAAGGACGCCGCCTGCTGCTGCGGGCGCGCGCGTCCTCGTTTGCGGCGGCGTTCCAGCGGCGGGTGGAACGGCGCTCGGTATGGCTTTGAGCCCGTGCGTATCGGGATCGGGGGCCTTTTGGCCGAAATTGCAGACGGGCAGCTTTCCACCCAGACCCCGTCATAACGGACCCGGAAGCCCAATCCCGCAAGCGGGCATAGCGCGTGTAATGGCCGGCGCGGCGCGGGGCTAGGCCTTGCGGCTGGTCGCATCGCCATCCCCGGCCGCGCGCGGGCGTCGCAGGCCCTTGGTGCGGCTGGTGAGGTGGAAGGCCTTGCACAGCGCGCACTTGTAGGCACGCAAGGTTACATCTGCGCGCAAGGCCACCTGCTCCGCCGCCTCTCGCGAGGCGAAGCGGCGCTTTTTCTGGCAGATGCCGGGGCGGGTTTTCACTGGCCCAGTCCACCCCTGCAATCGTGGCGCTGCACCGGCCTCGCAGAGGCCGCAAGCGCGACCGCGCGCGCCCGCAGGAGCGAAGCGACGAAGGAACAGCGCCGAGGACGTGCCTGCGGAGGCAGGCACGCACACAAAGGTCACTACTTCGACAATTCCACGTGTTCGAAATCGAGCTCGACCGGGGTCGCACGGCCGAAGATCGACACGCTGACCTTGACCTTGGCCTTGTCGAAATCGAGTTCCTCGACGATCCCGTTGAAGCTGGCGAAGGGGCCTTCGAGCACCTTGACCGAATCGCCGATCTCGTAATCGACGCTGATATCGCGCTTGGGCGCAGCCTTGGCCTCTTCCACCCCGCCGAAATAGCGTGCGGCTTCGCGTTCGGAGATCGGCTGCGGCTTGTTGCCCGAGCCGAGGAAGCCGGTCACCTTGGGGGTGTTCTTGACGAGGTGGTAGATGTCGTCGGTCATGTTCAGCTTGGCCAGCACGTAGCCGGGCATGAACTTGCGTTCGACCTGCACCTTCTTGCCGCGCTTCACTTCGGTGACGGTTTCGGTCGGGACCTGAACTTCCTCGACGCCTTCGGAAAGGCCGAGCCGTTCGGCTTCGGAAATGATTGCGTCGCGCACCTTGTTCTCGAAACCGGAATAGGCGTGAATGATGTACCAGCGGGCCATGACGATGTCCTTGAGAATGGGGTCTGACGGGCGCAGCGCAGCGCGCAGGGCTATTGCAGGAAGCTGATCGCGGTGCGCACGATCGCGCCAAAGGCGCTGTCGATGCCGAGGAAGAACAGCGACAAGATCACCATGAAGATGAACACGAAGATCGCCGTGCGCACGGTTTCCTCACGGGTCGGCCACACGATTCGCGTGGCCTCGGCGCGCACCTGCGAGAAGAACTCGGCCGGCGAGGTCTTGCGCTTCTTTTCTTCTGCGACTTGCTTCTGTTCGGCCATGATAGCCCGTTTCCTTCGCGTAATGCCCGTGTCGTGTCCGGTCGGCTTTCAGGTAGGGGTCCGCGCCGCCCGGGACAAGGTCGCCGGAGGGGCTGGATGATCTGCCGATGTCGGAAAAGACGTGTCAGCCCATACGCGCGCCGCCGGGCAAATGCAAGGCGGCTTGGCGCGCGCGCGCGCCGCGTCAGCCCAGGCGCAACAGACGCGCCAGCAGACCGGCCTCGGCCTGCATCGGCTGCAACGGGCCGTGAATAGCCCGCCGCCGCGCCGGATCCCGCGTCGGCCGCGGGCTCACCCAATGATCGGGGCGCGAGGAACGGAAGGTGTAGGCGCTCATCTTCGTGCCTCCTGTGCGAGGTCGGTCAATCGGTTCGTCGACAGGAATACACGGTTCGCCTTGCGGGGGGATGAACGGGGAAGGCGGTAAATGACCGCATCCCGAGCTCGCGGCGGCAAGCACGAGCCGACGCCACAGGCGTCGCAAGGGCGACCGCCCGCCCGCAGCGGCCCGGCACGAAGTGAAGGAATTGCCGCGAGGACAAGCCCGCGGAGCCGGGCTCGCAAACAAGAATGGCAGGGGTGACAGGATTCGAACCCGTGGCCCTCGGTTTTGGAGACCGATGCTCTACCAGCTGAGCTACACCCCTGCACTGGCGGAAGCGGCCCCTTATCCGAGCCGCTTGGGTTAGGCAATCCTCTTTGCCTCAAACCCTTTCCCCCTGTATTGTGCAGCGCAACCATGCACGCGCCCCATCGCCCTCCGATCCCGGTCGAGACCCTCCTGCTTGCCTATCGCAGCGGAATCTTCCCCATGGCCGACCGGCGCGAGGATGCCGAAGTGTTCTGGGTGGAGCCGCGCGAGCGGGCGATCATTCCGCTGGAAGGGCTGCACATCGCACGCTCGCTGCGCAAGGTGATCCGCGCGGATCGCTTCACCGTGACGGTCGACCGCGCCTTCGAACAGGTCATCCGCGCCTGCGCAGAACCGCGCGCCGACCATCCCGAAACCTGGATCTCAGAGCGGATCGTGCAGTCCTATCTTGGCCTGCACCGTGCAGGCCACGCCCATTCGGTCGAATGCTGGCTGACGGATGCGGACGGAAGGCAGAGCCTTGTCGGCGGGCTTTACGGGGTCAGTTTCGACCGGGTGTTCTGCGGCGAAAGCATGTTCAGCCGCGTGCCGGATGCCAGCAAGGTCGCGCTGGCATGGCTGGTGGCGCTGATGCGGCGGGCGGGCTTCGTGTTGCTCGATTGCCAGTTCATGACCGAGCACCTGCGCTCGATGGGCGCGACTGAAATGGCGCAGGCGGATTATCGGCGGCTGGTGGAGAAGGCGGCAGGTCAGCCGCGCGCCAGCCTCGGCATGGCGTGGCGCAGCTTTGCCGAAGGCTATGCAGCAGGCGCGGGTTCAGGCGTGGCGGACGGCGTCGGGCGCGGTGCCGGACTGCCCGAAGCGGCGGGCGACGGCGTGGGTGACGGCGCGGCGGAAGCCTCCTCACCTGGAAAGCGCATCGTGCAGTCCTTGACCCAGACATCGTAGACCGGGTGTTCAACCACATTCAGACTGGGCGATTCGCGGAACAGCCAGCCTGAAAACACGCGGCGGTGCTGCGCAGCGCCGCGTTCGCGGATGTCGACCTGGACGAAGGCACCCGTCTCCTGCGGCATTTCCCACGGCGCGGTGCGTTCGCAGGCCGACAGGCGGACGATCACCGGCCCGAACTCGCGGCTTTCGCCAGGCTTGAGTCGGATGTCCTCTGAGACATTGTTGCGCTTGTTCAGAAGACCCAGCACCGCGACACGCTCGGCCATCGGGGTCGCGCCATCATTGCCAGAAGGGGCCGCCGAGGCGGCGGGTGCAGGATCGGCCTCATCAAGCGCGACCTTGACCGTCTCGGGCTCGGGTGCGCCATCGTCGCACCCGGCCAGAGCCAGCGCCAGCCCGCAGGCGAGCGGCGCGGCAGCAAGGCGGAGGGCGCGCATGTCCGCCGGTCTCAGCTGTTCGCGCCGCCGGGCGTCCACGCTTCGTAATCGCCCACAGCGCGGGCGCGCTGGCCACCGCGCTCAAGCGCGCCCTGTGGACGGTAGGCCGCGACTGTCCCGGTGGCGTTGGGGGTATAATCAGCCTCCCACACCTTGGGCGGGGGCAGGTGGCTTTCTGGCACATCGTCATAGGTGCCGTGGAGCCAGCCATGCCATTCGGACGGGACGCGGCTGGCATCATTGGCGCCGTTATAGATCACCCAGCGCTTTTCGCGGGCCGTGTAGGATCCGGTGTTGACCCCGGCAGTGCGGGCGCGCTCACGGTAATACTTGTTGCCGGCAGCATCGGTGCCGACGTGCTCGCCCTTGGCGCGGCTGGCCCAAAGGTGCGTGCCAATGGTGGCCCCGTCCCACCAGGTGAAGATTTTCATCAGGATTCCCATGAGCGCGCGCCTACCCCAATTGCGCCGGAGCGCCAAGAGGAAGATCACCGCGGCAGCGTGTAAATCACCTTGTCACCCGGCACGATCCCGAGTGCGGCAGCACGCCCCGCGCGCAGTTCCAGCACGGCGCTGGCCGGGCCGTTGGAGGTCACCGAATCGAGCGAATAGGGCACGGTATTGGCTGCGATATTGGCGATCCGCCCGTCCGGCCCGATGAAGATGATATCAAGCGAAAGCGGCGTGTTCTTCATCCAGAAGCTGCGCGGCTCAGGCGCAGCGGAGGGGAAGATCATCCCTTCGAAGTCACCCAGCTGGGTGCGGAACATCAGCCCGCGCGCCTGTGCTTCGGGCGAGGCCGCCAGTTCGACCCTGAAGGCCAGTTTCTGCGCGCCGCGCTCGACCACCAGATCGATCACTTCAAGCCCGGAAACCGGATGCCGCGCTGTCTGGGCCGCCGCAGCAGCGGGAGCCTGCGCCCGCGCCGTGGCAGTCTCCCCCGGAGAGCACGCCGCCAGCGCGCCCAGCACCATTACCCCCGCTGTCAGCATCCGTCTTACCATAAGCCTTGATGTCCTTCCTGATCGGCTGCCTCGTCCAGCCATTGTTCCACGTCCTGTTCGCTGGCGGCGGCGAGCACGAAGCGCACGTGATCATAGTGGTGGCCTGCGCGCAGCATTGCTGCAACGGCTTTTTCGTGGGCCTTGCGCGCCAGCAGCGGATCATCGCCTTGAGGCCGGGAGCCGCCGAAGGGGCCAAGCCGCCGCTTCTTCGCCATCAGGACAGCCGCTTGTCGGCTGGCGGCCTCGCCCGGAGCGTGGCTCTGGCGAAGCGCCTCGCCAACGCCGGCATGGCGCAGGCTTTCGTCAACCCGCCGCGCACCATAGCCCCGCGCGCCGAGATCGCGGGCGCGCATGCGGGCATAGGCATCATCATCGACATAGCCCAGTTCCACCAGCCTTGCGACGAGCGCGGGAATGTCCAGATCGACTGTCCGCCCGTTCCCATCATCGGCCAGTCCGCGCTCCCTGATCTTGCGGACGAGATAGGCCTCCAGCCGCGCAGCGGTCGTGGCAAAGCGCGCCGCATAATGCAGCGCCAGATCACGCAGGGCGGCCTCGGTCAGCGGAGGCTTCGCCCGCTTGCCAACCTGGCGTTCCCGCCCGGAATCCTCCCCGGTTCCACGACCGGATGATGACGAATTCGCTTTACGTGACACCATTTCGCCTTATTCGTGCCACCTTCTCTATTAAATGCGAACCTTGGTAATTCGCCAGATTATGACTGGCGATCGGGGGTAACGCCAGAGCGCGAGCGGGGACATACCACGGAACGCGCCGCAACTGACGGGTATCGTTGAAAAATATGACCGACGCCGTTTTGACGCCGACGCCGAATGATTGCGACCTGCCGCGCATCCGTGCGCAGTTTGCAACCTTCAACGAAGCGATCGATTACGCTGCGCAGAGCCTGAAGGGGCTCAACTTTCATGACATGCGCGGGGAACTGGCGCGGGTCTATCCCTATGCGGAAATGCGCGAGGATGCGCTGGTCATGGCCCGCCGGCTGATCGCGGCCGGGATCGGCAAGGAAGACCGCGTTGCGCTGATCGCGGAAACCGGGGCGGACTTTGCCGCACTGTTCTGCGCCTGCGTCTACGCCGGGGCGTGGCCGGTGCCGCTGCCGCTGCCGACCAGCTTCGGCGGCAAGGAAAGCTTCATCGACCAGCTGGCGGTGCAGCTGATGAGCTCGGACCCGAAGATCCTGCTCTACCCCGAGGAAATCGCCGAAATGGCCGCCGCCGCCGCCGCACGGCAGGACTGTGCCGCCGAAAGCTGGCAGGATTTCGCCGAGCGCCCCGCGCCCGAATGCGATCTGCCGCAGGCCAGTCCGGACGATATCTGCTATCTGCAATATTCAAGCGGCTCGACCCGTTTCCCGACCGGGGTGGCGGTGACGCACCGCGCGCTGCTGCATAACCTTTACGGCCATGCGACCACCATGAACTTGGGCGCGAATGATCGCTGCGTCAGCTGGCTGCCGTGGTATCACGACATGGGGCTGGTCGGCTGCCTGCTCTCACTGATCGCCAATCAGGTCTCGGGCGATTACCTGAAGCCCGATGCCTTCGCGCGCCGCCCGCTGGCGTGGCTCGACATGATCAGCCGCAATCCGGGCAACACGCTGTCATACTCGCCGACCTTCGGTTACGATATCTGCGCGCGCCGCATTTCCAGCCAGAGCAATGTCGCCGAACGGTTTGACCTGTCGCGCTGGCGCATCGCGGGCAACGGCGCGGACATGATCCGCCCGGACGTGATGCAGAACTTCGTCAACGCCTTTGCCGAAGCCGGGTTCAAGGCGTCCAGCTTCACCCCGTCCTATGGCCTTGCCGAAGCGGTGCTGGCGGTGACAGTGATGCCGCCGGGCGAAGGGATCCGCGTCGAACTGGTCGAGGAAGAACGCCTCTCGGGCGCGCCGCGCGATCTGTCGCGTCCGGCCCGCTACCGCGCGATCGTCAATTGCGGCAAGCCGCTGCCCGACATGGAAGTGGCGATCCGGGGTGAAGACGGCTCGCTGCGCGGCGATCACCAGATCGGCAAGGTATGGGCTTACGGCCCGAGCGTCATGCACTCCTACTTCCGCAACCCCGAAGCGACCGCGGATTGCCTGCAGGACGGCTGGCTCGACACCGGCGACATGGGCTACACCGCCAATGGCTATCTGTTCATCGTCGGCCGGGCGAAGGACATGATCATCATCAACGGCAAGAACCACTGGCCGCAGGATATCGAGTGGGCGGTGGAGCAGCTCCCCGGCTTCAACCACGGCGACATCGCCGCCTTTGCGATCGAGATGGAAAACGGCGAGGAAGCCCCGGCGGTGCTGGTGCATTGCAAGGTCTCCGACCCCGAAGAGCGCGTAAAACTGCGCGACCAGATCGCCGACAAGGTGCGTTCGGTCACCGGCATGAGCTGCATCGTCGAACTGGTGCCGCCGCGCACCCTGCCGAGGACGTCCTCGGGCAAGCTCAGCCGCGCCAAGGCGAAAAAGCTCTATTTGGCGGGCGAGATTGTGCCGATCGATCTGGCGGCCTGAGGCAAACTCAATCGGCTGGTGAGGGCGTGGGCAGGACGATCCCGCTTTGCGCCAGCACCGCCCGCGGATCATCGAAGCGCAGCAGTTCGCGGATGGCGGCGCGCCGGTCTTTGGCGTTGGCGACGTAACCGGCGGCGATCTTCATCCCGACCCAGTAGCCAAGTTCGTCGGGCCAGCCTTCCGGCGCATTCCCGGCATTGCCGACCCAGCGGCGGAACACACCATAGCGCTGCGCCTCGCCAAGTGCCGGATCGCGCGCTTTTTCGATGTCGCGCGCGAATTCGGCCCAGACGAAATCCGCCCGCGCCTCGGCCCAGCGGTTGCGCGCCGGATCAGGCACTTCGCCAGTGACCAGCAGCGCCAGATAGTCCGCCGTCCCTTCGGCAATCGCGCCTGCCAGCAGCGGATCGGCTTCAAGCCGCTTGCGGTCGAGCCGCTGGAAGGTGTGCGCCGTCTCATGCGCGTAGAAATCGCGCATCACGCGGCGAAAGGTGGCCTCGTCGGGCGTCCTGCGGCAGAGCACTTCAAGGCCCAGCACCTGCATGTCCGCTTGCGCGGTGCCGCCGCTATTGCCCGCGCCGAACACCATCGCGACGCGCGGCAAGGGCAGTTCGGGCAGCAGTCCGCGATAGGCGAGATAGATTGCCCGCAGATCGGGCTCGGTGCCGCGCACCCACGGCAGGCAGCGCGTGATCGCGTCGCGATAGGCCGCCGGATCGCCCGCTATCGCGGCAGCGAGGTGATCTGCATCCCTGATCCGATTCGGGGTAAAGATGGCCACCGCCCGGCCTGCGGGATCAAGATAACGCTTTTGGATCTGCGCCGCATCGGGCGCGCCTTCCGTCTCTGCAAACAGCGTTGCAAACCGGTCGGCATCGTCAAGCTCAACCACCGCGACCAGCGGATCGACCTCTTCGCCATTGCTCGTCGCGCCTGCGGTGACAGCAAGCGCCAGCAGCGCAAGCCCGCTCAAGCCGGTCTTTGCCAATCCCCCCATGATAGCCTCCTTGTCCTATTCTTCCGCCCACCGTGCGCGCAGCGGGGCGGGGGCGGAGTTGATATTCACGACGACACCTTGTTCGCGCAGCATCGCGGCGGCCAGCTCGGCCTGTTCCGCAGGGCCGGTCAGCACCACGCCGCGGTCCAGCCGCAGGCCGGCCCAGCCGATCACCGCCAAGGCCCGCTCGCCTGCTGCGTCCGGGCCTTCCGCACCGAAAGAAATGATCGCGGGCAGCGGCACGCCGGGCGGGACAAGCTCGATCGTCCAGTCCTGCTCGCTCGCCGCGATCCGCGCCTCCAGCGTGCGATAGACCCCCAGCCCTGCGCCCTCGATCCGCCGTGCCTGCACCACCGCACGGCGGCGGTTGCGGTCGATCGTCACTTCGTTTTCAGGCACCCCGGCCGCCAGCGACAGGCGCGTGGCGAGGGCCTGGAGGCGTTGCTGGCTTGCGGCTTCCTCTGCCGCGCGCGTGGCGGACAGCTGCGCGCGCTGGGCCGCACCTGCACCGGTTTCGGTCTGGGTCTGTGTCAGGGTCAGTTCCACCGGCCTGCCAAGCCGCTGCGTCAGAGCCCGGCTGATTTCGCTTTCAGCATCGGGGCGGATCACTGGCGAGAACACGATGGCGCTGACGCCCACCGGATCGGCGGCAAAATCGATCTCCACCGCATCGATCTGCGCCGGGCGTTCAAACCGCTCGCGAATGGCATCGCGCACCACCCGCTGGGCGTTGGTCTCCCACGCGATCTGCTGCAACGAAAAGGCCAGCGGCACCGCCAGCGCGAAGAAAACCGTCAGCAAGGCGATGTTCTGGAACATGGTGTTGCGCGCGCTCAATGAATTGCTGAAGCCATAAAGCTTGGCCATGCCGAAAGCGGTAAGCGCAATGGTGATGAAGTTGGTCACGAACAGCAGCAGCGCGCCTGAAAACACCGTCCAGTTCCAGGTGGCGAGGCCAAAGCCGACCACCGCCAGCGGCGGCATCAGCGCGGTGGCGATAGCCACGCCGACAATCGCGCCTTCCTTGCCCCGGATCATCGCATAGGCACCCGCCAGTGCCGAAAACAGCGCCACGAACAGATCGAACAGATTGGGCCGGGTGCGCGCCGCGATTTCGCTGGTGATGGTCTGGATCGGCGAAAAGAACACCAGCACGGCGCACAGCAGCACCGCCATCGCGCTGCCAATCAGCAGCGTGCGCAAGGATGTCTTCAGCCAGTCCCAGTCACCGATCGCCAGCGCAAAGCCCAGCCCCATGATCGGCCCCATCAGCGGCGACAGCAGCATCGCCCCGATCACCACCGCAGGCGATGACAGCAGCAGGCCAAGGATCGCGATACCGCCGCTCATGGCGGTCATGAACAGGTAGTTTTCGGACAGCTTGCTGTCCTCGCGCCGGCTTTCCGTGACCTCGCTCTGATCGACCTGGCCGATGACGTGCACCGTCCACCATTGGCGGATCGTCTGCACCACCGTTGTCAGCACGGCGGTCTGCGAGGCCGGAGCCTCCGAGGCGGATTTTTCGTTCATTGCCGGTTCCTTGGCAGTCTGGCGTTTTGCCGCAGATAGCCTGCCAGGCGCAGCATTGCCATGATATCCCGGCATTGGGCGCGGTGCAGGCGATAGACCCGAGGCGCATTAGGGCTTACCATCATAACGCGCGCTTGAAAGGTGTGTTTTAGATCACTAATACAGTCAGCAGATTGTCCCCGCGCGGGTCGCGGCGGAACCGAGGGAGCAAGAGACGCGAACATGAGCACCGAAACCAAGACGGCGACGATGACCGCGACCGATTTTTCGCTCACCCCGCCCGATCCCGTGCCGCAGGTCGCGCCGGAACAGGCAGCGGGCCTCGTGCCGGTGACCGACGAACAGAAGTCGAAGCTCGACACCAAGGTGGATGCCTTCGTCAATGATCTGGTCAGCGTCGATGCCAACTCGCCGCAGTTCGGCGAGAAGGTCGATCAGATCACCCGCATGGGTCAGGAACAGATCCGCGCGGCGGCGGCGATGTCGAACCGGTTCCTCGACCGGCCGGTGCGGGCGATGGATGCCGATGGCTCTGTCGGCAAGGATCTCGCCGAGCTGCGCCGCACGGTCGAAGACCTTGATCCGGGTCGCAAGGGCAAGCTGTCCGGCCCGCGCAAGCTGCTGGGGTTCATCCCCTTCGGCAACAAGCTGAAGAACTATTTCGACAGCTACACCTCGGCACAGGGGCATATCGCCTCGATCCTGACACGGCTCGAAAGCGGGAAGAAGGAACTGCATCTCGATAACGCTGCGATCGACACCGAACGCCAGAAGCTGTGGGCGGCGATGGGCGAGCTGGAACAGATGATCCACATCGCCAAGACGCTCGATGCGCGGCTGGAGGCCAAGGCGCTGGAACTCGATGCTTCCGATCCGGCCAAGGCCAAGGCGCTGCGGGAAAGTGCGCTGTTCTATGTCCGCCAGCGCACGCAGGACCTGCTGACCCAGATGGCGGTGAGCGTGCAGGGCTATCTCGCGCTCGATCTGGTCAAGAAGAACAATGTCGAACTGGTGAAGGGCGTCGACCGCGCCAGCACCACCACGGTCGGCGCGCTGCGTACCGCGGTGACCGTGGCGCAGGCCATGACCAATCAGCGGCTGGTGCTGGGGCAGATCACCGCCCTCAACCAGACCACCAGCAACATCATCGATTCGACCAGCACGCTGCTGCGCGAACAGACCGCGCAGATCCATGAACAGGCCGCCGCCTCGACCATCCCGCTGGAGACGCTGCAACGCGCCTTCCAGAACATCTACGACACGATGGATGAGGTCGACAATTTCAAGGTGCGCGCGCTCGATTCGATGAAGCAGACGGTCAACACCCTCAGCGCCGAGGTCGAGAAGTCCAAAGGCTATATCGCCCGCGCCGAAGGGCAGGCGCAGGCGCAGGCCAAGGTCGCAGCGAGTGAACCGTCGCTGCTGGCGCTGGATCGCTGATGGCCGACAGCACCCGCGAGAGCGAACGCATCCTGCGCGAGGCGAAGCAGAGCCTCGCTGTGCAGCGCGACGGCGGGACGCATCGGCCCGCTCCGCGCGGGGCGAGCATCGGCAGGGCATCGGCCGAGGTCAAGACCAAGGCGCTGCTCAAGCGGGTACGCAACATCGCGCTGGCTGTCTTCGCGATCTGGGTCGGCGCGGGGATTTTCAGCGCGGTCGTCGGCCCGCTGTTGTTCTGGGGCCTGATGGCGACCATCGTTGCAACCGTGGTTGCGGTCGGCGTGTTCGCGATGACGGGCAAGGTGAAAGTCCCCAAGCGCGCCGAGTTGAAGCTGGGCAATCCGGCGCAGATGGTCGCACGCACCGAGCTGTGGCTCGAAGCCCAGCGCCCAGCCCTTCCTGCGCCCGCGCAGGCGCTGGTCGATCAGCTCGGGGTGCAGCTCGATGCGCTGGGGCTGCAACTGAAGGGCCTCGGCGATAACGAACCGGCGATGGCCGAAGTGCGCGAACTGGTGGGCGAGTACATCCCCGAGACGATCGACAACTACCGCAAGATCCCCGCACATCTGCGCAAGGAACAGCACGCCGGGAAAACGGCCGACGAACGCCTCGTCGAAAGCCTGACCAAGCTTTCGGGCGAGGTCGACCGGGTCACCCGGCGGCTGGCCGAGGGCGCACTGGACGATCTGGCGATCAAGAGCCGCTATCTCGAATATCGCTATGGCGGATCACAAGCACTGGAGGATATGCGCGAGGCCCCCGATACCGGCGTCCCGCTGCCGGATTTCTCGGCGATCCCCACCGGTAAGGAACGCTGACAGCCATGCGCGTCACCCTCCCCCACGATCTGCCCAAGGACGAAGTCCGCCGCCGGATGCGCGCCCACGCCGATGAAATCGCCGGGTTCTTCCCGCCCGGCCTCGCCAATGTGACAACCGGCTGGCCCAACGAAGACCGCATGGACATCACCGCCGAGGTCATGGGCATGAGCATCCCCGGCGGGGTCGATGTGCGCGATGGCGAGGTGATCATCACGATGAACCTGCCGATGCTGCTCAGCGTGATGAAAGGCCCGCTGGAGGCAGCGGTGAAAAAGGAAGGCGGGCGGCTGCTCGCCCCTTGACCACTGCCCGCTCTCCCGATTGCCAGACGCCCACCCATGTGTCATAGATAACTGACATAAATTATTGCCTTGTTTGCCTTACGTTCGGGATCGCGTGGCAGATCGGCTCGGGAGCCGATTCGGGCGGGAAGGACGGGTGGCATGGCGCCGGTCAGGACAGACGGCGGGACAGGCAAGGCCGCAGGCGAAGATCTGCGCAGCCATCTGCGCGCCGCAACAATGGCCGCGCACGACCTGCTCGACCATGCGATGCAGTCTGCCAGCGGATGGCAGACCCGCAGCGATTACGCCCGCTTTCTCGCGCTCCAGCACGCCGCCCGCGCGCCGCTGGAAGCCTGGCTTGCCGCCCATGCCCCCGCTGATCTCGTCCCGCCGCCGCAGACACCGCTGATCGCCGCTGATCTTGCGCGAATGGAGGTAACGCTCCCCCCACCCGCCCCGCTGTTCACGCTTGGCCGTACCCGCCCCGGCCATGCGCTTGGCACCGCATGGGTGCTGGCGGGCTCCGCGCTTGGCAACCGCGCCATTGCCCGGCAGGTTGCCCGCATCGGCAAGGGGCAATGGCCCGTCGCCTTTCTGGATGATGCGGCGATGATGGCCTTCTGGCAGGCCTTGCGCGCCCGGATCGAATGCCCCGCCGCCGCCAGCGAAGCCGAAGGCGCAACCCACGCGGCAGAGGCCGTCTTCGCTCATTTCCTCGCTGTCGCCGAAGACGCGCGGGCGCCTGAAAGTCTCACCCTGTGAACCTCCACCAGCGCCCCGATTCGCTCACCGAATGCGACCGTGAGGCGATCCACCACATCGCCGCCATCCAGAGCTTCGGGGGGTTGATCGCCGTCGATGCGCAGGGCTGCGTGGCCCACGCTTCGGCCAATGTCGGCGCATTGCTGGGCCTTGCCGAACCTCCCGCGCCCGGCACGCCGCTGGCCCGCATCATCGCGCCGCCCGCCCTCGCCATGATCGAAGCCGCGCTGGCGGGCCTTGCCGGGGTCGATACGCTCGAGCGCCGCTTCGGTGTCGACCTCACCGGCCAGAATGCCCTGTTCGATTGCGCCGTCCACCGCTCCTGCGGGCTTTCGATCATCGAATTCGAACCCCACGCCCGCAACGACTTTGCCGATCACGTCAGCATGATCGTCCCTGTCATCGCCCAGCTCGAACAGGCCAGCACCCTCGCTGCCCTGTGCGATACCGCCGCGCGGCTTGTGCGGCAGATGACCGGATATGACCGGGTCATGATCTACCGCTTCCATCCCGACGAGAGCGGCGAGGTGATCGCGGAAGACCGGCACAACGCGCTCGAACCCTTTCTGGGCCTGCGCTACCCGGCGGCCGACATTCCGCAGCAGGCACGCGAGCTGTTCCGCCGCAACCGCTTCCGCATCATCGCCGACATGAACGCCGAAGCCGTGCCGATCATCCCGGCGCTGGGGCCGGATGACACGCCGCTCGACCTGTCGATGTCGATGCTGCGTTCGCACTCCAAGATGCACCTTGCCTATATGCGCAACATGGGGGTGGGCGCATCGCTGGCCATTGCGATCGTGCGGCATGACCGGCTGTGGGGCATGATCTCGTGCCACCACCGCGAAGCCCGCCTGCCGCCCTATTCGCTGCGCACCGTGGCGGAACTGCTCAGCCAGACCTTCTCGCTGATGCTCGACCGCATTCTTGTGGCGCAGGCCGAAACCCTGCGCGAACGCGCCCGGCAATTGAATGACCGGCTGCTGCTGCGGCTGGCGGGCGGCGTGACTCTGGCGGACAGCCTGCCGATGATCGAGGAACTGCTGCGCGGCACGATCCAGCATGACGGCATTTCGCTGTTTGCCGACGGCGAATATCGCGCCAGCGGCGAGGCGCCGGAAGAAGCCGAATTCCGCGCGCTCGCGCCGCTGCTCGCGACCACGCTGGGCGGTGCGACCCATGCCACCACGCGGCTTGCCGACGCGGTGCCGGAAGCCGCGCCTTTCGCTCATCGCGCGGCGGGCGCGCTGGTGCTGCCCTTGTCGCGCGGCACGCGGGATTCGCTGGTGCTGTGGCGCCGCCCGCTGGACCGCACCGTGACCTGGGCGGGCGATCCGACCAAGGCCGTCGCCGCGCCCGGCGAACTGCTCCAGCCGCGCGCCAGCTTTGCCGCCTGGGCCGAAACCGTGCGCGGCCATTCGGCGGAATGGAGCGCGGAGGAATGCGAAATCGCCGCGCGCCTGCGCCGCACGCTGATCGAAGTGATCCTGCGCATGAGCGCCGATCTGACCCGCGAACGCGCCCGCGCTGCCGAACAGCAGGATCTGCTGATCGCGGAACTCAACCACCGGGTGCGCAATATCCTCGGGCTGATCCGCGCGCTGGTGGCGCAGTCGCAGGCCGAGGCCCTGAGCGTCCCCGGTTTTGCCGCGATCATCGGTGGACGCATCGCCGCGCTGGCGAGCGCGCATGACAACATCACTGCCAAGAACTGGGGGCCGGCCAGCCTTCTGCGCCTGATCGAGGCTGAACTGGCGCCCTATTGCGGCACCGACCGCGCGCGTCTCCGCCTGTCGGGCGAGGACGTGATGGTGGTGCCTGAGGCCTACACCATCCTTGCGCTGGTGGTGCATGAACTCGCGACCAATTCGGCCAAGTACGGCAGTCTTTCGTCGCGGGCGGGAACGGTCGAGGTGGCGCTGGCGCGCACCGCCTTCGGCGATCTGGCGCTGCGCTGGCGCGAGGCGGGCGGGCCGCCGGTGAGTGCGCCAACGCGCCACGGCTTCGGTTCGACCATCATCACCCGCTCGATCCCGCATGATCTGGGGGGCGAGGCCGATGTGCGTTACAAGCTCGCCGGGGTGGAGGCAGAATTCCTCGTCCCGGCGCGCTATCTCGCTCTGGCGGATGCTGGTGCGCGCCGCACCGCTGCCCCAGCGCCGCAATCCGATCCGGCACGCGCGGGCGCGCAGGACGGCACGGGGCAGGCCCCGGAGCGGGTGCTGGTGGTGGAAGACAGCATCATCATCGCGCTCGACACCGAGGAAAACCTCAAGCGTCTGGGCGTGGCCGAGGTACGGATCGAAAGTTCAGTGGCAGGGGCGCTGACGGCACTGGCCGAGGCACGGCCCGATTTCGCGATCATCGACTTCAACCTCGGCGGGGAAAGCTCCGAACCGATTGCCGCTGCCCTGCGCGCGGCCGGGGTGCGGTTCGTGCTGGCGACCGGCTATGCCGAAGGGGCAGGCGGGTTCGAACGGCTGGGGGCGGACGCGGTGCTGCGCAAGCCCTATGGCATGACCGAAATCGAGCGCCTGCTGGTGGGGGCCTGATCGGTTCTGCGCGGCGCTTGCTGGCTGCCAGACCCCCCTTAGCCCCCTCTAGACCCCCATCTGCGAGGGTGTGCGGCGCGGTTTCACGTGAAACAACGACGGATCAGGCGGCGCGGGTGAGCAGGGTGACGTGTGCGGCGCTGAAATCGAGGCTGCCGAGACCATCGGCGACCAGACACTCCCCCGCCCCGGCCCGCGCCGAGCCGTCCTTCGCGGCAACCTCGCCCTCAAGCGGCAAGGCCAGCAAGGCGCCGGGATAGGCCGCCAGCGTCGCGGCATCGGGGGCGCCTTCGATCCGGTCGAGCCGGAAATGCGGGCCATCGACCAGCACTGGCCCATCGGCAATGCTGCGCCGGTGGCAGGCGGCGTAGGGAACACCCTCGGCAACGGCCAGCGCACGCTCGAGATGAAGCTCTCTTGGCCGACCATAGTCATACAGGCGGAAGGTCGTGTCGCTGGTCTGCTGCACCTCGACCAGCGCAAGGCCGGGGCCAATGGCATGGACAGTCCCGGCGGGCAGGTAGAACAGATCGCCGGGGCGCGCGGGGTGCCAGGTGAGCAGGCTTTCGATGGAGCCATCCTGCGCCGCCGCTGCGATTTCGGCAGGCGTCATTTCGCGCTCGAACCCGATCGCAAGCCTTGCGTCAGGTTCGGCATCGAGCACCAGCCAGCATTCCTCCTTGCCCGCCTCTCCCGGCAGGGCGGTGCTATCGGAGGGATGCACCTGCACCGACAGTTTTTCGTTTGTGAACAGATACTTGACCAGAACCTGCGGCACTTCGACAGGCGGTTCGAACCAGATCTCGCCGATCCGCTCACCATGCGTCGAGGCAAAGGGCGCGGGCAAGACATCGCGGCCCCACACCTTTTCGACCATGCGGGTCGGGAGCCGGCGTATAGTCACTGGTTGATTGCCCCCGGCAGCTTGCCGACCGCCTGCGCGCCGTCACGGGTGGTCACCAGCACTTCGCCGCCTGAGACGATGATGCACACATCCTCAAGCCCCACAGCGGAAATGCGCGGGCCGTCAGTCATGGCAAAGACCCCGCTGCACGCCGCCAGATCGGCTCTACCGCGCACGATATTGCCGCTGTCATCGGCCTCACCCACCAGCGCGTCGGCGAGCGCGGCCCAGTTGCCGATGTCCGACCATCCCATGTCCGCAGGCACCATCGCTGCGCGGGCGGTGTTCTCCATCACGGCATAATCGATCGAATCGCCCGCGATCGCGGCAAAGGGTTCGCGCGCGGGATGGAAGCACACGCCATCGGTGGCACCCCCTGCCACCGCTTCGAGAACAAGCCTCGCCATTTCAGGGCGATAGGCGGCAATTTCAGCCAGCAGCTGCCCGGCGCGAAAGGCGAAGATGCCGCCGTTCCAGCTATACTCCCCCGACGCGAGATAGGCCTCGGCCCGCGCACGGTCAGGCTTTTCGACGAAGGTGCGGATCGCATAGCCGCCTGCCAGCGGCTCCCCACGCCGCAGATAGCCATAGCCGGTCTCCGGGCGGTCTGCCGCAATGCCGAAGCTGACGAGCCAGTCCTCGCGCGCCAAAGCCGCAGCGGCCAGCGCGGCAGCGCGGAAGGCGGCGGCATCGGCGATGTGGTGATCGCTCGGGCAAACCAGCATCACCGCATCGGCGGGCAACAGCGCCGCCGCAAGAGCGATGGCAGGCGCAGTGTTCTTTGCGGCAGGTTCGATCACGAGGCGCGCGCCGGGCGCGTCACCCAATTGCGCCGTGATGATATCGGCATGGGTCGCGCCTGCCACCACCATCGGCGGAGCGAAGCGTTCATCCCCTGCCACGCGGCGCACCGCCTGTTCGAAAAGGGTCTCTGCACTCACCAGGGGCAGGAACGGTTTGGGCATGGCCTTGCGGCTCATCGGCCACAGCCGGGTGCCGCTGCCGCCGCACAGGATCACCGGATGGATCGCGCTCACTCGAATATCCTTCGTTTCCCAGAAGCCTATATCAGCATGACCCGCAGAAACGAGTTAAAATGCCACCTAGAACCACTCCTGCCGCCAGTAGAACGGCGCGGCGACCGGGTTGCCGTTGGCATCGGTTGCGGGGCGGAAGCCGAGGCGGGATTCGACCAGCTGGCAGGTGATCCGGTCGGCCTCAGGGTCGGGGCTCGGGCGGTAGACCCGGCAATCGCGGGCGCGCCCGTCGGGGGTTACGATCACCCGCACAATCACCTGTGTCCCGCGCCGCGCCGCGCGCCCTCCGGGCGGCACGGGAAAATCGCGGGCATTGTCGATGCTGCCCGAGATGTGCACGGGCTTCGTCACAGCGACTCCGCCGCGCCCGCTGCCCGTATTGCCGCTGCCTGTGCCAAGCCCGCTTCCAGCGGCACCCGTGCCATCGCCGGCTGTGGCCGCTCCGGATTGATTGGCCGTGCCGGTCGATGACGCCCGCGGAAGCGGGTCATCCCGCTTGACCCGCACCTTGGGTGGCTGACCGGTGACCGGCTGCGGCACCGCATCGCGTCCAGGATCGCCAGCCGCGCCTTCATCAGGTTCAGGCTGATTGTCCGGCGGGGGCGGAGGGTCTGGCGGCGCCGTGATCGTAACGGTAAAGGCCGACACGACCTCACGCTCGACGACGGCGGTAAAATCCGGCGCAAGTGCGCGCGCAAGCCCATAAAGCGCCGCAAGGTGCAGCATGATGATACCCGCAATCAGCGGCCAGCTCAGCCGACGGCGGCGCGTGCGGAAGTTGCGGGTGGTCGGCATCGGCGAAAGACCTGCTCCGTTATCGCTCCGTTTCGGATGCAGTTTCAGCCGCAGTCCGTTGATTGCCTTTATATCAAAGCCCGGGCGCTTGGCGATGGAGTGCAGCGATCGACCGCGCACTGGATGATGAACGGGGCGTAGTGGGCGATTTGCCGGACGCCGAAGATGACCTTGCCCCGCCGGGTGAGGGCGGTTCGCGCGCCCAAATGCTGCAAACCGAAATGCCGCATGATGCAACGCGCGGGGCGCTGGCACCGCACTCGCCTTTGGCGCGCCTGGCCGCTGTGGTTGGTGTGACAGCCGGGCCGATCGACCGGGGCAGCCTCAACGCAATGGTGTTTGGCGGGGCGGCCTATCTCGCGCTGGCCTGCATCAGCCTTGTTCTGGCACGATCGGACGGCGCGGTAAGCCCAATCTGGCTTCCCAATGCCTGCGCCGTTGCGTTCCTGCTGCGCGCCCGGCTGAGCAACGAACTGCCTTTCCTCGCGACGACGGTGACGGCCAGCCTTGCCGCCAATGTCGTGGCGCAGCAACCCGAACCGATGGCCTTGCTGTTCTCGGTCGCAAACCTTGTCGAGATTGTCGCGGTTCTGGCGCTGACCCGGCAGGGCGGCACACGTCAGCCCCGGATGGACCGGTTGGCCGATCTGGCCCGCTTCGTCTGGGCCGGGGGGCTGGTCGGACCGCTGCTCTCGGCGCTGGTCGCTGCGCCGGTGATGGGTGAGACGCTGGCCGAAGTGCGCACCGGGACAACCGCTTGGTTCCTGACCGACAGCATGGCCATGGTGCTGATCGTACCGGCATTGCTGCTGCTGGTTGATCGGTGGCGTGGCACCCTGCCTGCTGCCCCCGCCGGACGGATCGAAAGCGCTGCGCTGCTCGCGGGCGGCACGACCTGTGCCTATCTGGTGTTCGACCAGACGCTCTATCCGCTGGTGTTCCTGATCCAGCCGATCACGCTGCTCCACGCCTTCAGGCTCGGCAGTCTTGGCAGTGCGCTCCATGTCGGCGGTCTGGCGGTGGTGGCAGGGGCGATGACATGGTCAGGCCAAGGCCCCATCGCAGATGCTGCGGGCGGCGGCATCGCGCAACTGCATCTATTGCAGGCCTTCATCGCCGCCAATTTCCTGACCGGCCTTCCGGTTGCCGCGATCCTTGCCGGGCGTGACCGGATGATGGCCCAGCTCGCGGCGGGCAAGCGCGAGATCGATCTGCTCGCCGACAATATCAGCGATGCGATCCTGCGCTATGACATGGAGGGTGTATGCACCTATGCCTCGCCTTCGGTTCGTGAAGTGCTGGGGGTGGCGCCAGAGGTGTTCCTGGGCAGGCCCGCGGCCGACCGGCTGCATCCCGACACCCGCGACCGCACGATGCAGGCGCTCGGGCGGCTGCTGGACGGCCAGAGCGAGCGCGAGCGCGTCACCTATCGGCGCTTTGCCGACAAGGCGGATGGCTCCCCCGTCTTCCTCGAAGCCGATTGCGCGGTGATCCGCAACCCCGACACAGCCGAGCGGGAAGGTGTTGTCGTGGCGGCCCGCGATGTGACCGAGCGGGTCGAGCTTGAGCTGCTTCTGACCCGCGCCCGCCGCCATGCCGAGAACGCGGCCCGCGCCAAGTCCGAATTCCTCGCCAATATGAGCCACGAGATTCGCACCCCCATGAACGGGGTGCTGGGCTTTGCCGAGTTGATCCTGCAGGGCGATCTGGCGGACGACGAGCGCCGCTTTGCCGAGCTGATCGTGCAATCCGGCCGCACGATGATGATGATGCTCAACGACGTGCTCGATCTCAGCAAGATCGAGAGCGGACAGTTCGCGATCGACCGCGCCCCGGTCGATGTCGATGCAAGCCTTGCCGAATGTGCCGCACTCCACCGGCAGGCGGCCGAGCGCAAGGGGTTGCAACTGATCGTGGCGCCGGCGCAAGCCGCCAAGGGCGAAGGTGACGGCGCGCCGGAACATCCCCTTTGGCTGCTGACAGACGGTCTGCGGCTGCGACAGATCCTGCTGAATCTGATCGGCAATGCCGTCAAGTTCACCGAAGCAGGGCAGATCCGGATCAGCTGCCTGATCGGCCCGGACGGCGTGCGGATCACTGTGGCCGACAGCGGCATCGGGATAAGTCCGGGGCGGCTGGAAGCGATCTTCCATCCCTTCACCCAGGAAGACAGTGACATCGCGCGGCGCTACGGCGGAACCGGCCTTGGCCTGTCGATCAGTCGCCAGCTGGCTGCTTTGCTGGGTGGGCGGATCGAGGTCGAGAGCGCACCGGGTGCGGGATCGCGCTTTACTCTGATATTGCCCGCGACACTGGCCCCGCCAGCGCCGTCGGCAACCCTGCCCGTCGCCCTCGCCGAGCCGGCGGGGCCGTTGGCTGCGCTACCTGTGAAATCGCGGATCCTGCTGGTCGAGGATCACGACATCAACCGCTTGCTGGTGAGCGAAATGCTGGAGCGCTGCGGTCAGGAGGTCGCGGTGGCGCATGATGGCAATGAGGCGATCGCAATGGTGATCGATTCGATCATGCGCGGGCGTCCCTACGATCTGGTGCTGATGGATATGCAGATGCCCGATTGCGATGGACTGGAGGCGACCCGCGCAATCCGGGCCGAAGGGATCGGGCCGGGCCTGCTGCCGATCGTCGCCCTGACGGCGAATGCCTTTCCCGAGGATATCGCCGCAGCCCGGGCGGCGGGAATGCAGGCGCACCTTGCCAAGCCGGTGGTCTTTGCCCAGCTCGCCCGCGCACTGCAACGTTGGCTGCCGACCCGCATCGTGGAAGCGGATCAGGCTGGCACCGTGCCGCCCTCGCAATCCGCGTCGCGTGCCTCGGCGCTGGCGCGTTCGCCGCAGCTGATGACCCGCTGGCAGGCCCGGCGGCAGGAGGTGATAGAGGCGGTCGAAGAAGCATTGCGCGAGGGCGGCGTACTGGCCACAGGCGCAGCGAAGGCTGCCTCAAGCCCCGAAGCCGACGCGGCGCGCGACCGTCTGATCCGGCTCGCGCACAAGGTGGCAGGCACAGCCGCGATGTTTGACGAACCCGAACTGGGGAGCGCCGCAGCGTCGCTGGAGCGAGCCTTGGTGCGTCGACAAGGGATCAATACCTGCCGGAAGCTGGCCGGGCAGCTGCTGGCACTTGCCGCTGGCGAGGCACAGACAACCGACGCCTCCCGCGCGAACAATTGATCGTCAGGCCAGAAGATGATTCTCCCTCATGCCCCAAAGCAAAAGGGCGACCCGTCGCCGGGCCGCCCTTTCATGGTCTGGTGCTTTGCTACCGCGATCAGAAGCGGACGCGAACCCCGAAGCGGACGCCCCACAGCGAACCATTGATCTGGGTCGCTTCGTTGGGCGCGCGGAAGTTCGAGAACCGGTACTGCGCGCAAGGCTGGCCCGCATTCGCCGTTGCCGCACCGCCAACTGCCTGGAGGCACTGCACGTTCACCACCGGCGCGGTGTAGGGGAAGCCGACCTGACGGATCGTGCCCCAGTCCTTGTCGATCAGGTTGAGCACGTTCTCGACGTCGGCAAGCAGTTCGAGCTTGCCGCCGAACACGAACGGCACTTCCTGACGGACCGAGAGGTCGAGCTTGTGCACCCACGGCGTGCGGCCGATGTTCTTCGGCGCGATCTGGCCCTGGAAGGCGGCCAGCTCCGAGTTGTTCACGAAGTTCTGGAACGCCGCGAAGGTCGCCGCCGAATCATACACCACGCGCGGGTCAGCGGTCTGGCTGCTCACGTCCGGAACGAACAGCAGGCCACGCGCGCCGCGACCGTTCACACCGAAGACCGACGAACGGCCATTGGTGATGTCCTGGAAGGTAAAGCTGTAACGCTGACCCGAACGGACATTGTAGAACAGTTCAACGCGGGTGTTGTTGTCACCGAACAACTCGGCGTCATACCCGGCCACCAGGCGGAACTGGTGATCGCGCTGATAGTTGGCGATGCCCTGAGCCGCGAAGTTCGGATCGGTGAAGGCGGTGTTGGTGTAGTTCGAGAACGCCACCGACGAAGTGCCGGGGTTCTGATCGGTCACGTCCTGGAAGGTGTAGGAACCGTTCAGGAAGAAGCCCGAGCTCCAGCGCTTGTTGAAGCGTGCCACCAGGTTCCAGCTTTCGCCGAAGCCGGTGTTGGTCAGCAGCATGTCGGTGTTTTCGCCAGCCGCACCCGTCAGCACGTTGTAGCGCGGACGACCATCCGGCAGGGTGCCGGTCTGGACCGAACGCAGATCGGTCCACTCGAGCGCGTCATTGACCTTCGAATAGATCACGTCGACGCCGAGGTTCCAGCCATCGCCGAGCGGGCCAAGGTTGGCTTCATAATCGGCCGAGCCCGAGAAACGCCACTGTGAAGGCGGGTTGAAGTTCGGATCGAGCGCGTTGGTCGGCGAGCCGATGAAGCCAGCCTGACGCACAGCATCGACGAGCGACTGCGGAATGCCGGTGCCGCCAGTAACGTTGTTGAGCGTCTGCGCGGCAATCGCCTGCAGCTGATCATTGCTCAGACCCAGCACACCCTGTTCGGGCGAGGAGAACGTACCGTTGGCGTTGCGACGCAGACGGACGCGCTGCAGCGTCGGCCCGGGGTTCGAGAAGTTGTTCGAGATCCACACCAGCGGGTTGCCGCCGCCGAACAGACCGGCCGAACCGCGCAGCTGCAGGCGGTCGGTCGGCTTCCAGTTCACGCCGAAGCGCGGCTGGAACAGGTCGCGCCCGTTGAGGTTCGCGGTGTTGGCGAAGCCGAAGCGATCAAGGAAGAACTCGTTGAAGAACGGACGATCCGGCGTGTCGAACAGGTCGTAACGCATGCCCGCAACAACCGTCAGGTTGTCGGTGACGTCGATCGTGTCCATGATCCCGAAGGTCCAGCTGTTGTTCTGGAATTCGGCGGTCACGGTGTCGATGCCGCCACGCAGCGGAATCGCGATGTCGAGTTCGTTGGCGCGCTGGGCTTCGTAATCGGCGATGCTGTCGAACAGCCACGCACCCGACACGCGCTGGGCGAACAGGTTGCGCACGTCCTGACGACGACGCTCGGCGATGAACTTGACCGTGTGGTTGTTCAGCTTGAGGGTCGCCTGGAATTCGATAGCCAGCGACTGGCTGTCGAGCTCGTTCGCCTGACGGCTGATGTCCGGGCCGAACTGAAGGCGTTCCTGACCGGGCGAGCAGACCGCCGGGGCCGAACCGTTCTGCGGCGCACCAGCCGGCGGCGGAGCCGGGTTCACCGGATCGAGGCAGACCAGGAACTGACCGAAGTCACGGTTGCCGCCCACCGGCACCTGCAGACGCACGTAGTCGGCATAGGACACGCGCAGCTGGGTCGAGAAGCTGTCCGACCACTGGTTGTTCGACTGGATGATCCCGAAGTGGTTCTTCGCGCCCTGCGTGTAGTTGTTCGACAGCAGGTTGAAGGTCGGGTTGCCGTTGCCGATGGCATTGAGCGCACCAACGCCGGTCTGGCCGGCGAGCAGCGCACTTTCGTTCCAGATATAGGTCGCCGACAGACGGTGACCGTCAGCAACGTTCCAGTCCAGCTTGGTCACCAGCTTGTCGTCGCTTTCGACGATGTCGTTGGCCACGCCCAGCGTGTCGAAGTTGTAGGTGTTGCGCGCGGTGTCGCTGATCAGTTGGATGTCCTGCGGGGTGATGCCCAGCTGCGCAGGATCGATATCGGCCGGAACCGTGTCACGGGTGCGCTCGTAGGTGACCGCGAAGAACAGCTTGTCCTTGATGATCGGGCCGGTGACCTGCGCCACATAGACCTGCGAATCGAACGCGCCGACGCGGGTCAGATTGCGGGCGCGGGTGCCGCGCAGATCGTCGTTCTGGTAATAGGCGCTGCCCAGGAAGGTGAAATTGTTGCCACCCGAACGCAGCTGGGTGTTGATCGCACCGCCCTGGAAGAAGCCCTGCTGGATGTCGACCGGCGCGGTTTCGACCGAGAATTCGCCGATGGCATCAAGCGGCACCGGGCCGCGCGACGACACGAGACCGCCGGATTCGAGGCCGAAGGGATCGCCGAACGCCACACCGTCCACGGTGAAGCGGTTGAAGCGGTTGTTCTGTCCGGCGATGCTGATCGCGCCATTGTTGGTGGCGTCGAGCGTCACCAGCGGATCGCGCGCGGCAAGGTTGCGGATGTCGCGGTTGATGTTGGCAACGCCTTCGATGTCGCGGGCGGTCAGCACGGTGGCTGCACCCGTGGCGAGCTTGATCGACGAGGTCTGACGCGCGCCCGACACGATGATGGTCTGGCCCATGTCGGCCAGCGCCACGCTGACACGCTGTGCCTGACCTGCGGCGAGGAAGCCGATTTCCTGCTCAGCGGTTTCAAAGCCTTCAGCCGTCACGGTGATCGTGAAGGGGCCACCGAGACGCAGGCCGGGAGCGTTGAAGCCACCGTTTGCATCGGTCGTCTGCGTCGAACGCGTGCCCGACGGCACGTGGAGCACGACGACGGTGGCGCCGGCAATCGGGTTGCCGCTCTGGTCAACAACGTCGCCGCGGACGGTCGAGGTGGTTTCCTGCGCGAAGGCCGGCGTGGCGATGGTGGTGGTCGCAGCAAGGCTGACGACGCTCGCTGCAAGGAGATACTTAAGCTTCATGGACTGAGCCCCTGTTTGCGGTGGAGAGAGACACACTGAATTGACGTGATAAGGCCTGCCCTAGGCCCGAACGCTTGCGGCAAAGCGACTGTTCTGTGACAGTTTGATGAAATGCCCTGCCGCGACGCGGCGATTCCTTAATGCGAGTCCGCACAAACGCCAGAAAAGTGTCGGATTTGCGCGAGTTCCTCTCGCGGGTGTTGCATCGCAGCAACGCCCGCGGGGATTTTTCCGAAACAGATCAATGGGGTCGAAAAGCCGCCCGTCAGGCGAGATTGATCTCGCGCAGGCGCTGCATCAGGAAATCATGCGCGCTGATCGGGGGCAGCGGGGGATTCGCGGCGCCTTCCTCGACACATTCGGGCAGCGGTTCGATCATGAAATCGGGCCGGAAATGCAGGAAGAACGGCATCGAATACCGCGACCGCTTGGCTGCATCCCCGCGCGGGTTGACCACACGGTGCGTGGTCGAACGCAGGCGGCCGTTGGTCTGGCGTTCGAGCATGTCGCCGACATTGATCACCAGCGCGCCCTTCACCGCCGGGATCGGCAGCCATTCGCCCTGCTTCGTCAGCAGTTCGAGCCCCGCCTCCTCGGCCCCGAGCAGCAGCGTGATGGTGTTGATATCGCCATGCGCGGCGGCGCGGATCGCACCTTCGGGCGCATCGTCGCCGAGCGGGGGATAATGCAGCAGGCGCATCACCGAATTGCCGTCCTCGACGCTGGCCGCGAAGAAATCGCGCGGGCGGCCAAGGTGCAGCGCGATGGCTTCGAGCACGCGGCCGCCAGCAACCTCGAACGCCGAAAACAGCGCGCTCATGGTCTTGCGGAAACCTTCGACTTCGGTCGGCCAGACATTGGGCGCCATGAATTCGGCCAGCGGGTGGCCTGCGGGCAGATCGCGCCCGACGTGCCAGAATTCCTTGAGGTCGAACACCTCGGCATCCTTGGCCTTTTCGGTCCCGAACGGGGTGTAGCCGCGCGCGCCGCCGCCGCCTTCGATTTTGTAGGCGCGCTTCACCGCGTCGGGCAGCGCGAAGAAGGCCTTCGAGACCGCCTCGGCCTCGTCGATCAGCTCTTGCGGGATGCCGTGATCGCGCACCACGGCAAAGCCATATTCGGCAAAGCTGCGGCCCAGTTCATCGGCGATGGTTTCGAGCGGCTGAGCGAGCGAGACGGAGGCAATGTTCATCATGACACGCGCCTTACACCCGCCCGAACGGGCCTGCCAAGCAGATTACAAAGGCAGGAACAGGCTGGCGAGCGCCGCGCTCATGAGGTTGGCGAGGCTCCCGGCGGCGAGCGCCTTCAGCCCCAGACGCGCGATCACCGGGCGCTGGTTCGGGGCAAGCCCGCCCGTCACCGCCATCTGGATCGCGATAGAGGAAAAATTGGCAAAGCCGCACAGCGCGAAGGTGACGATTGCCCGGCTGCGCTCGGTCAGCTGGCCATCGGTCATTGCGCCCAGATCGATAAAGGCGACGAATTCGTTGAGCACGATCTTGGTGCCGAACAAACCGCCCGCAATCTGCGCCTGATCCCAGTCGGAAATACCGATCAGGAACATCACCGGCGCGAACACATAGCCAAGCAGTTGCTGGAAGCTGATCCCTTCGAGCCAGGCCGCGGTCTCGGCGCTGAGCGGGGAACCCATGCCATCGGCAAGGCCCACGATCCCGCTGCCGATCCCGGCCAGCATCCCGTTCGCCAGCGCCACCAGCGCCACGAACACCATCACCATCGCGCCGACCGCCACGGCCAGCTTGACACCGGTCTGGGTACCCTGGGCGGCGGCTTCGATGATATTGGCGGGGCGCTGACCTTCCTCGAAGGTTTCGGCCGCGCTCACTTCGTCAGCCTTGGCGCCGCCTTCGAGGATCGAGGCCGGGCCGACTGCGCTGATGCGCGCCTGCGGGAGTTCGACCTCCTGCCCGTTCTCGTCGTACATGACCACGCGGGTCGCTTCGGTGAGGGCATTGGTCTTGCCCCGCGCCCGCGCCACGGCAGCGGCAGCGATCCCATCGTCACGGCCGGCTGCGGCCAGCGCATCGTCAGGCATCATGATCTTGGCCATCAGGATCCCGCCGGGCGCCGACATGAAGGCAGCGGCCAGCAGGAACGGCACCGCTTCCTCGCCAATGAAGCTGGCATAGGCGGCCAGAATCGTACCGGCGACACCCGCCATCCCGACGCTCATCAGAGTGAACAGACCCGACGGGCTGAGCGCGGCCAGATAGGGCCGCACCACCAGCGGGCTTTCCGACTGGCCGACGAAGATGTTCGCCGCAGCGCCCAGCGCTTCGACCCTGCTGATCCCCGTGATCCAGCCAATCGCCCCGCCCACCCAGCGCACCAGCCGCTGCATGATGCCGAGGTGATAGAGGATCGAGACGATCGCGGCGAAGAACACGATCACCGGCAGCGCGGCAATCACGAAGGTGTTGGCGAAGGGATTGCTCTCCATCGGGCCGAACACCGAAGTGATCCCGACCTTGGAGAAATCGAGCAGCGCGATCACGCCCTGTGACAGCCCGCCGATCACGGCCACACCCGCATCGGTGCGCAAAACGATCAGCGCAGTCAGCGCCTGCAAGGCAAAGGCCGAGCCGACAACGCGCAGGTTGATCCGACGCCGCGCGGACGACAGCGCGAAGGCAATGGCCAGAATGGCGAGCACCCCGGCAAGGCTTGGCAGGGTGGACGTGAGACTTTCGTTCACGGCAGCAGATGCCCTTCATTTGCGTGAAAGCGTTATGACCCCTGTCGCTCTCACCGGCACACGGCCCGGCACGCGACGCCTTGGCGTGGCAGTTTGCGGAAGGGGTTGCAAGCACCATGCACCCCGACAGCGCGCAAGCCTGCGCAAAAGTGCCGGTAAAAGCGTTGGTGACAGGGCCTGCCGGCGCGCTTTTCATTTGCGTAGCGGCTGGCTAGCAATCGGGCGATGACCGACACCGCGCCCGCAGCTGCCGCCCCGCCGCCCAATATGCCGCTGGGCCTGTTCGTATTCACGCTGCTTTATGGCGGAATGACGGTTCTGGCGGGCGTTCTCGCCTTCAAGCAGGTGCAATTGTGGCCAACTGATCTGGCGGTCGAAAGCGGGATCTTCGCCTTCCTGCTGCTGGTGGTGATCTCCAGCACACTATCGCAACTTTATGGGCGGCAATTCGCCCAGCGGATCGTGTGGTGGGGGTTCCTGCCGCTGCTGATCGCCTCGCTGCTGATGCTGCTGGTGCTGAAGCTCCCCGCCTCGACCGAGATGCTGGCGGGCCGCGCCGATGATCTGGCCGCCTTCGAGCGGGTGCATTCGACGGTTTGGCGGGTTTGGGCCGCGGGGCCGGCCGCCTACATCACCTCGCTGCTGCTCAATATCTGGATCTTCGACCGCCTGAAGGGCAGCGGCGAGGAAACCACCATTGGCCTGATGGTGCGCGGCGCGATTGCCTCGGCGCTGTCCCAAGCGGTCGATTCGGTGATCTTCATCACGCTCGCCTTCTATGGCCTGTTCCCGATCATGAACCTGATGATCGGTCAGGTGCTGGCCAAGGTGGTGCTGAGCATCGTGCTGGTGCCGTTCCTGATCACCGGCGGCGTGCGCGCGGCGCGGTGGCTGGACGGGCGCGGGACGCCTTCGGGGCTTTGACCCTCGCCTGATCGGGTGTATCCTCGCCGGGTTGTATGGGAGGTAACATCATGAAAATCGCGATCATTGCGACAATCGCGGCCACTGCTGCACTGGCAGCCTGCGCGCCGGTGGGTGGGCCGGGGATGAGCGCCTATTACGATTGCGGTGGCGGAACCCGGCTGAAGGTCGACAACCTCTCGGGCGACCGCATCATGGTGCAGATGAACGACAACAAGCCCGTTACCCTCCCCGCCGACAAGGCCGCCTCGGGCGCGAAATACATGAGCGCGACGCACCAGTTCTGGAGCAAGGGCGACGAGGCGACCTGGACGGTCGGGCGGATGATGCCGATGACCTGCAAGAAGGTGGCCGTCCCGCGCTGAACGCAAAAATGGTGAGCCCGACAGGATTCGAACCTGTGACCCGCTGATTAAAAGTTCGCTGTGATCTGTTTTAATTCAGATACTTAGAATGATGTTTACACCATCTGTTTATAGCTTTTGCCTGAAAAGTTCTTTTCGGCTAATAGGATGGAATGCCCCGAAAGTCGAAGAACGCCCTCGATGGTAAGATTATCACGATCAGCCGAGGCTTGGCCATCTACAAAGTGGGTGCCAGTCCGTTCTGGCAGGTCCGCATCCGTGATCCTCGCATCAAACGCTACATTGTCCGTTCGACCAAAGAGACGTCTCGAGTCCAAGCCCGAATTGCAGCAAGGGAAATGGCCTTCGAGCTGCTTGGAAGTGAGAAGCGGGTCGAAAGGGAATTCACGTTCCGCCATTACGCTTCACGCCTCATAGCCAAGGGGGAGCGCCTTGTTGCCCAAGGTGAGCGTAACGCAAACTACGTGCGAACGATCCGGCTATGCCTTAACAACCCAGAATGGGGCTTGGAAAAAGCATTTCATGTCCGTGATGTACGAGAGCTCAGAACCCGAGACTACCAAGAATTCATGGATGGATTGGCAACCAAACGGCCAGACCTATCGGCTTCAACTCGTAATATGCTGACGGCGACATTTCGGAATGTATTGAAAGTTGCCAGAGACGATGGCGTAATTGATACTATTCCCGCAACGCCACGTTCAAGGCAGAAAGACAATCCTCGCTCTTATTTCCCGTTCTATCCGCTTGTATCGAAAGACAAAGATGCATATCAGGCAGTCTTAAAGGCCGCACAGGAACTGGCCGAAAGCCGCACCTTGGTTCGAGGAGTCCCCATTACCGAGGAACTCTACGACCTGATCCTGTTCACGTCACATTCGTTTGTTCGGCCCATTATCTCCGAACTTTATGCGTTGCGGCATAGAGATGTGACGGTCGCCGAAGATCCACGGCGTCTGCTTCTGACCATCAGGAACGGAAAAACTGGCTACCGTGTGGCAAACACTATGCCGGCAGCCGTGTCGGTCTACGACAGAATCAGGCAAAGATATCCCGACGCCAGTCCGGATGATTATCTGTTTTATCCAGACTACGCCAACCGTGAAACCGCATCAAAAATCGTTCAGCGGCAGTTTCGTGAGGTCATGACTTATGCCGGGGTAAAGGACGATCCCGAGGCCAAGATCAAATATACGATCTACTCACTCCGCCATACCGCTATCTGTATGAGGATCATCCTGTCACACGGTCAGGTCAATATCTTCAACCTTGCCAAGAACGCCGGGACTTCCGTGGAGCAGATCGAACGGTTCTATGCCAAAAATCTGCCGCTCAGCCGAGAAATGGCCATCAACCTTCAGCAGTTTGGCGGATAGCAGAGCGCACTCCTGAAACAGTGGCACTCATAACGAGGGACGCCGACGACTGTCACATCAGCAATTAGATGTGATCGAAGAATTCAAGCTTTTTGCTACTGACCTGCCCCCCGCTGGCTCCCTCGATTTGATGTAGAGTCTGCCCTGATCGAAGGAGCAGATGAATGAGGAAGAGTCGTTTTACCGAGGAGCAGATCATCGGCATGATCAAGGAGCAGGAGGCTGGGCTGCCGACTGCCGAGGTTTGCCGGAAGCATGGATTGAGCCCTGCCACCTTCTACAAGCTGAAGGCCAAGTATGGCGGTTTGGAGGTATCGGAGGCGCGGCGTCTGCGACTGCTCGAGGAGGAGAACAGCAAGCTCAAGCGGCTGCTGGCCGAAAGTGTGTTGGACAATGCGATCCTCAAGGACCTCTTGGGAAAAGTCTGACGACGTCAGGCCAGCGACGGGACGTAGCGCTCGGCGTGATGCGAGATAGATTACCAGATCTCACAGCGCCGGGCCTGCGGGCTGGTTGGCGTCGACCCCAAGACGGTCAGGCGAGAACGTCCGCCTGACCATGCCGAGATCCGCGAGGAGATGCGCGAGATCGCCGCTCAGCGCCGTCGGTTTGGATACCGGCGTGTGGGCGTCATGCTCGAACGCAAGGGGCATGTGATGAACCACAAGAAGCTCTACAGACTCTATCGCGAAGAAGGCTTGTCGGTGCGGCGACGGCGCGGTCGCAAACGGGTACGCGGCAGTCGGACGCCGATGCCAGTGCCGCTGCGGCCGAACGATCGCTGGTCGATGGACTTTGTGGCAGACACCTTCGGCGCTTCCCGCAGGCTGCGTATCCTGGCCATCAACGATGACGCCTGCCGGGAGAACCTGTGCCTGCTGGGGGACACCAGCATCTCGGGCGCTCGGGTTGTCAACGCTGACTAAAATTTCCCCAGAAGTGCCGGGTTGAAATTCCCCAGTTTGTGTTTTCGGTGATCAGCCGTTCCAGTGATCGTGTGTGCGCTCCTTCGGTGGCCTTCCGCGTCTCTTTGGCGGTGGCGGCGGGGTGATGGCGGAGATCGCTCTGGTGTGCTCGGGCACGAGGTCGGAGTGGGCGCGCAAGCGGTAACTTGCGCCCTCGATCTGGATGACGATGGCATGGTGCAGCAGGCGATCCAGCAGGGCCGTTGCAACCACCGGATCCCCGAACACCTCACCCCATTCAGCAAAGCCGCGGTTGGATGTGAGGATCATCGCCCCCTTCTCGTAACGGGAGTTGACCAGCTGGAAGAAGAGGTTGGCACCGCCCGGCGTCACCGGGAGGTAGCCGATCTCGTCGACGATCAGAAGGGTGTTCCGGTTGAAGAACCGGAGCCGTTCAGGAAGCCGCCCATCGCGCTCGGCGCGCACCAGCATGTCGATCACCTCAGCCAGACTGGCGCGGTAAACCCGCTTGCCAGCCCGGACAGCCTCCGCGCCCAAAGCTGTCGCCAGATGGCTCTTGCCCGTGCCCGGCGGTCCCAGCAGATGGACCACCTCGCCGCGCTCGATGAAGTCGAGCTGCGCCAGTGCGAGGATGCGGCCGCGATCCAGCGAAGGCTGGAACGAGAAGTCGAAGCCTTCAAGGGTTTTCATGGGCATGAGCCGTGAGGTCTTGAGCCCGACAGTGAAGCGCCTGCTTTCCCGATTGCCATGCTCATGCGAGAGCAGGATATCGATGGCTTCAAGCGCGGTCATTTCGCCGCGCTCCAGACACCGCATGGTATGATCAAGCACCTCGAGCGCACGGGGCATTCTCAGTCCAACCAGGCTCGTGCGGATACGGTCGATGATCTCCGTCATGGCCGCACCTCGCTGCCAGCCAGTCGCCGTCCCACCGCCTCGTAGAAGCCCAGCGAGCGCCTCGTAATCTCAAGCCCTGCAGGCGGCGGCACTGTTGCCGCGCGGGGTTGAGCAAGCCGCCGATGGGACGGATCAACCCGGCGCTGATTGCGACCATCAAGAACCGGATGCACCGCGATCAGCTTGCGATCCTCGAAGATCCTGATCTCACGGGGATGATTCTGCACTTCCACGACCCGTTTGCGCGTGGCGTCGGGCACCGAGTACAGATTGCCGCCAACCGAGACCATGCCTTCATGGCTGACCCGCCGCTCGATCGTGAGCACCGCATTGTAAGGCGCTGCAGGCAAGGCCGTCAGTGCGGGTTGCTCCTCAGCAAAGTGCTCGCTCACGATCCGCCGGGTCGTGGCATGCAGCCGAACATTGGCGACCGTGTCCAGCCATTCGCGGAACTGCCGGTTCAGGTCATCAGCGTTGCGGAACGTGCGGCCAAGGAAGAAGTCCTGACGGATATAGCGGTAAGGCCGTTCGATCTTGCCCTTGGTTTTGGCCCGATAGGGCCGGCATGCACGCGGCAAAGCGCCGTAATGGTCCAGCAAGGCAACCAGCGACCGATTGTAGATCACGATACCCTCGGCATCCTCATCGATCACCGCGGTTTTCATGCGGTCGTAGAGCACCTCTGACGGGGCACCGCCCATCGCATCGAAGGCGTCGATGTGGCAGCGCATCACCGTCTGCAGATCCTGGGTCGGACAGAACCGGCCCCACAGCCAGCGGCTATGACCCAGCACCATCGAGAACAGCCAGAAGATCCGGGTCACACCCGGCTCATCGCTGAACGCCACCTTGAACTGGGCGAAGTCGACCTGGGCCTGCCGTCCCGCCGGTGTCTCGAAGCGCCGTTCGAACTGGACCACTCGCGGCGGGCGGCACTGGCGCAGGAAGTCCGTGACAGTCGTGTAGCCGCCCTTGAACCCCATCGCAGCGATTTCGCGGAACAAGCGCTTGCCAGACAACCCGGGATACAGCGCGACGCGATCGCGAAGGTACGGCTCATAGGGTTCCAGCTCACGCGGACGCGGTGGCCGGGGCTTGTAGACCGGCGCCTTCACGCCGCAGGCCAGGTGTTTGCGTACCGTCTTGCGGTCAAGGCCCGTCTGCCGCGCAATCGCGGACACCGACAGTCCCTGCCGCTTCAAGTCATGGATCATGACAATTTCCTCAAGTCTGATCACCAGCCACGCCTCCCGTCGATCCGGGAAGCATAGGGGTGATCCGTGTGGGTCGTTGCCAATTCGCTCCGGGGCTAGCCCCGGAGCGAATTGGCGCTCACCTCAAACTGGGGAATTTTCGTTCGGCACTTTTGGGGAGAATACATCCGGCATCGACACGGGTCGCACGTGAACTCGACACGCTGGTGCGGCTCTATGGCAAACCGGCTTGCATCGTCAGCGATAACGGGACGGAGTTTACGAGCCGGGCGATCCTGAAGTGGGCGAGCGAGAACCGGGTCGAGTGGCACTACATCGATCCGGGCAAGCCGCAGCAGAATGCGTTCATTGAATCGTTCAACGGGTCGCTGCGCGACGAGCTGCTCAATGAGGAGCTCTTCGACAGCCTCGCCGATGCCCGGCGCAAGCTGGCGGTCTGGCGCTACGATTACAACAACGTCAGGCCGCACTCATCCCTGGGGAACCGAACGGCGGCACAAGCGCGCCGGGCGTTCCTGCAAGATGGAAGCATCACACCCGGCGCGCTTGTGCCGGCGGGCGAGCACGAATATCAAAACGGCGGACTCTCGTTATGAACGCGGGACCAACGGGGGGCAGGTCACTACTAAGAAGCCGTCAATGTCGCTGTTCAGCGCCGTCAGCGGCTTGTTCGCAGCCTCGACGAGCTGGGAACACCACTATGATGGTCAAACGCCAAGAAGTGCATCACCTAGAAACTTGACATCACTTGAAATTTTTTGATGGTGGAGCTGTCCAAGGCACTTAGGAATATTCTATGACAGAGCTTTCAACCATCTTGGCCCAACTCGGGTATGGGGTAGCGTCAAATGCCATTTATGCATGGGTCCAGAAACTAAGTAATGGTTCAGCTAATACCAAAAAAGCCGCAGAAGATTTGCAAAACGAGCTAAGCCTTTTAGGGGTTGAAATAACGGCTCAAAATGTAATCGAGGCACTTGCAAAACACGGAATATTAAAAATAGATCAAACAAATATATTTTCGTCCGATAAGATCGTATTTGGGAGTAATGGAGGTTCTGCTAGTTTTGGCAATGATAGCTCCATGACGACCAGTGGCACCTCAATCAAAGCTGGAATTGGGGCTTCCATTGTTGCCACGGGGGATGCTCAAATTCGTCAAAATGCTGATGGAAGTATCACCTTTCACGTCGGAAAAGACTGATTCTGATGCATTGAATTTCAATCAGTACGGCAACAAGCTGCTGCGGGAAGAAGTTGCTTCCCATTGCGTTCCTGATCAATCCCATATTCTGGCAATGCCCAGTCCGGCCAAGAAGGCAGAAATGCGGAGCTGGAATCGGTGGCCTTCTAATTGCGCTCTGCCGACGATGGTTACATCAACAAGGAGATGTGACCATGGAATTCAAGTTTGTTGCCGCCAAGAAGCCGGAAGCCGTCAATGTCGCTGTTCAGCGTCGTCAGCGGCTTGTTCGCCGCCTCGATCAGCAGATCAGCCTCATTCAGAATGCCAAGGATGGCTTTTTGCCTCGTACTTCTTGGGTCTGGATGGATGGGGACGGCACATATTTCCTGCCGATCAAATACGGCCGAAACGCTATCGAACTGAAAAAGGGGATGTTTGCCATCCAGTGTGATACCATCGAACACGCTGCAGAGGCACTTTCCGTCCTCAGGTCCATGGTGCTGGAAGGTGATCTGGATGAGCAGCTTTCCAAAGCTTCGTCCGAAATCAGAACGAAGTTTGCCTCGAAAAAGTAGTTCAGGCTCTCAACGAGGTGGGGTGCTCTTTTCCCTACGAAGATGCACCTTACACCAAGTCCACAATCCGCTTCCTCGCTTCAGTTTCCCCCTCGATGTATCGCTGCGTGGTCTGAAGCGAGGAATGCCCTGCTAGATTTTGAACGTCCCGCAGTGATCCACCAACCGTGGAAATCTTCCGAGCCGCATTGGTGATAAAGGTACGGCGTCCGCTGTGGGACGAGCAGCCGACCAAACCCAAATCACGATACCAGCGCTGGAACAGGTTCACGACCGCCTGGGCTGATGTGCGTGGTGAACGTTCGGTAAACACGACATAAGTGTTTTTCCGAGCGTCTATCTTTGCCATTTCATAAGCATCGATCAGCAGCGCCCGAAGCTGCTTGTTAATCGGGATCATTCGACCAGACCGTCCCTTTGAGGCGCCATCAGTCAAGTGGATGCAGTCTCCCACCTTCCCATCAGCTCCTAAGACCATAGACCATCGCAGCGATGCGATCTCCTTTGCACGGAGACCAGCCTTGACCGAAAGAAGGACGATGACTTGATTGCGGGGACCGTTTCTCAGATTGCCGACATGATGAAGAAGGGCATCGACCTGTTTCGGATTTAGCACCTTGGCCTGTTTCCCGAGAGCCATTTTCGTGTCCTAACTAATTATGATTGCGTAGGATTTCACGATAATATCATCAGTGGGAATGGGCCACGGATCAGGTGCCGGAAAACGTTCAATGGACTCAATCGGTTATCCGAACCGATTATCTTTCATAGAAAATATAATCACTTGTCAGCGGACGATTATCACCGACGCCTTCTGTCGAACGAGATCGGATTTTGATGGGATCAGGTTCAGGTCCGATCCTTCGTAAACAGTGACCGATTGGATCGGGGCTGACTGAAGGGCTTTGATCAGTTCCTGTTTCGATTTCGGTTTCTGGACTTTGGACAGCATCACCAATCTCCCTGACCATCTGAAAAAATTGGATCGGGTAGATCGTACTCCTTGTCTCCCCAATGCTCCTGCACTGAATGGGTGGGTCGGTGACAGATATCCACCTGATCGGTGGAACCCCGGATCCCCAAAGATCCCTGAAATCGCTTATCGAAATCACCAAGCTCTTTACGGCGTTCTATCAGACGTCGGCCTTCTTCAAGGACGTAATTGGTCATCAGTTCAACGAGGACTGACGTCCTCGTTCTGCCACTGGCGTGGCAGATTGCATCAAAGCGTCTTCTTGTATCAATTGGTACGTTGAAGTTTGTTAATCGGATTGCTTCCATTGGCTTATTTCCTTTCGATTTATCATTCTGATTTCAAATAGGTATAGTTATGAATCAAGGCTCCGCTGCGGTCTGCGGGCCCTTTAGTGGATTGGGATGTAGGATTGGGATTGCGTGAAGGGGTCTATACCCAGCGACCGCACCACAGCACCGAATGTCAGTTCGGGTTGTGGCAGAGGTCCCAATCGAAGGCAGAAGCAAAGTCAGGCTTGTCCCTGAACTTCGTCATGTATGTCAGCCATCCATCGTCGCAGGGCTGAACATCAATCTGGCAATCAGACCAGTCAGCAGCAGACCACGCACGGGCCACCAAGGCGGGAAATGTCTCGACGAGATCGGTTCGAGGACAGTCGATCATTAAATGGCAATGAAGCCGCTTGGCACCTGATCCCTCGAAGGTAACAAGCGACCTAAGTCGCTTCCCATGCCTTTGTGCTGCGGAGCCATAAACCTGCTTGTTGAGCACGTTCAGGAAATGACGAACGTTCCTTGAGGCAATTTCAGGCGACAATGTGACCACTACGCCGCCATCAATCCACCTAACCTGCTTAAGCGTCAACGTCACAGCGAATGGGTGCTGCCATTGCTTAAGGCTTACCCACTGGCGGATCGCCGTCTGGATTCTGGCGGGTTGGATGTGTGGCATGGGATAATGAAACCTATATATTTGATATCTTTATCCCTTATTTATGCGGACATTCCGAAAAATATCTCGGACAAATCTAAGAATCATCCAATGTCCCTGATTCATTCTCCAATTCATCTAAGTTGAGATTGTGGATGCAAATCCACACATCAACATTTATCAATATTGGAGAATAACATGACTACCACAATCTCAATCTCTTTTGATTCCGAATCATTTATCGTTGGAAATGATGCCGAGTTCTTGTCAGCAGTTTGCTCATCAATTCCCGAAGGGACTGCGCCAGAACTTCTTGTTGCATTGGCTGCACACAACTCAACGCAAGTGCAATGCGCCCTCGCATCTAGGTCAGACCTTCCTTCGGCAGCTCTCGAAGCTTTGGCCAATGCTGGAAAGATGGCGGTCCGCCGTACACTGGTGCACTCCGAGCCCTTTAGAGCTTGGGCGACGACCGATCTTCTTATCGAATGGTGCCTAGCGGACGAAGAGTTCGCCGCACCCTTAGCACGTCAAATCATGGAGTTCGAAAATGCCGATACCGCAGAGCTGTTTGCGCTCTTGTCTGTTCACCCCGATCCCGACGTTCGGCGAGAATTAGCTCAGGCATGGCGTAAGCGATGTCCTGAGCCCACCTTGCACGGGTGACGCGGAGCGCCGAGTGTCCGCGCCCTGATTGTAGAGGGCGCTGGTGCTATGACGATGTCATGTGATGATGCTGGTATCAGCAGTGTGCGGCGCTTCGAGGTTTTCACCGGTGTCGGCAAGCGCCGGGACTGGCCGCCTGAGGTGAAGGCCTCGATCGTCGCGGAGAGCTATTCGGGCACGGAGAGTGTGAGCGCGGTGGCGCGCCGCCATGGCATGTCGGTATCCCAGCTCTTCACTTGGCGCCGCCTGCTGCGCAAGGAGATGGAGGAGCGCGGTATCGCGTTACCAGTCCGGCCTCGCGAGGCTCCGATGTTCGTGCCAGCGGTAGTCGAGGAGCAAGAGCCATCGCCGCCGACTGTAGCGAGCAAGCGGGCATCGCAACGCAGAAGCTCCAGAGCCAGCGCGATCGAGTTGGAGATCGGCGGCGCGCTTGTCAGGATCGGCAGCGCCGCTGATGCGGATACGATCACCGCGGTCATCACCGCCCTCCGGGCATCGCAATGATCGGTCCTGCACCCGGCGCGAAGGTGATGGTGGCAACGCGGCCCGTGGATTTCCGGAAGGGAGCGGACTCGCTCGTGGCGCTGGTGGCAGCAGAGTATGGCGGCAAGCCCTATTCCGGCGTGATCTATGTGTTCCGCGCCAAGCGCGCGGACCGGATCAAGCTCATTTGGTGGGATGGAACGGGCCTGTGCCTGATGGCCAAGAGACTGGAGCAAGGTGCGTTCAAGTGGCCCCGGATCCAGGAGGGCGTGATGCGGCTCACCGCTGCCCAACTGGGCGCTTTGCTCGAAGGTCTGGACTGGCGCCGCGTGCACGGCGGACGCCGTCCGATCGCGCCCCAGATTGCGGCTTGACGGGGTGCGCGCGGACTGATTCAACCTATTCATGCTGATGGAAGCGGACCTTCCCGATGACGTTGACGCGCTGCGCGCGCTCGTCCTCGAACAGGCCCACGAGCTGGATATTCTCAAGGTTTTTCGGGCTGAGAACGAGCGGCTGCAGGCGATCATCAATGCGCTGATGCGTCATCGTTTTGGCCGCAAGTCTGAACAGCTCGATGCGGACCAGTTCGAGCTGGCGCTCGAGGAAGTTGAGGCCGCACTCTCGCAGGCCGAGCTCGCCAGGAACAAGGCAAGCAAGGCTCCGAGCGAACGCCCGCGCAAGACCAACCGCGGGTCGCTGCCCGCCCATCTTGAGCGGATCGAGCAGATCGTCGATGTCGAGGAGAAGGCCTGTCCGTGCTGCGGCGGCGCGCTCCACCAGATCGGCGAGGATGTTGCCGAACGCCTCGATGTCGTCCCCACCACCTTCCGCGTGCTGGTCACGCGGCGTCCGCGCTATGGTTGCCGCTCCTGCGAGAACGCGGTTGTGCAGGCTCCGGCGCCGGCACGGATCGTCGAAGGTGGCATCCCCACCGAAGCACTGATCGCGCAGGTGCTGGTCTCCAAGTATGCCGATCACCTGCCTCTCTACCGGCAAGCGCAGATCTATGCGCGGCAGGGCATCCAGCTTGACCGCTCCACCCTTGCAGACTGGGTCGGCAGAGCGGCCTGGTATCTGCGTCCCTTACGCGATCACATCCTCGAGCGATTGCGACGATCCGAGCGGCTGTTCGCCGACGAGACCACCGCGCCCGTGCTCGAACCCGGGCGCAAGCGCACCAAGACCGGCCAGATCTGGGCCTATGCCTGCGATGACCGGCCTTGGGGCGGCAGCGACCTGCCGATGGTCGCCTATGTCTACGCAGCGGATCGCAAGACCGAGCGACCCGAAGCGCATCTGCACGGCTTTGCCGGTATCCTGCAGGTCGACGGCTATGGTGCCTATGCGGCGCTGGCCCGGCGTCACCAGCAGATCCGCCTCGCGTTCTGCTGGGCGCACGTGCGCCGCAAGTTCTACGAGCTTGCCGAGAGCTCGCCGGTGGCCGCCGACGTGCTGCGCCACGTTGCTTCCCTCTACGCCATTGAGGACGAGATCCGCGGCCTATCTGCTGACGAGCGTCGCCGCGTCCGTGATCAGCGCAGCCGGCCGATCGTCGACGACCTCTACAGGTTCCTTGAAGCACGCGGCCGGCAGGTCAGCGCCAAGGCGAAGCTCGGCGAAGCGATCAGCTACGCCCTCAAACGCTGGGATGGCCTGACGCGCTTCCTCGACGATGGTCGCATCGATCTCGACAACAACGCAGTCGAGCGCGCCATCCGCCCGCTGGCTCTCAACCGCAAGAACGCTCTGTTCGCCGGCTCCGACGAGGGCGGCGACAACTGGGCGGTGATCGCCACACTCATCGAGAACTGCAAACTCACCGGCATCAACCCGCACACATGGCTGACCGCGCACGCTCACCAGTCTCGCCAATGGTCACCCCGCATCGCACAAACTCACCGGCATCAACCCGCACACATGGCTGACCGCGACGCTCACCAGTCTCGCCAATGGTCACCCCGCATCGCGGATAGACGAGCTCCTGCCGCACGCCCACGTGGGCTGAAAACAGCGCTTACGGCATGGCAGCTCCCCAAGCCCCTCCGAAAGCAGCTCCTTAACGACAGCGACACGGGCGTCACTCGGACGGCATCAACCTGTTTTTGAGCAGTCAATCATTCATAACTTCGATTTCTTAGTGCAAATTTCGAATCTTAATGGAACATAACATATGTATACAAAAGTAAAATCCGGTGAAAAAGTTGACCTTATAGTATGTGAGATTTCAGACTCAGGTGATATCATCAATTCATATCGACAATCCGACGTCATTACCGACGATCTCTACTTCCATGTTTCTGAGATTGGGAGAGGGGAGATTGGCAGTCTATCCATGAAGATGGCTCGTTATTTTCTGAACTTCCATCAGTGGGGAATCTCCCGCCTTCATAAGCCGTGCATCGTGTTCTTGGATCTAGCACTCCGAAAGAATGAGCTGGAGATGGCACCGCATCTGCGATGCATTGATGATTCCGTCGAAATGACTAGGGAAAATCTTAAGTTGAGCCTCGAAACTTTAGATATCCATATTATGCGAACCGACAGAGGAATCATTAAAAATGATGCCGTAAAATTTATTCAATTCTGCGGTAAAATTGAGCCACTTCAGTCAAAATATTTTCATGATATATTTGACGGATTGTCGAGGTACGTCGACCTTTACATCAATGAAGAGATATACGTTGAAGGATTTTCGATTAAAGAAAATCTGATTTCGATTGATGTTGGCTCTTAACTAAGCTCAATTCATGAGGGAAATTTCCCTTTAGAAACAGCCTCGCAAACGTCTTGGGCTTTCTTAATAGACCGCCGCATTTGCCGAATTTGCTCTTCGGCAAAGCGGCGGCTTCCCTTTCGATCAACGTCAGCCTCTCTCATCAGAAAACTCGGCAGCCATTTTGCCCTTGGACGGTTCAGCAACCTATCCCTGACCGCCTGTAAGAAGTCCGAGTTGATGGTCGGCTTCCCCATCTCCAACCAGATGCAGTAAATCACATGAGCTTCGTGGAGCGGTCGCCCACGGAGCTCTTTTGCGTTTATCTCATAGGTGCCGAACCCCGCATGAAGCGACTTAGCTGCATCTGGATTCAGCCCCAGTTCCTGCAAACGTTCTCGTTGCTTCGCCTCAATCAGCCTTTTGACGTCAGGTAGCGTCTTCGTGACAGGCAGGTTCAGGGGGATCGAGAGGTTCAGGACGTTCGGAGCCCTCGAGACCTTGGTTGCCTCCTCGACCTGCGTAGCGCCAAACAGGTAGCCGTGATCCTTCCACCAAACACGAAAGTCCACGCCACGGGGATCGCCCCATGGCTCGTAGAAGGTGCGGACCTTGGCGAGGTTGTCCTGCAAGGCAGGGTCATCAAGGGCCAGTTTGTAGAACTCGAACCACAGGCGGATGTGCTGGCGGCGGGATTTGATCTGTGGCTGGGTCATTTGAATGGCTCAGATATCGACGATCGAAGCAGTCATTGGATCATAACGGCTTCGGGTGATGGAGCCATCTTCCAGACGCCTTACCACCTCCCGGATGGCCGGGAGTGGGACAAAGAACCACTCCCGTGGCTGGACAGGTTTGCCGAACCGATCAGGAATTGTGATCTCCGCACGAGCGGCTGCAAAAAAGCGATGGAGCATGTTTTCCAGCTTAGTGCTGTTGATGTTGAACAGCTCGTAGCTGGCAACGATCTCAACGGGTGCTAGCAGATATGTCGCATCATTCTCGGCGTTGGCAATCCGACGTTCGACCGACATTGAGGTCACACCGATCTTGTGCAGGACGTTTTTGTGCGGGGCAACGTTCGGATCGGTGGAGAGACTTCGAAGGACGTAGATGGTCCCGGTGCCTATATCGGTTTCCCCTGGCTCTCCGCCGAACAGCACTCCCGGCAACGGGTCAGTTATCCGTCTACCGTCACCATATCGATAGAGTTCCTTGGCCAAAGAGCGGCGAAGGTTGTTCAGCTCTGTACCGTTTGAGAAGATCGTTCTGATACGGGCATTTTCCTTGCCGTTCTTGATGAAGGTTTCCCCGACCTCGGCCACATAGGCAATTAGCCCCTTCAGGATAAAAAACTGCCCTTGGTCGATCTCTTTTTCGACCTTGAACTCCACCGATTTGCGGACACCGAGTTCCAACTCCCGTTGGACTTTTTCAAAGAGCGGCTTGAACTTATCAAAATCTCGGCACGGTTGCCGGCGAGCTACGAAATCAGCCTGATCTAATTCCTCTCGTGGCTTCACGTGACGGAGAGAAAAAATGCTGTCGTCGTCACCGTCATCATCGATGAGGTCCAGAATCTCATCAAGGCTCTTCGGGGTGGATGTTTCGTCCTCTCCGCCAACGGCCAACAAGCCATGCCGATCTATGCCCGCCAGCGCAGCCACTAGTGACGGATTGGCACGGATGGTTTGAAGGCGGCGGGATAACCCCTTTTCCTTGATATCAGCGCCGTCAGCCTCCGCTGGTTCACGGCCATGTGCATCGACGAACGTATTGATCTCATCAAAGCCAGCCTTGGTGCGGTCATCCACCGTCGTCCGGACTTTGATCGGGGTGTCATCGTGCAGGATGCCGAGCGGGTCCGGTCCATTCAGGATATCGTCAAGGGATGGCTTCGACATGTTACTGGGAAGCTTCCTGCTGCTGACGCTCACGCTTCTTGGCCACGAGCCATGCACGAGCCTCGGCCAGCACCCGCTCCACGGGATCGGCAGAGTTCAGGGACGGCTGCCGCTTGTGCTGTTCAACAAACCGTTGGAGTTTGGGAAACAGGTTGACCACATCCTCTTCGGTCAGGTTCACCTTCTTGCCGGCAATGGCCTCCTGAATCTGGGCCAACGTCTTGCTGTCGAGCGACTTGGACAGAACCTCATATGCCTGCTGGAAGGGGTTGATGCTGTCGATCAGGTCAATGTTCAGGTCCTGAACGTTGATGAACTTTTTGATCATTTCCAAAATGCCGACACGGCCACTCTTTCGGGCTTCGTCGTTGGCCTTTGCTACGATGCTCATCCGGGCAACCAACTGCTGACGGACCTCCTCCTGTTCATCCATCGAGAGGTCGGGATAACGGGATTCAATGATCCGTGGGATGAAAACCTTGTTGACCTCTTCGGGAGTCACGTTGGGATTGGCTGATGCCTGGGTGGCAATTACGGTGTCCTGACAAACGTTGGCTACAAGATCATTGATGTCCTCTTCCACGATCTGCCGGACACGTTCCGTTGATGGCTCCTTAAAGCCCTTGATGCCTATGTGGATTTCGCCGGTGTTGCTGTCGATCTCGATGTCAGCATCATCGCCGCCACCGGCGGGACCATCGGGGTCTTTCCTCGTGTAGAACTTGAATTTTGGGGCCATCACCTGCTCCATCAACAGGGAGGCCGAGATTGCCTTCAGCATATCGTTCACCGCTGAAATCACGGTGTCCTGCGTTGCATCAGGTTCAGCGATCAGATTGGTGAACTGGGCATGGACCTTGTTCGGGGCATCACGGGTGGCCCGGCCAATGATTTGGATGATTTCGGTAAGCGATGACCGATAGCCCACAGTCAGCGCATGTTCGCACCAAACCCAGTCAAAGCCCTCTTTTGCCATTCCCATGGCAATGATGATGTCGACGGCATCCCGATCTTCGAGTTTCCGCAGCGATGCCTGCACCCGCATCCGCTTTTCGGGATCATCTTCCACAAGGTCAGCGACCTTCAGCAAGCGGTCTCCCGACTGCACGAGGTAGAAGCCCGTGGCCGGATCAACACCTTTGTAATCACCGATGGCATCGAGGATGTGACCAACCTCGCTGTACTTGTCCTTGGTACTTTCCGCCGCTGCCGTGTGCGGAATGTGGATGATCGTTTTCTTGTTGCAATCGAGCACCTCAGAGATGCTGTCGAGGTACACACCCTTGTAGAAATGGTAGCCAATGCCGAGCGACTTGAGATGCTCGTAGCCATTCAGCTGTTCAAAATAGGTGTAGGTGACACGGGTAAACTTGGCCTCGTCCTCCGGTCGAAGGACCATCTCCGCATCCCCACGGAAATACGATCCGGTCATGGCTACGATATGAGCCTTGTCCCGTTCAACCAGCGCACGGACCACCTCACCAAGGCGGTTTTGCTCATGAGCGCTGGCATGATGGAATTCGTCAACGGCAAGGACGCAGCCATCGAACGGTTCCGGGCCAAGGTCATCGAAGGCAAAGCGCAGGGTGGCATGGGTGCATACGAGGATTTTGTCCGGCTGGGTCAGGAACGACTTGAAGGCCTGAACCTTGCCCTTCTCCACCGTCCGGGTTTCCGGTTCGTCGGTGCAGAGGTTCCAACGGGAGTCCACTACCCAGTCGGTGAAGAACCCACCGCTGGTGAGGTTCGTTGTGCGGAACGAGTTGCCGATAGACTTTTCGGGGACGGCCACGATGACCTTCCTGATCCCTTGGTTTTCGAGCTTGTCCAAGCCGACAAACATCAAGGCACGAGACTTACCGGAGGCGGGCGGGGCCTTCACCAACAGATATTGAGAGCCACGCTCCTTGAAGACACGGCGCTGCATGGCCCGCATGCCCATGGCATCCTGATGCTGACTTTCGCCGGTCTGCTCGTACGTGACATGCACCAATTCCTGCATGACGTGGCCCCCTATGCCTTGCCCTTTGAGGCTACCATCTTCGTGTAGAGCTTGAACAGATGCTCAAGCCTCTCGGTATCGTTCTTGAATGTCCTGCCAACATACAGCTTTTCAATCACTTCGTCATTGGACCGGTGGGCATCCAGCAAATCCCTTGGCATGCCCTCCGGATCGTAGATCTCTGCGATAGTCGATGGGAAATGGCTGTCTCTGATTAACTGAATGGTTTCTGCGCTGGCTGCGAGTTCGGTGAGTGAGCCTTCATCCAGATCCGGAATGGGAAAGGTGTTCCATCCGATTGTATTGGAATATCTGTAGTCACCCTTCAACTTTCCGCAAACCGCTCGGATCCAACAAATGTGCATCTTGGAACTTATGACGGACATGGTCCAGAGAGGCGCATCAAAAATGGCAAATGCAGAATCTGAAATTATACATTCAGAATCTAAAACTCCGCACGGAATATAAATTCTTCTGTCTGATGACACCCTCGGCACTATGAGGGAGTAGCTATGAGACTCGTGCTGCTCACGGAACCGGTATGGCATTTCAGCCATCCGTCGAGTAGCGGCATCTGAGCTCTCCAGTCTCAGGCGCTGAACAGTAGCTATGCGATCGGCAATATCGGGTATGCTGGCTGCGTCCTCCAAATCATTTTGACGTATCCAAAGGCAATACCTCATCGTGCCACGGATGAATTCCTCAGAGCCAACGAGCTTTCTAAAATATTTTTCTGCATTAGGGTTTCTATGGAGGAACTCATCCCTTTCCCTTTGGTCAAAGATTAAACTTCCACCATTCAGAGCCATATTCCCAAACTGCATTCTCGGCTTATTAGAAGATGCGTTGGAAACTGGGTGGACTATAACGTTTCGGCCACTTGTTATGTATGGAGTTATATTGTCACATTCATAAACAAGATCGTTATCATATATTTTCTTCTTAAGTGGATGAACATTTTTCAATATTCCCACTATTACTACTATGACAGCAGCATTGTTTCTGGCGTTATTCTTCCACGCAAAGGAAGTATGCGAAAAACCGATTTCCACACCTGCCGCAAGAAGTTTTTCCCAGAGAATAGAAACATGCTGACCTTGGCATATTGAGTTCGTTGCAACCAACGCATAACCAGAGCGGCCGCTGGCCATGGTCACAAAATCATTACATTTTAGGAACCATCCCGACACATAATCGAGTGACTTGTAATTTTTTATCCTACCCGAAAACAGTTTTTCTTTGTCTTGCTTCTGCTCATTTGTTTGTCGCTGCCTTCCCAAATAAGGGGGGTTGCCAACAATATATGTTTCCAGTTCGGCAGAAGGTGGCGAGCACACTGACGACCAATCGAGCCGGAGAGCATTTCCGCAGACGACAGTAGCGCCTGTCCTTAGTGGAAGTTCGGGTGGAAGCTTCCCAAACGCATCTTCGAATTTTTGGTTCATCTGATGCTGTGCGATCCACAGCGCCAGTTTGGCCGTTTCGGCGGCAAAGTCTCCAATCTCAATGCCGTAAAAGTTCTTCAGCTCGACGTGGGACCACAGCCCAGCCATCTCGCCGGTCAGCTCTTGCAACCGCTTGAGAACCCGGATCTCGATTTCCCGCATTTCCCGGTAGGCAATCACAAGGAAATTGCCCGAGCCACACGCCGGATCGAAAACCCTGATCTTCATCAACCGTTTTAGGACGGCTTGCAGCTTTGCCTTGCTGCCCCATCCAGCCTCAACCTCTTCCCGCAGCCCATCGAGGAAAAGGGGATTCAGCACCTTCAGGATGTTGGGAACCGAGGTGTAGTGCATCCCCAGTTCACCACGCTCGTCGGTATTGACGATCGATTGGATCATGGACCCGAAAATGTCCGGGTTGATAACCTTCCAATCCAGCTTCCCGGCATCCCGTAGGTAGCGCCAGCTCATCCAGTCAAATTCAGGGACTTTCAGCGATCCGGCGAACAGACCGCCGTTCACATACGGGAAGGCGCAGACCCAAGTCGGTTTCCCGTCTCGACTGCCATCCTTGTCGTTGAGGTTCATCACCTCAAACATCGTTTCCAGTGTTGGAGCGATATTCTCTGGGTGAGCTGAGCAACGAGTGGCCAGCGTTTCGGAAAAAATGTTGTCCGGGAAAATGCCGGTATCTTCCGCAAAGAGGCAGAAAATCACACGGGTCATGAACTGGTTCATGTCGTGCCGGCGAGCATCTGTTGCCCAGTCCGGGTTCTCTGCGATCAGTGCGTCATAGAGTTTGGCAAGCCTACCCGTTGCTTTGATATCAACCGGATTCTCGTCAGCCACCTCATACCGGTCGATTCCGGCAATCGGCAGGAAGAAGCCAAAGCGGTTTTCAAGGTCCGGCAACGGACAGAAGAGGGCTTCGCCGGTCTTCAGGTCACGGGCGGCAAATTCGTTTCCATCTGTGGTGATGGCATACCGGACCTTGCCTTGGGCCGTCTTCCGGCTGGCCTCAATTGCATCCAACGCATCCGAGGTCTGCCCCGGAGCGGATGGCTGGAAGTGGACCCATTTCTTCCAAAGGATGCCATCCAACAGATCCGATGTGTTGCCGTCACCCTCTTTGAGGCGGGTTATCGTTGTGGCCGAAGCGCCGTAGGCTGCCATGAAGCCGGTGATAAAGGCAAGCGGTTCATACGGTTGCTGGATTAGCTCGGCTACAGCTTCCTCGATCTCGACGGCGTTCATGGGCTTCCTTGGGACTGAGATAGTCCTTGATTACCATGCCTTTGCCGAGACGAAAGAGCCATCACCATTCATGAGGAAATTGGCCGGACGCCTGAGACCCGCCCTATTATTGAACAGCCAGGCAAACACCACCGAATCTCCAGAAAACAGTTTATACCTGTTTATACCTTTTCAGGGAAATCCTCTGGTCGAAGATTTCCCTAATATACCCTTGATTTCATTGATAAAAATGGTGAGCCCGACAGGATTCGAACCTGTGACCCGCTGATTAAAAGTCAGCTGCTCTACCTACTGAGCTACGGGCCCACACGCGTTCCCGCGCGTTGGCGGGAGCGCGCTCACCTAGGCAGGGGGCGCGGGCGGGTCAAGCGGGCTTGGGCTTGCGCGATGCTTAAACCGGTTGCCGGATCGCGCCAGCCGGGGGCGATGGTGCAGGCCGGATCAAGCACGAAGCGGCGACCTGCATAGGCGGCGTGAGGGATGGCGAGGCCATGGGAACGCCAGATCCCGCCGCTCCACAGGATAATATCGCAGTCCAGCACACGGTCGCCCCAGCGCTGGCCGCGGCGCCGTCCGAACTGGCGTTCGGTGTGCTTCAGCGCAGCGAGCAGAGCGGGCGGGGCAAGTTCGCTCTCCAGCACCAGCGCGGCGTTGGCAAAACGGCGCTGCGCCGCGCCCATTGGCGGCGTGGCGATCACGGGCGAGCGCGCTGTCACTGTGCCGAAGGCGGCGCATTCCTCCATCGCCGCCAGCAGCACCCCGCGCGGATCACCATGGGCATGGTGCCGCCGGTTGCTGCCCAGCGCGACGAGGTAGGTGCTGGACAGCCTCAGATATCCTCGGCGATGCGCCCGTAAAGCTGCGGGCGGCGGTCGCGGAAGAAGCCCATGCCGGCGCGGTGGGTGGCGGCACGCGCCAGATCGAGCCGCGCAGTCAGCACGCCGGTCTCGTCCGCGCCATAATTCGCGACCAGATCGCCCCATTCGTCGCTGATGAAGGAATGGCCATAGAACCGCTGCCCGCCTTCCGTGCCGATGCGGTTGGCCGCGACCACCGGCATGCAGTTCGACACGGCATGGCCGATCATTGCCCGCCGCCACATCCGGCTCGTGTCGAGATCGGCGTCATAGGGTTCGGACCCGATGGCAGTGGGGTAGAGCAGCAGCTCCGCGCCCATCAGCGCCATCACCCGCGCGCATTCGGGATACCACTGGTCCCAGCAAATGCCGACACCGACGCGGGCGAGCGCGCCGCCCTCCCCCGGCACATCCCACACCTTGAAGCCGGTGTTGCCGGGGCGGAAATAGTATTTTTCCTCATAGCCCGGCCCATCGGGAATGTGGCTCTTGCGATAGGTGCCCATGATCGCGCCATCCGAGCCGATCATCGCGAGGGTGTTGTAATAGTGGTGTCCGTCACGCTCGAAGAAGCTGGTGGGGATCGTCACCTTGAGCTTCGCGGCGAGCGCCTGCATCGCGATCACGCTGGGGTGCTCAGGCGTGGGCCGGGCGAGGGCGAACAGCGCCTCGTCTTCCTCGCGGCAGAAATAGGGGCCGGAAAAGAGCTCCGGGGGCAGGATCAGCTGCGCGCCAGCGGCGGCGGCCTGTTCGACCAGCGCGCTGACGGCGGCAATATTGGTGGCTTCGTCCTCGGAACCGAGGGGGAGCTGAAGGGCGGCGACGGTGATAGCACTCATGCCGCCGCCCTTTATAGCGATTTCGAGTTCGGTGGAACACCGAACGGCTCGGAAATCGCGGCAGACAAAGGCGCGATTACTTCGCCTTCTTGAACAGCAGAGTCATCCGGTCGCTTTCGCCCTTGTCCTTGAGGTCATCGCGCTTGGTGGCGAGCGAGGGGGGCATTTCCCACACGCCCTGCGGATGATCGGCGGTGTCCATGGCGTTGGCGTTGATCTCGCTCGCGGCGACCAGTTCGAAGCCCTGCAAGCGCATGAAGTCGATCATGTCCTGCTGCTTGAGATAGCCCTTCGAGCCATTGGCATAGGCCCACGGCGCATCGGGTTTGGCGCGGTGCTGGATGATGCCGATCAGCCCGTCATCCTTGAGCAGCTCGCGCATCGCCCGGATCTCGGTATCGGCGGTGCCCATGCGGGTCGGGCTGTGCAGTGCGCGGATCACCAGGATGCGGTCGAAGGTGCCCTTCTGGTCATCGGGAATGGCATCGAGCGTCAGGCCGGAGAACTTCTCTGCCGGCAGGCCCGTATAGCCCGCCACTTCCTTGCCGAAGCCTGCGGCCTGATCACGAATGCGCTGCTGGCGGGCAGGGTCGGGTGTCGCGGTCAGCGCATTGGCATAGATCCCGACCAGCTGCCCCTCACCGCCCAGATAGTGGCCGAGCAGGCGCGAATACCATCCGCCGCCGGGGGAATATTCGCCGACCTTCATGTGCGGGCCGACATGGAAGAAGGCCAGCACCTCTGCCGGATTGCGGTGGACATCGCGTTTGGCATCTTCGGCGCGGGTGGGGTGGTTGATCGCCGCCGACACCTGTTCGCCGTGCATTTTCATGAAGGTGGCGGTGTCGCGCACATGGTCATCCCCATGCGCACCATGCCCGGCATGATCGCCGTGCTGATGCGCCATGAGCGGCGCGGCAAGGGCAAGACCGCTGGCAGCGGCGGCAAGGATCAGTCTGTTCACGAAGGTCTCTCCTGAAACGCGGATGGATTGTGTGTCCGTCTGGCAAAAACGGCTGATGCCCCTATCTGTGCCAGAAACCAGCGGAGAATTCGAGTGAGCAATATGGAAACGGCGATCATTGCAGGCGGCTGCTTCTGGTGCACCGAGGCGGTGTTCCGCGATGTGGTGGGCGTGGAGAGCGTGGAGAGCGGCTATATCGGCGGCACCAAGCCGAACCCGACCTACAAGGAAGTCTGCACCGGCACCACCGGCCATGCCGAGGGCATCCGCGTGACCTTTGATCCGGGCGTCATCAGCCTTGCGGAAATCTATGACGTGTTCCTCGGCACGCATGATCCGACGCAGCTGAACCGGCAGGGCAACGACGTGGGCACGCAGTATCGCAGCGCGATCTTCCCGCTGTCCGCCGAACAGGGCGAGGAAGCCAAGGCCGCGATCGGGCGCTGGAATGCCGAGAACGGCAAGATGGCTGTCACCACCATCGAAGGCCTCGATGGCGGCGCGCAGACGGCAGAATGGTATCCGGCCGAGGACTACCATCAGGAATACTGGGACGGCGAAGGCCAGCGCAATCCCTATTGCCTCGCGGTGATCCCCCCCAAGCTGATGAAGCTGAGGAAGTCGTTTCAGAAATATGTGAAGGGTTGAGCGGAAAGGCTGCTTTCTTGGTCATTCGGGAAAAAGCTGACTTTCGGCTATCGACCCCATTGCGGTCGTTCAGCACTCACGCCTTCCCGGGCTTGACCCGGGACCCCGCTTCTTTCTTGTCTTGCATTGAAAGGCAGCGGGGCCCCGGATCAAGTCCGGGGAGGCGAAAAATAGAGTTGTCCGCTAACCAACCACTTCCAGCCATTCGCTGCGCCCGAGCATCATCCCGAAAGCACAATTGCCGCAAGCGACCGCATAGGCCACAATCCAAGCATCGTCGCCCCGTGCTTGACACGGGGCTTGGCTTCTTTCTGCCCACTCCATCGAAGAAAAGCCTGGCCCCGTGTCAAGCACGGGGTGACGGGGTTTTGATTACCTGACCCACCGCGCCACGAAGAACCCGTCGAGGCCGCCCTGATCCGCCAGCATCCCGGGATGGGTGCGCAACCAGCCCTCGGGCGTCGGCGTGAGGCCTGCGGGGAGCTCCTCCGCCGTGATCGGCTTGGGCGTCAGGCCAAGGTTGGCATCGATCCACGCCGCCTGTTCCTCGCCCTCCTCGGCCTCCAGCGAGCACACGGCATAGACCAGCACGCCACCCGGATTGAGCCATGCCGCCGCGCGCGTCACCATCGTGCGTTGCAGTTCCACCATCTCGGCAATCTGCCCCTTGCCGATGCGGTGGAGCACGTCCGGGTGGCGGCGGCAGGTGCCGGTGGCGCTGCAGGGCGCGTCGATCAGGATTGCGTCGAAGCGGTGCTTGGGCTCCCATGTGAGGGCATCGGCCCGCACCGGCGAGGCCTTCAGGCCGGTGCGCTTCAGATTGTCCTTGAGCAGATCGAGCCGCCGCTTGCTCATGTCGAGCGCGGTGACTTTCCATCCGGCGGCGGCGAGTTGCATCGTCTTGCCGCCCGGCGCGGCGCACAGATCGAGCGCGCTCCTGCCACCCCCGGCGCCCAGCAAGCGGGCGGGGAGCGAGGCGGCGAGATCCTGCACCCACCAGTCGCCCGCCTTGAAATCCGCAAGGCTCTCCACTGCTGCGCCCCTCGGCAGGCGGATATGGCCGGGGGCGAGGCTGATGCCGCCCATCGCTACAGCACGGGCCTGCGTTTCGTCGGCGTCCTTCAATGCCAGATCAAGCTCGGGCGGGAAGGCGAGGCCGGGGGCAATGGCGGCGGCTTTCTCCGCGCCCCAGCGGGCGATGACGCGTCCGGGCAGGGTCGGGGAATCGGGCAGCAGGGATAGCCCCTCCCGCTCGCGGGAGGGGTTGGGGTGGGCCTGATCAACATTCCCACCCCCGGCCCCTCCCGCAGGCGGGAGGGGAGAATCGCCCCGCTTCATCAGCGCCGAGAATACCCCATGCGCCAGCCGGCGCGGTCCGCCTGCCAGCAGCGGCAGGCCGGTCGCGATCACCGCATGCGGCGGCGTGTCGAGCCGCAGCGCCTGCGCCAGCATCAGCCGGAGCACCATGCGCGCCTTGGCATCATCGGGTAGGTTCTGCTGCGTGGCGCTGTCAATCAGGGCGTCGAGATCGGTCAGCCAGCGCAAAGTCTCGCCCGCAATCGCCTTGGCCAGCGCGCGGTCGGGGGCCTTGCGGATATCGGACAGCGCCGCGCCTTCGGCCTGCTCCAGCGTCTCGCCCCGGCGCAGCACCGCATCAAGCAAGCGAAGCGCAGCGCGGCGCACGGACAATCCGGGGGTCTGAGGCATCGCTCGCCCCTAACCGTCCTTGAAACAAAGCGCCAGCACGCGCATTTGACCCCCATGACCAAGGAAAAGTCCGAAGCCGCGAAGAACTTCAAGAAGCCCCCGCACTGGACCAATGATCCGGTGCCGGTGCCCAAGGCGGTCAAGAATGACGAGAAGCTCTCCCCCACCCGCTACGGCGACTGGGAGCGGGGCGACGGGATCGCGGTCGATTTTTGAGAGATGAAGACCCCTCCGTCAGCGCTTCGCGCTGCCACCTCCCCATTCGTTCCGAACGGGGAGGAATAAGGGGTCAAATCCCTCCCCGTCCCGCAGGGATGGGGAGGTGGCAGACGCCGAAGGCGGCTGACGGAGGGGTAGGAATCAGAGAGGCTTGAACTCCACCCGCAATCCGTCCTTGGGCTGCGGAATCGGCCAGTCCTGCCATTCGGGGTTATAACCCGACGCCGCCTCGATCCGGTAGCGCTGGAGCAGCTGGGCGAGCAGGATCTTCACCTGCATGTAGGCAAAGTGCAGGCCAAGGCACATATGCGCGCCCCCGCCGAACGGCACCCAGGCATATTTGTGGCGGGCCTTCACCTTGTCGGGGGTGAAGCGCATCGGATCGAAGGTGAAGGGATTGTCCCAATATTCTTCGGAATGGTGGGTCCAGTAGATGTTGATCCCGACCATCGCACCCGCCGGAATACGGTAGCCGCCATATTCGAATTCGCGCAGCGCCCGGCGCGGCATTGATGGAACGGGCGGGATCATCCGCAGCGATTCCTTGAACGCCATTTCGGTTAGGTCGAGCTTGGCCAGATCGTCGTAATCGAGCGGGCGGGGGTTGCCATCGCCGTCCGGCCCGCCGGTGACCGCGAAAATCTCCTCGCGCAGCTTCTCCTGCCATTCGGGATTGGTCGCGAGGTGGAAGATCAGCGAGGTGGCTGATGATGTGATGGTGTCATGCGCCGCCATCATCAGGAAGTTCATGTGATCGACGACTTCATCGACCGGCAGCAGGGAGCCGTCCTCGCGGGTGGCGGTGGCAAACTGGCTGAACATGTCCTGCCCGCCGCCTTCCGCGCGGCGGCGCAGGGTCTCGCGGGTGAAATAGTCGACGAGGAAGGCGCGGCCATCGACGCCCTTCTTCATCTTGGTGAAGGGCAGCGGCTTACGGATCGGTGCGACCGAGGCCTGCACCATGTCGACGAAAGCCTCGTTGATCTTGTCGGCCTCAGGCCCCCAGGGCAGGCCGATGAAGCTGTCGGCGGCCAGATCGAGCGTCAGCTTCTTGATCGCCGGGTAGAACTCCTTCGGCCCGGCCCAGCCCGCCACCTCGCGAGCGATCCCGCGATTGAGCGCGCCCGAGTAATGCCGCATCGGTTCGGGCTTGAACGCGATCGAGAGCGCGCGGCGGTCAATCCGGTGATGCTCGAAATCCATCAGCATCAAACCCCGCGGGAAGAGCTGGTCGAGCACCGGCCCCCAGCCCTGTTCGCTGGAGAAGATCTTGTCCTTGTTGAACAACAGCAGCTCGTTCGCCTCCGCGCCGATCAGGGCGACCTGCCAGCCGCCAAACGCGCGGTTCTTGTAGACCTTGCCGTGGGTCTTGATCATTCGCTCGGCAAAGGCGTGGGGATCGGCGAGCATGGTGAAGGTGTTGCCGACCACCGGCCAGCCCGCCTCACCGGGGATGTGGGCGAGATCGGCTTCAGTCAGACGACCCTCTCCCCAATGGCGGGGAGCATCGTCGGGGGCGCCAGAGGCGGAACGCGGGGCTTCGGCAAGGGTGGCCATGGGGGTCTCGATGCTCCGGTGAAGGTTCGGATTCGCAACTGACTTTGGTGTAAACAACCGCCCGCGTCAAATCCACCCTGAAAGCTCGCGCCGCAGCATCGCGTCGATCATCGCGAGGCCATCGTCCGATGTATTGAGGCAATCGAGCACAGCATATTCCTCCCCGCCATGCTCCATGAATTCGTCGCGGCCCTCCAGTGCCAGTTCCTCCAGCGTTTCGACGCAGTCCGCGGCAAAGCCTGGCGCGGCGACGACCAGCCGCTTGGTGCCCTTGTCGCCCTCGGCCATCAGGGTCGCATCGGTGGAAGGTTCGAGCCACGCCGCCGGGCCAAAGCGCGATTGGAAGGTGGTTTCGAACCTGACGCCTTCAAACTCCGGGCGGCGCGCAAGCTCCTCGCGCAGCAGGCGCGCGGTCTTCATGCAGTGGCAATAATAGGGATCGCCCTTTTCCAGCGTCTGCTGCGGCATCCCGTGGAAGCTGAGCAGCATCACCTCAGGCTTGAAGGTCAGCGCACGCGCCTGCCGGGTCAGGTCATCGGCGAGCGCGGCGATATAGCCGGGATCATCATGATAGGGCGGCACGAACCGAAGCGCGGGCTGCCAGCGCATCTTCTTCAGCACGCGGGCGATCTCGTCGAACACGGTCGCGGTCGTCGCGGCGCAATATTGCGGATACATCGGCGCAATCAGAATGCGGTCGCAGCCATCGGCCATCAGCGCGGTGAGACGCGATTCGATCGAGGGATTGCCGTAACGCATTGCCCAATCGACCTGCACATTCTCGCCAAAGCGCCCCACCATGGCCTCGGCCTGACGCGCGGTGATGTCCGCCAGCGGTGAGCCGCGTTCCGTCCAGATCTTCTGATAGGCTTTCGCGCTTTTCTGGGGACGGGTGTTGAGGATGATCCCGCGCAGGATCAGTTGCCAGGCAATCGGCGGGATCTCCACCACCCGCGTGTCGGACAGGAATTGCTTGAGGTAACGCTTGACCGATTCAGGGTCTGGCCCGTCGGGCGTGCCGAGGTTGATCAGCAAAACGCCGATCTTGCCGCTGGAAACGGGGGGGTGGTCGCCCGGAAGGCGCTGGGTCTGCCAGGTCATAGCCCGCCTAACGGTTGGCAGAGCATTCGTTTCCGGGCGCATCCGATTGCCCGGGCGTCATGTGGCAAAAATGTCCGGGTCATATGCCGTCCGAAAGTAGGGGCAAGCGTCTCAACCGCAACCCCGTAGCGGAAAACAGCGCGTTGGCAATCGCTGGCGGGGCAACCACGGCGCCAAGCTCCCCCGGATCGGCAGGCGGGGCTTCGCTGGCGAGGAATTCGATCCGCATCTCGGGGCAATCAGCCATCAGCGGCAAACCAAGCCCCGCATAGTCGGTGTTTTCGGGAAGCCCGCCGCGCAGCTTGACGGGATTGCCGAGCGCAATGCCCATGCCGAACACCAGCCCGCCCTCGATCTGCTGGAGCGCGATGTCGTGATTGATGATCCGCCCGATGTCGACGGCCGCCGTCAAGCGGGTGACGCGCACCCCACCCTCGCCCTGCCGCGCGGTGGCGACACAGGCGATGCGCGCAGCCTCCGGCCCGTCGCCGATCCGTGCGCAGGCAAGACCCTGTCCACTCTGATCGACCCCGCCATCCCATCCGGCCAGCTGTGCTGCGCGCTGGAGACACGCGGCAAGTCGCACGTCGCCTCCCAGCATCGCCATGCGGAAGGACAGCGGCTCACGGCCGTTCTTGGCCGCGATTTCATCGATGAAGCTCTCGATCGCGAAAATCGCCGGCCCGTGCGCATTGCCCCGCACCCGCCCCACCGACAGCCCGATATCGACCGGCACGTGTTCCACCAGCACCGCAGGCAGCTGATAAGGCGGCACCGCGCCCTCGCAGGCGAGGGGATCGGGCTCGCCCGCGGTTTCTCGGATCGCGGCGGCAGGGGTGAGATTGCCGAACAGCCGCCTGCCGAATTCGCGGGCCGCCGGCGGCGTGGCGATACGGATACGCATCGCATCGATCGCGCCCCCTTCGCCCCCGGCCCCGGCCTTGGCCAGCTGCGCACCCAGCAGCAGCCAGGCAGGCGGGCGCGGGCGCGAGCGGATCAGTTCGTCACGGCGCGGCCAGGTGAGTTGCACCGGCCTGTCCAGCTCCTTTGCGATCAGCGCGATCTCGATGGCGTGATCATGCTCGAGCCGCGCATCGAAACTGCCCCCGGCGGGCATGGGGTAGAGCGCCACATCCTCGGTTGCGATGCCGATGGCGCGGGCCGCAGCGATGCGGGCCTGTTCAGGCGCCTGACTGGCGATCCACAGATCAAGCCGCCCATCCACGAACCGTGCCGCTGCCGTGGCGGTTTCGACCGGGACGGCATAGGCCGGTTCGACCTCATATCGCCGCCCGATATCGACCCGCTTCAAGGCCTCGCCGCCGAACCCGGTCTCGGCGATCGTGAACGCCGCGCCGCCAGTCAGAAGCGTATCGAGCTTGGCGGCGATCTCGTTGCTGCCAACCGGCGCGCCGGTCGTCCATTTCGGCTTCATCGCCTCAAGCGCAGTCTCGGCGCTCCACCAGGTATCAGCGGCGACCGCGAGCCAGCGCTTGCTTTCGACGATCCCCCTAAGCCCGCGTATCCCGGCAGCGCCGTTGCGGTCGAAGCCGGCGAGTTCGGAGTCGCTCTCCGGCCCGTGGCGGATCGAGGCGAACACCATCCCCGGCAGGCGCACGTCTCCGGCAAAGCGGAACGAACCATCGACCTTGGACGGCAGATCGAGCCGGGGGAAGGCAGGCGCTGCGTCGACCTCGGCCGGCAGCGGCTTTTCACGCGGAGGCTCGGTGCGCAGCGGCGGCGGGTCGGGCGGGGTGTAATCTGCCGCGCCCTCGGCCAGTTCGCCAAAGGTGGCGCGGTTGGTGCCATTGGTGACGAAACCACCCTCGACCTCGCATTCCTCCCAGGCGACGCCCCAGCGCGAGGCAGCTTCCTGCGCCAGCATCGCCCGCGCTGCGGCAGCGGCCTCGCGACAAGGCATTTCATAGGCCTCTATCGCGGTGCCTGCCGCCGTCGCGTTGAACCGCTGGCTTCCGGCAAAGCGCGCCGCCATCATCGCATCGGTGCGGTCTGACAGCCCGGCAAAGCTGGGATCCCACAGCGCGATCCATTTGCGCGCCAGCGGCACATTGCCATAGGCACCCGAAACCGGCGCAGGCTCGACCGCGATCTGCCGCCAGTCGGCGCCCAGTTCGTAAGCAACGATCTGCGGCAGCAAGGTGGTAATGCCCTGCCCCATCTCCAGCTGCGGTACGGCAACCGTCACGACACCATCATTGGCAATCTTGAGCCATGCGCCGAAGATATGCTCGCCCTTGGCCGCGACCAGCGGGGTGCTATAGCTGCGCGGCATCAGCCACCATGCGACCAGCAAGCCTCCGCCCGCCGCCGCTCCGGCCAGAATGCCGCGCCGGGTCAGTGCCATCGCCTAAATCGTCCCGGTATCGAGCCAGTGGTCAAGCCGCGTCGCGATTGCGGTGAAGGGCAGGGCTTCCGGCCCGTCCCCGGCAGCAGGCGGGTTGCCCGCGTCCCCGGCGGTGCGGGTCGTGATGGTCAGCGGGATACGACCGAGGAACGGGATTTCGAGCGCCGCGGCAAAGCGTTCGACCCCGCCCTGACCGAAGGGATCGCTGACCTCGCCGCAATGGGGGCATTCATAGCCTGCCATGTTCTCGACCAGACCGATGATCGGCACCTTGCCCTGATCGAACATCTGCCCTGCACGCGCAGCGTCGATCAAAGCGAGATCCTGCGGGGTCGACACCAGCACGGCGCCATCCGGGCGATGATCGGACAGCATCGAAAGCTGCACGTCACCGGTGCCGGGTGGCAGGTCGATGAGCAGGATTTCGGTGTCATCCCAAGCCGCATCGATCAGCTGGCTCAGCGCCTTCCCGGTCATCGGCCCGCGCCACGCCAGCGCCTTGCCGGGCGCGACGATGTGACCGATCGAGAGAACCTTCACGCCGTGGCGGCTTTCGAGCGGGACCAGCTTGTCACCTTCCACCATCGGCTTCTGGCCTTCGGTGGCGAGCAGTTTCGGCTGGGAGGGGCCGTAGATATCACCATCAACCACGCCGACCTTGCGCCCCATTCTCGCAAGCGCGACGGCGAGATTGGTGGTCACGGTCGACTTGCCGACCCCGCCCTTGCCCGATCCAATTGCGATCAGACGGATGCGGCGCCGTTCGCCGGTCAGCGCGATACGCACATCCTGCGCGCCCGGTACATTGGCCAGCGCGGCCTTGAACTCCGCTTCGAGCGCGGGGCGATCAGCGGTGGCGACATCACCGGCCTCGGCTACCACCACCACCCGGCCGGAAATGATCCGCGCCGATTGTACGCGCGCATCAAGTTGCGGGGGAAGGTATTGGCGAATCAGCTCCGCCTGCCGCGCACGTTCCTGCGCCCGTTGTTCCGGATCGGTCGTCATGGCCTTTTGTCCTCGCCGGAAGCGGCAGCGGCGGCTTCCGGGGTCTTGCGGCCATCCCTAGCCATGAAATTAGCGAAGCCAACCCCTGTTTTTCGTGAGATCGCGTGCCTATAACGTGGGAATGCAGAGACTGGACGGCTGGAAAGAACGTCTTGGCAGAGCCTCTCGCGGGCTCGCCATGGCTGGCAAGAACAACCCCTGGGGCGGCGGCGGCGACGATCCCGGTGACCGCGGCGCTTCGGGAGATGGCGACGCGGGCGGAAGCGGCGGTGGCCCGCGCAACCCATGGCTGCCCGGCGGCGGTGGCGAGCCCGGCAAGCGGCGCTCGGCCAGCATCGAAGACATCTTCAAGAACCGCGGCCCCGAAGGCCCGCGCCGCGGCGGTGGCGGCCCGGGCGGTGGCTTTCGCCTGCCTGAACGCCCCGGCGGCAAGAGCTGGGTGCCAGTGATCATCGGCGGTGTCGCGGCGATTTGGATTGCCGTGACCAGTGTCCACTTTGTCCAGCCCGGCGAACAGGCCGTGGTGACGTGGTTCGGCGGCAAGTACTCGACCACGCTCGATTCGGGGACGAACTGGACCGCGCCCTGGCCGATCCAGATGGTCGAAAAGGAAAACGTGACCCAGATCCGCTCGGAAGAGATCCCCGGCACCAACACCGAAAAGCTGATCCTGACCGGCGACCAGAACCTTGTCGATCTCAGCTACCTGATCCGCTGGAACATCTCCGACCTGACGCTCTACAAGTATCAGCTCAACGATCCGCGTAACGCCCTGCTGGAAATCGGCGAGGCGGCGATGCGCGGGGCAGTCGCGCGGCAGAACCTCGATACGGTGCTGACCGGCGCGGGCCGTGCGGAAATCGAACAGGACGTGCGCGAACGGATGCAGGCGCGGCTTGATGCCTATCGTTCGGGGATTTCGGTGCAGGGGATCGAAATCAACAAGGTCGATCCGCCAGGCCGGGTGGAGGAAGCCTTCAAGGACGTTTCCTCGGCGCAGCAGGATGCCGACGCGGCGATCAACCGGTCGCGCGCCGTGGCCCAGCAGGTGCTGGCCCGCGCGCAAGGTGATGCACGGGAATTCAACGACATCTACGCGGAGTACCGGCTCGCGCCCGAAGTGACGCGCCGCCGCCTCTATTACGAGACCATGGAGGCGATCCTGTCGAAGACCGACAAGACCATCGTCGAATCCGGCAATGTGCTGCCCTATCTGCCGCTTCCCGAAATGAAGCGCCGCGCCCCGCAGTCCGGACAGGGGGAATAAGGCCATGACCAGTCTGTTTCAGAACGCCAAGGTGCTAATCGTCGGCGCAGTCGTGGTGGTAATCGCCCTTCTTTCGAGCGTGGTGATCGTGCCTGAAACCCATCAGGGCGTGGTGATCTTCACCGGTAAGCCGGTGCGGGTCTTCAACAAGTTCAAGCCGGACGTACCCTATGGCCAGACCGGGGCGGGCATCCAGTTCCGTCTGCCCTTCGTCGAACAGGTGCAGATGATCGATCGCCGGGTGCTCGATCTCGACATGGAGCGCACCCAGGTGCTCTCCAACGATCAGCAGCGCCTCCAGGTCGATGCCTATGCGCGCTATCGCATCATCGATCCGGTGAAGCTCGTCGAACGTGCAGGAAGCGAACGCCAGCTCGAAGCGCAGCTGCTCCCGATCCTTACCTCGGTGCTGCGGCAGGAGCTCGGGCGGCGGCCGTTTTCGGCACTGATCAATGCCGAGCGCGGGACGGCGATGGCCAATATCACCGCCGCGCTTGACAAGCAGGCTCGCAATTACGGCGCGCAGGTGCTGGATGTGCGCATCAAGGCAGCCGACCTGCCCGAAGGCCGTCCGCTCGACGCTGCCTTCACCCGGATGGAGACAGACCGTCAGGAAGAAGCCGCCACGATCCGTGCCGCCGGCCAGCGCGATGCGCAGATCATTCAGGCCGAAGCTCAGGCCGAAGCCGCGCGCATCTATGCCGAGGCCTATGGCAAGGATCCCAAGTTCTACGACTTCTACCGTGCGATGCAGTCCTACCGGCAGACCTTCCTTGCCGGCGAAGGGCAGAGCACGATGGTCTTGTCAGAGGACAGTGAGTACTTCCGCCAGTTCAAGGGCGAGCGGTAGGCTGACGCAATCGATCAAACGCAGACCGGCAACGGCGAATGCCGGTCGCGTTCAATTCGCGTTCAGCCCGCTGAAGGGCATTTGGGGACTGAACCCGGCCTATGTGGTCGGCCCCGTCAATGGCTTTGAGGAACGCTGCGGGAACCTTGCGCATTCCTCTCAAGGATAAGGACCAAAAGGACGTGAACAAAGTGCGCTATGTATACGGATTGTCGAGCGCGCTGCTGGTGGGCGGCGCGGCTGTATCGCTGATCACCGGCTCGCCGCTGGGCGCGCAGGTGGCGCAGAACGATGATGCAGTGATGGATCGCGTGGTGCCGGTTGCAGGCGCTCCGGCGAGCTTCGCCGATCTCACCGCGCAGCTGCAACCGGCCGTGGTCAACATCGCCACGCGCCAGCGCATCGAAGTGCAGAACAACCCCTTTGCGGGCACGCCCTTTGCCGAATTGTTCAACCGCCGTGGCGGCGGACAGCCCCAGACCCGCGAGGCGCAGTCGCTGGGTTCGGGCTTCATCATCTCGGCCGATGGCTTTGTGGTGACCAACAACCACGTCGTTTCACCGGATAACCGGGCCAAGCTGGAATCGATCACCGTCACTCTGCCCGACGGGACGGAGTACGAAGCCGACCTGATCGGCGCGGATCCGCAGTCCGACCTTGCGGTGCTCAAGATCAAGGCGAACAAGACCTTCCCCTTCGTCACCTTCGGCGATTCGAGCGCGGCGCGCGTGGGCGACTGGGTGGTGGCGATCGGCAACCCCTTCGGCCTTGGCGGCACCGTGACCAGCGGGATCATCTCGGCAGTGTACCGCAACACCGGCCAGGGCGGCGCCTATGACCGCTTCATCCAGACCGATGCCAGCATCAACAAGGGCAACTCCGGCGGGCCGTTGTTCGACATGCGCGGCAATGTGATCGGCATCAACAACGCGATCTTCTCGCCCTCGGGCGGCAGCGTCGGGATCGGCTTTGCCATCCCCGCCGAAATCGCTGCGCCGATCGTCGAGCAGCTCAAGGCCGGACGCGAGATCGAGCGCGGCTATCTGGGCGTGCGCCTGCAGCCGATCGACGAGGATTTCGCTGCCTCGCTCGGCCTGCCCAAGCGCCGCGGCGAGCTGGTGCAATCGGTCGAGGAGACAAGCCCCGCAGGCAAGGCCGGGATCAAGGCCGGCGATGTCGTGACCAAGGTCAACGGCAAGGATGTCTCCTCCGATCAGACCGTCAGCTTCCTCGTCGCCAATCTGCAACCGGGCGCCAAGGTGCCGGTCGAAGTGCTGCGTGACGGCAAGAGGCTGGCGATCAATGTCACCCTCGGCAAACGTCCGAGCGAGGCGGAGTTGCAGCAACAGGCGCAGACCTTCGATCCGGACGCGGAAGAACCGATGGCACCCGGTTCGTCGGATCAGACGATCGAGCAGAAGCTCGGGATGCAGGTCATGCCGATGACCCCGCAGATCGCCCGTTCGCTCGGCGTGCCGGCCGATACCAGCGGCGTCGTGATCGCGGCGGTCGATCCCAATTCGGACGCCGCCCGCAAGGGTCTGCGTCGCGGCGACATCATTCTGTCGGCCAATTATCAGGATGTCGCCACGGTCGAAGCGCTGCTGGGACAGGTCAATGCTGCCATCGCCGAGAAGCGCGAGGCAATTCTGCTGCGCATCCAGCGCCGCACGGCGCCGCCCGCCTTCGTTCCGGTGCGGCTGCGCTGATCGCCTCGCTACATTGCCAGACACGAAGGGCGCCGGAAGCAATTCCGGCGCCCTTTCGTTTCGATCATTGGCGATACGGAAACCGCTCTATTCGTCGCCCGGCTTGATCGCTTGCTGCTGAGGCGGCGGCGGCGGCGCGGCGCGGCGGTCGGGGGGTTTGGGGCAATGCCCCGCCGGTTGCCTGTTCGAGAAAGTCCACGCTGGCCGCCGGCGGCGCAGAGCCCGCGCGCTCACCGTCGCTCCCCAACGGATCACTGCCAGGGTCGCGCCGACCCGGTTCGATCAGGTTGCCCTGTTCATCAATGTAGTAATAATCGTCCGGACTGCCGAACAAGGCTTCCTCGTCCGGCTCAAGCTGCCACTCGGGCAGTTCAAGCGTGACATCGAATTCCTCGACCGGGCGATCCTTGACCGCGTAGCGCATGTAGGCGGCAAAGGCCTGCGCGGGTGCGCGTCCGCCTTGCAGGCCGGGAACCGCCTTGGCATCGTCGCGCCCCATCCACACGCCGGTGGTGATGCCGGAGGAAAAGCCGATAAACCAGCCATCCTTGTTCGACGACGTGGTTCCGGTCTTGCCCGCCACGGGCCGCCCGATCTGCGCCGCGCGCCCCGTGCCGGTCTGCACTGCGGCCTGCAGCAGATCGGTGATCCCGGCCACCACATAATCAGGCACCTGCTGCGGACGATTGGGTGCCTCGCGGCGGTAGAGCACATCACCGCTCGCGCCTGTCACCTTGGTGATGCCGTAAGGCTCCACCGGCACGCCCTTGGCGGCCACCCCGGCGAAGGCTTGCGTCATCTCGATCACCCGCACTTCGGAGGAGCCGAGCACCATCGAGGGGTAGGTGTCCACTTCCGAATTGATCCCGAACCGCCGTGCCATCGATGCGACCGTGCCAAACCCCACCTCATTACCGAGTTGTGCCGCGACGGTGTTGATCGAATAGGCGAAGGCAGTGCGCACATCGGTTTCGCCGACATTGCGGCCATTGGCATTGCGCGGGCTCCACCCGTCGATGGTGACGGGTGTATCCACCACCTTATCTTCGGGCGTGTAGCCGGCCTCAAGCGCGGCAAGATAGACGAACAGCTTCCACGCCGAACCCGGCTGGCGCATGGCGGTCGTGGCGCGGTTGAAATTGCTGGCGACATAATCCGTGCCGCCCACCAGCGCGAGGATCGCCCCGTCACGGTCAAGGCTGACCAGCGCACCCTGCGCGCCCTTGGGGGTGTTGGCCTCGATCGCGGCGGTCGCGGCGCGCTGCATCCCGATGTCGAGTGTCGTCCACACCTCAATCGGCTCGTAGGTTTCAGGCAGGATGATATCGAGCTGGGGCAGGACCCAGTCGGTGAAATACCGCACCGAGTTCTGGCCCGCCTTTTCCTTCAACTGCACCGCGCTGACATCGACCATCGCTTGGTCGGCGGTGATATAGCCCTGTTCGCGCATCAGCCTCAGCACCACCTGAGCGCGCTCGACGGCAGCATCGGCATCGGCGGTAGGAGAATAGTGGCTAGGCGCCTTCACAAGGCCGGCAATGATGGCTGCTTCGCCCACGCTGAGTTCGGTGGCGGGGTGGCTGAAGAACTTGCGGGAGGCGGAATCAATGCCATAGGCGCCGCCGCCGAAATAGACCTTGTTGAGATAGAGCTCGAGAATCTCCTGCTTGGAGAACTTCCATTCGAGCGCCATCGCCAGAACCGCCTCGCGCGCCTTGCGGTCAAGCGAGCGGTTGTTGTTGAGGAACAGGTTGCGCGCCAGCTGCTGGGTGATGGTCGAGGTGCCGCCAAGCCGCGCGCGCGAGCCGGTGACACCCTCGATCATTGCGCCAGTCAGACGCACGGGATCGACGCCGAGGTGCGAATGGAACCGCTTGTCCTCCACCGCGATCATGGCGTTGGTCATGTTCACCGGGATATCGTCGTAATCGAGCCATTCGCCGAAGCTTGGCCCCAGTTCGACAATCTCGCGCCCGTCACGCGCGCGCACGACAATCGTCTGGCCAGGCTGGTTGGCCTTGAGCGTGGCGTAGCTCGGCAGTGATTGTGCGGCCATGGCAACAGCAACCGCAAGAACCACAAGGCCCAGCAGCGCCAGAGCTCCACCCCAAATGAAGGCGCGTTTGACCCACAGGCGCAGACGAGAGGACGGCTTGCCGCCGTCACCGCCGGAACCGCCACGTGCCGTTTCGGTTGCCCGATCTGCTGCTGCCCGGCGCGTCCCGCGCACGCCTTTCTTCTGCAAACGCTCACCCCGTTTCGACATTCCGATGTCCATCTGATGCCCACCAGACCAAAGGTGGGGCAGCGGCCCTTGCATAGGCAAGTTGTAACCGGCGGTGAACCCGCCACCCCGCGGCTCTCCCCCGATCAGCGCCCGGGTCTGTCAATCTTCGGTCGGGGTGAAGATCAACGCGGCGGAATTGATGCAATAGCGCAAGCCCCCCTGATCGCGCGGCCCGTCTGGGAAGACATGGCCGAGATGCCCGCCGCACTTGCCGCAGCGCACTTCGGTACGGATCATGCCATAGCTGACGTCGCGGTGCTCCTCGATCACTTCGTCGGTGGCGGGGCGGGTAAAGGCCGGCCAGCCGCAGCCGCTGTTATACTTGGCGGTCGAGTAGAACAGCTGCGTACCGCAGGCGGCGCAGTGGTATTCGCCCTCGTCGTAGAACTTGTCGTATTCGCCGGTGAAGGCGCGCTCGGTCCCCGCCTCGCGCAGGATGTGATACTGCATCGGAGTAAGCTTCTCGCGCCACTCGGCGTCGGTGATGGTGCGGGGATCCTCGATCATAGACTATCTCTCCAATCAGAGCGATTATCGGATTGCCGCAGGCAATCCGCAAGGCCGACTGGCCGCCCGCAGCGACGCGACCTTCAGGTCGCATGAGCGAGGATTTCGCATCGCGGAGGCGACGCGGAACACAAAAGACTCCTACCCATCCAGCAGCGCGTAATGCGCGGGCGGCTTGATCACATCCATCCGCTCCGTGAGCAGCGGGCGGAAGCTCGGGCGGCTCTTGAATACGGCATACCAGCCGCGCGCTTGCTCATGCCCCGCCCAGTCGATCCCGCCGAGGTAATCCGCAACCGAGATCTGCGCCGCCGCTGCGAGGTCCGCAAGGCTCATGGTCGATCCCGCCACCCACGGGCGGTTGTCGATCAGCCAGTCGAGATAGTCGAGATGCCCGTGCGCCATCTTCATCGCGTTTCTCAATGCACCGCTGTCGGGGGGCTGGCGCAGGATACGCTTCTTCATGCGTTCGGACAGCAATGGCGCGGTGACATCGGCGTAGAAATTCTCGTCGAACAGCGCCACCAGCCGGCGGATCTCGGCGCGCTGGGCAGCAGTGCCGTTGATCATCGGATTGCGGTCCACCGTCTCCTCGAAATACTCCGCGATCGCGCGGCTATCGGGGATGACGATGTTCCTGTCCTGGTTGACGATAACCGGGGTGCGCCCGGCCGGGTTGAGATTGAAAAACATGTCCGACGCGGCCCAAGGGTCTTCGCGCACAAGTTCGAAGGGGATGTTCTTTTCGCTCAACAGCAGCCGGATCTTGCGGCTGAAGGGGCAAAGCGGAAACTGATGGAGGTGCCACATACGGCTGCGATCTGTGCCGCAATTCGCGCGGCAAATCCAGCACCGCGCACCAGTAACCGGGGAGTAATCAAACCCCCGATGCTTCGAGCATCAGCAGGCACGAGGGCATGATCTTGCCGACATCGCCGTTGGCGGACAGCGCCCGGGCCTCGGCCTCGGCAAGTGCGGCGATACCATCCCGGTCAAGCTGGGTCGCGTCCATCAACTGCGCCAGCGCCCGCACGAAGAATTCGCGTCCGCGCAGGCCCAGCGTCGGCCAGCGGCTGGCGTCTGCCTCTCCGCGTGCCTGACCTGCGCTCACCAGAGCAAAAGCCGCCGCGCAACGCAGCAACGCACGGTTCTCCTGCGAGATCACAGGCGCTTCGGCGGATGGCTGAGCGGAGACGGCCTGAAGCAGCAGCGCCGCAGCAAGGATCAATGTCGGCATGGCACCCTGTATGCCCTGCCAGATGAACCTGTGGCTACCGGAAATGCACATTGCCGCGCGGGTAAATCCGTCCTAATCCGCAACCCTTCCGATGAGAGGAGAGCTAGAAAAATGTTCAGTCACATCATGATCGGCACCAGCGACTTCGATCGCGCCAAGGCGTTCTACGACACCGTGCTCGCCACGCTCGGCGCCGGGCCGGGGATGATCAACGTCGCCGCCACCGGCCACAAGCGCGCGTTCTGGATGCACAATGGCGGGATGTTCTCGATCAGCGAGCCGATCAATGATCAGCCCGCGACGTGCGCCAATGGCTCGACCATCGGCTTTGCCTGCGATTCGCTGGAGCAGGTGCAGGCGTTCCACGATGCGGCTGTGGCTGCGGGCGGCAAGTCGATCGAAGACCCGCCGGGTCCGCGCGTCGGGCCGATGGGCACGCTGAACCTCGGCTATGTGCTGGATCTCGATGGCCACAAGCTGTGCATGCTGCATAGGGCTTGATGTGAAGGGGACACTGGCGTGACCCCTCGGACCCCCCGCCCCGCCTCCCCACCCGGCCACCAAAAGTACCACTATGTTATGGCGGCCGGGTGGGGAGGCGGGGCGGGAGGTCTGCGTCGCGCGCTAGCGTGACCGCCAATCACCTGCTCAATTCGAACACTGCGAATTCGGCGCGCCAGTTAGCGGCTGGCGCGCCGATCTGTTTTTCGCCCGAGAAGAACCACGCGCGCTCGATGGTCGCGCCCTTCATCCGCGCCAGGTCGCGGAAGTCCTCAACCGTGACGTGGTGGATGTTCTGCGTTGCGTACCAGCTCACCGGCAGCGCGCGAGTCACCGGCATCCGGCCACCCAGCAGCAGCGCCATGCGCGTGCGCCAATGGGCGAAGTTGGGGAACGAGACAAACGCCCGCCGCCCCACCCGCAGCAGCTCATCAAGCATCAGATCGGGTCGGGTCGCGGTCTGGAGCGTCTGGCTGAGGATCGCGTAATCGAACGCCTTGTCGGGGTAGTTGGCAAGGTCGAGGTTCGCATCACCCTGCACCACGCTGAGCCCACGCGACACGCAGCGTTCGACCTGTTCGCCGTCCAGCTCCATCCCGCGCGCATCGCAGCCCATCTGCGTTTGCAGCGCGTCCATCAAGGCGCCATCCCCACACCCAATGTCGAGAACGCGCGATCCGAACTTTACGTGCGAGGCAATCGCCGCAAGATCGGGTCGAAGGCCAAACGTTGTGGCGGGCGTATGCAATAGCATCACTCGACAAACCCCTTCACCACCCGGTCCAGCTGATCGTGTTCGAGCAGAAAGCTGTCATGCCCGTGCGGCGCTGAGAGTTCCACGAAACTCACCTTCGCCCCCGCCGCATTCAGTGCGTGGACAATGTGGCGGCTCTCGCTGGTCGGATAGAGCCAGTCGGTATCGAAGCTGACAAGGCAGAACCGCGCCTGGGTCCCCGCGAAGGCGTCCGCCAGCTTTCCGCCGTGCTCCTCGGCGATATCGAAGTAATCCATCGCGCGGGTGATGTAGAGGTAGCTGTTCGCATCAAACCGCCGGGTGAAGCCGCTGCCCTGATACCTGAGGTAGCTTTCCACCTGAAACTCGGCATCGAAGTTGAAGCCCTTCGCCTCGCGGTCCTGCAAGCGCCGGCCGAACTTCTCGGTCAGGCCCGCTTCCGACAGGTAAGTGATATGCGCCGCCATCCGCGCCACGGCGAGGCCGTTGTCGGGCTTGGCTTCGCTGGCGTAGTAATCGCCACCAGCCCAAGCGGGATCGGCCATGATCGCCTGCCGCCCGACTTCGTGGAAGGCGATATTCTGTGCGGAGTGACGCGCGGTCGAGGCAATCACCAGAACCCGCGCGGCGCGTTCAGGCCAATTGGCGGCGAGGCTGAGCGCCTGCATCCCACCCATCGACCCGCCGACGACAGCGTGAAGCTTTGCAATCCCAAGCCCATCCAGCAGCGCCACCAGCCCGCGCACCATGTCGCGGATGGTAATGACAGGGAACCGCATGGCGTAGGGCTGACCGTCGGGGGCGAGACTGGCGGGGCCGCTCGACCCCATGCAAGAGCCGATAACATTGGCGCAGATCACGAAATGGCGGTTCGTGTCGATCGGCTTGCCCGGACCGACCATCCGTTCCCACCAGCCCGGCTTGCCGGTGATCGGGTGGGGGCTGGCGAGATACTGGTCGCCGGTCAGCGCATGGCACACCAGCACGGCGTTGCTCTTGTCATCGGCGAGCGTGCCATAGGCCTCGTAGGCGATCTCGCAGCCATCCAGCGCCTGTCCGCTGTCGAGCGGCAGGGGGTGGGGGAGGCGGTAGACCGGAGAAACAGGCGGAGCAGCGTTCATCGTGGCCCGCGACTTGGGGTAGCCCCCCGCCCATGTCAATCGCTCCCCGCAGGCCTCGCGTTTTCGCGCTGTATTCGCAAGGCCAAACTGGCTATCGCGCCACTCGCATGAGTAGACCCGAACCCAAACCCTGGATCGCCGCAATCCACGCCTATGTCCCCGGCAAGTCGAAGTCGGCTTCGGGCAAGCCGCTGGTGAAGCTGTCGGCGAACGAGAACCCGTTGGGCTCCAGCCCCGCGGCTCTGGCCGCGCTGGCTGAGGGTCATGTCGCAGCCGACTATCCCGATCCCGATGCGCGGGGCCTGCGTGTGGCGATCGCCGAGATCCACGGGCTCGATCCCGATCGCATCGTCTGCGGCACCGGCTCGGGCGAGTTGCTGCACTGCGCGGTGCAGGCCTTGTGCGGGCCGGGGGACGAGGTGCTGGCGTCGCGCTATTCCTTCTCGCTCTACCCGCTGCTGGCCCAGAAGGTCGGCGCGACCCCGGTGTTCGCCGAGCCGGAGGGCTACGGCGCCAGCGTCGACAACCTGCTTGCGGCTGTCACCGAACGAACCAAAGTGGTTCTTCTCGATAATCCCAACAACCCCGTCGGCACTTTCCTGCCCCCCTCCGAAGTCGCCCGTCTCCATGCCGGGCTCCCGTCCGACGTGCTGCTGGTGGTGGACGAGGCTTACGGGGAATATGTCGACCCGGCCTTCCAGTCCGCCGCCTTCCAGCTCGCCGCCGCGCACGAGAACGTGCTCGTCAGCCGCACCTTCTCCAAGGCCTACGGCCTTGCCTCGGAGCGGGTCGGGTGGGTCACCGGCGCGGCCCACCTCGTCGACCTCGTCAACCGGCTGCGGGGCGCGTTCAACGTCTCGGTCAGCGGGCAGAAGGCGGCGCTGGCGGCCTTGGGCGACCAGACCTTCGTTACCGCCACCCGTGAGCACAACACCCGCGAACGCGCCCGTCTCGTCGAGGCCATCGCGGCACTTGGCAACCACGGCATCTCGGCGAGTCCCAGCGAGGCGAACTTCCTGCTCGTGCATTTCGAAGGCGCGGTGACCGCCGCGCACGCGCTCGAGGCGCTGTCCGAGACGGGCTATGCCGTGCGCCACCTGCCCAGTCAGGGCCTCCCGAACAGCCTCCGCATCACCATCGGCACCACCGAGGCGACCTCCGACGTCATCGCCACCCTTCGGCAATTGTGCGGAGAGGCGGCATGACGATCCAGCGCCTCGCCATCATCGGCCTCGGCCTGCTCGGCGGCTCGATCGGGCTCGCCACCAAGGCACGCGCACCGCACATCGCCACCACCGGCTGGGACCGCGACCCTGCCGTGCGCGCAAGGGCGGCGGCGCGCGGGCTGGTGGGGGCCGTCCACGACACCCCCGAGGCCGCCGTGGCCAATGCCGACCTCGTGATCCTGTGCGTCCCTGTCGGCGCGATGGGCGATGCGGCGCGGGCCATCGCGCCCGGCCTCAAGCCTGATGCCATCATCAGCGATGTCGGCTCCTCGAAAGAGGCGGTCGCCGCCGCACTGAAGCAGGCGCTGCCCGAGGCCTGCATCATCCCCGCCCACCCCGTCGCCGGGACCGAGCAGAGCGGGCCGGAAGCGGGCTTTGCCACGCTGTTCGCGGGCCGCTGGTGCATCATCACCCCGCCCGAAGGCGTAGACCCCGCGGCGCTTGAAACGCTTTCGGACTTCTGGACGCAGCTCGGCTCCAAGGTCGAGTTGATGGACGCCGCGCACCACGATCTGGTGCTGGCCGTCACCAGTCACATCCCGCACCTTATCGCCTACACCATCGTCGGCACCGCGAGCGATCTGGAGGACGTCACCCAGAGCGAGGTGATCAAGTACTCCGCCGGGGGTTTCCGCGATTTCACCCGCATCGCCGCCTCCGATCCGGTGATGTGGCGCGACGTGTTCCTCACCAACAAGGGGGCGGTGCTGGAGATGCTGGGCCGTTTCACCGAGGATCTCACCGCGCTTCAACGGGCGATCCGTTCGGGCGACGGGGACACCCTGTTCGACCTCTTCACCCGCACCCGCGCCATCCGCCGTCAGGTGATCGAGCAAGGGCAGGACGACGAACGCCCCGACTTCGGCCGCGAACACGGGGCATAACACGCCAGCCGATGTTTCACGTGAAACCCCGGCTTCAACACACCTCTGGAGGGGGTCTGAGAGGGGCTGACGGGGGTCTAAGGCAGGGCTGAGGCAGATCAGGCAGGGCCCTGGCAGGGTCTGAAAGCGACCTCAATCCAAGGGGCGTTGGATCGCGGATCAACCCTGCCCGTTCAGCACATTGATCGCAGCGTGAACCCGCGCCTCGACCTCCTCACGGGGCAGGCCAGCAGGGATCGTCTCGCCGACCTTGTAGGTGATCCGGCCCGGGCGCTTCACGACGTGGTGGTAGAGCCGTCCGCTATCCACCGCAATCGGCACCACCGGCAGCTTGAGCAGCTTGTAGAGGCCTGCAAACCCCGCCTGCAGCGGCGGGCGCGTACCGTGCGCGACGCGGGTGCCTTCGGGGAAGATCACCAGCGGCCGGCCCTGTTCCACCCGCTCCTTTGCCAGCGCCAGCATCTGCCGCAAGGTCTTGGCGCCTTCCTCGCGCGCCACCGGGATCAACCCATAGACCACCGCCGAATAGCCCCAGCCCGGAATCCGGAACAGTTCCTGCTTAGCGAACACGGCGGGGTAGGCGAACAGCCGCGGCGTATCGATCGCCTCGAAGAAGGCCTCATGCTTGACCGCGATCAGCACCGGGCCCTGCGGCAGAGACCCTTCAAGCACCACCTCGATCCCCAGCACGTTTTCCACGCACCACAGGTGCCAGGCACCCCAGCGCCCCACGATCCCGCGCAGCCAGCCGCGCCTTGCTGTCACCGCCACCACCGAGGCCACGACCAGCAGCGCCGAGCCGACATAGAACAGCACATAGAACGCAAGCGAGCGCAGGGCGGCGATCAGCCAGCTCAAAGCTCCGCCAGTCCCGCCGCACGGCTGGCGATCAGCTTGTGATATTCAAGGAACAGCGTGCCGAGATCAGGCTGCGAAGGCACCGCATCGCGAATCACCGTGACGTGATCGGGCAGCGTTCGGTCAAGCTCGCCAGCGGCCCGGCGCATATGCCAGTCGGTCGTCACCAGCCGCAGCGAGCGCACTTCGTTCTGCGCCACCCACTTGGCGGTTTCGGCTGCATTGGAACGGGTATCAACCGCCGCAAAGCCGAGCGTGACACAACAGGCCATCCGCTCAGGCTCGACGGCAAATTCTGCCGCGAATTCCTGCGGTCGCACCTCGCGATCGACACCGCTGACCAGCATCTTGTCCGCCCATCCCTGATCGAGCACCTCCAGGCCCCGCGCGATCCGCCCCGGCCCGCCAGTGGGGACAATCACCGCATCGGTGGCCGCGTCACCGGCCGGCTTGGGCAAGGCAACCGCAAACCACAGGAAGCCGATCGCCCAGACCAGAAACATCACAGAGAACACACGCCGGATCATCGTTGCGCCCTAGAGCATGTCCTTGAGGGCAAGCGCAATGGTGATCCGGGCCGTTGCCAGCGCCAGCATCACCGCAGCGACCGGAATGGTGGCGATCACCAGCCAATCGCCCAGCAGCAAGGTGCCGCCGCCCGTCATGCCGCTATCGAGCGCGGCGAATTGCTGGCCGAGCAGCCACACCGCGCCCGCCCCCGTCAGCGCACCAAGCACCGCGCCCAGCGCCGCCTCGCGCAGCACATCGCGCAGGAACACCACGGCGATCTGGCGCGCGGTGGCGCCAAGCAGATGCATGATCTCGACTGTCTCGCGCGCTCCGGCAAAGGCGTTGCGCGTCGCCAGCCACACCGCCGCCGCAGTCGCCAGCGCAACCAGCGCGACAAGACCCAGCGCCAGCCATTGCAGCGCCGCCAGCGCGCCATAGACCGGGCGCAGGAAATCGCCCTGTGCATCGACCCGCGCGCCCGGCACCTCGGCGGCGAGCGCGGCCTCGATCCGGGCAATCTGCTGCGGCCCCGCCTTGCCGCTGAGCTCCACGTCGATCAGCGCCGGGATCGGCACTTCGCTGCCGGACACGCCCTCGCCCAGCCAGGGTTCGAGCATTGCAGCAAGTTCCGCTTCTGGCACCTGCCGGACGGACTTCACCCCGTCGAGCGCGGTCAGCACCTTGACGGCGGCCGCGCCGCGTGCGGCGCGCAGATCGGGATTGGGCTCGATCACCTGCACGCTTACCGCGGTTGCCAGATCGGCGCGGGCGGTGGCCGTGAGATTGCGCAGCGCCAGCCCTCCGGCCGCGGCGATCACCACCAGCGCGATCAGGATGGCGATCACCCAGGGGATCGGGCTGGCAAGACGCGCCGGAGGCAGCAGCCGTGCGGCCGAGCGGCGACGGCCTGTTACCCCCGCTTCGGGGGCAGCCTCGGTCTCCACACCCTCAGGCGCGGCGGCAAGCGGCGGCGGCGTGCTCATGCGCCAGCGTCTCCGGCAGGCCCGATCGGACGCGGGGGATAGCGCAGCGCGCCGGTGGGATCGGAAAGCTGGCCCTTGTTCAGCCGCATGATCAGCGAATCCGGGACTTTCTTGAGAAGGTGGACATCGTGGGTCGCCACCACCACGGTCGTGCCGACCCGGTGGTTCAGCGCCTCGAACAAGCGCAGCAGTTTCAGCGCCATATCGGGATCGACATTGCCGGTCGGCTCGTCGGCAATCAGCATCCGGGGCCGGGCAATCACCGCGCGGGCGATGGCGACGCGTTGCTGTTCGCCGCCCGACATGGTCGCCGGGATCGCGTGCGCGCGGTGCGACAGGCCCACCCAGTCGAGCATGTCGCCGACGGCCTTGGTCGCCTTTTTCTCGTCAGTCCCGGCAAGCCGCAGCGGCAGGGCGACATTGTCGAAAGCAGTCAGATGCGGGACCAGACGGAAGTTCTGGAACACCACGCCCAGCCGCCGCCGCAGTTCCGGCAGGCGTTCGCGCGGCATGGTGACAAGATCCTGTCCGAACATCCGGATCGCCCCGCGCGATGGCCGCTGAGCAAGGTAGAGCAGCTTCAGCAGGCTGGTCTTGCCCGCGCCGCTTGCCCCGGTAAGGAAGTAGAAACTGCCGGGATAGAGCGTGAAGCTGAGATTGCTCAGCACTTCGGGATCGGTGCCGTAGCGCAGCCCGACATTGTCGAATTTCACCTGTCCATCAAGGCGGTCGTTCATGCCCGGCACCTATCAGCGCGGCATCAAAGGGAAAAGCCGAACATCGCGTCCAAAGGTGCAGAATGGCCGAGATTTGCCCCGCAATGTGGAAAACAGCGGGTAAATGGCCGCCCCCGGCGCACCTGCTCTTGTGCAAGGGTGCGTGAAGACTATTGCATTTACTGTCATGATCATCGCCTGCCCAGCTTGCGGCACCCGCTATGCAGTCCCCGATGCTGCCATCGGCAGCGAGGGCAGGACCGTGCGCTGCGCCAAGTGCAAGCACAGCTGGTTTCAGGAACCGCCGGAAACGGAACTGGCCTCGCCTGCGCCCGTTCCGGTTGCGGCTCAACCGACCGCTCCGCCTCCGTCGGCGGCAGCTCCGCCCGCGCCACCTCCGCCGGCACCGCCAGCACCTCGGCCCGAACCTGAGCCCGAACCTGAGAACGCAGGGCCATCGGTCAGCCATTGGCGTACGCCGGATGCTGATCCAGCGCCGGTGGACGAAGGTTCGCTTGCGGCCCGCGCGCTGCGCCGGGGACTGGGCCAGCAGGCCGATGCCGGATCGCCCGCGCCGGTTACCAGCGACCCGCCCGCCAGCCCGCCCACCGGTCTGCCCGCCTTCGACCAAGCCGAGGCCGATCCTCCCTTCGATGACGATGATGGTGCGGATGCCGATGATGAGGGCGCATCGCAGTTCGATTACCGGGCGCCCTTCACGCGGCGGCGCAACACGCTCAAGATGTGGACGCTGGCCGCGGCACTGTTCGCGGCGCTGGCGACCGGAACCATCGTTGCCGTGAATTACTACGGCCTGCCGGATTGGGTGCCGATCGCCCGCCCCACTTTCGGCATTGGCGAGCCTGGACTGGAGCTCGATTTCCCCAAGTCGCAGCAGCGCAAGGAAACGCTGGAGAACGGGGAGACCATTTTCCGGGTGCGCGGCACGATCACCAACACCGCCCCCGAAACGCGCGAGGTTCCCAATTTGCTGGTGGTGTTCAGCGACGCGCGCGAACGCAATATCGGTGACTGGCCGGTGACCCCCGCCAAGCGCAGCCTTGCCCCGGGCGAGACCGTCACTGTCACCGAAGCAATCACCGACATTCCCCCCGGCGCGGCCGTTGCCGACCTTGGCTGGGCGCCCGGATAGGCTGCTTTTAGACGCTTGCGTCAAAGAGCTTGCGCGGCGTCAAACCCCTTGCTAGTGGCGCGCTCCTACCGCGGGGCCAGCGCTTTGGCTGCTCCGACAAACCCCGAGTGCGGTCGTGGCGGAACTGGTAGACGCGCAACGTTGAGGTCGTTGTGGGCGAAAGCCCGTGGAAGTTCGAGTCTTCTCGACCGCACCACTTTTCCGGTATCCTGACAGCAGACGATCGGTCGGAGCGGGACTTTCCTCCCACTGGGGGGCCATATGCCCGCCCAGCCGCTTAGGTTACCCGGCTTATCCATAGATTCCCGTGATTTGAGGCGACGGTTTATTAACCGCTGATGCGCCAAGGGCAGGGGGTGATCGAAGCCCCTCGCCTTGAAGCCATGAGCGCCCTCGGCCTTGAGGCGATCAGCGACCGAGAGGTGTTTTCGCGGATCACGCACCTCGCCAGCACCATGCTCGGCTGCCCGATCGCACTGCTTTCGGTGGTGGAGGAAGAACGACAGTGGTTTCTAGGGCGAACCGGGACGGATCTTACCGAAACCCCCATCACCGATTCCTTCTGCTCCGTTTGCGTCCAGAGCGAGGAACCGCTGCTGATCCCCGACGCGCGCTCCGACCCGCGCCTTAGCGCCAACAACCTGGTTACGGGATCGCCTTTCATCCGGTCATACCTCGGCGTGCCAATCCGCGGCGAAGGCGGCGTGCTGCTGGGCGCCTTGTGCGCAATCTCTCCTCAGCCTGAAGCCTTCACACCCGAACAGATCGCCCCCTTGGCGATGCTGGCAGAGCTTGCCGAACAGAGCCTTGCGCTGCATGCCCGCACCCGCGCCCTCAGCCTCGCCAATGCAGCGCTTCAGCAATCGAGCCAGATCTTTCGTCAGGCCGAACGTGCCGTGAACATCGGCAGCTGGCGGGTCGATCTTGCCACGCAGCGGCTGCGCTGGTCCGATCAGGTCTATGCCATCACCGGGCTGGAGCCCGGCCCTGCGATCAACGTGCGCGACGTGGTGCATCTCTATCAGCCGGAGGACCGCGCCATGGTCAGCAAGGCGATGGATGACACGATCGAGGGCGGCAAACCCTTCATGTTCGAAACCACGATCCATCGGCGCGATGGTGAAATGCGGCGCATCCGGGTCGTGGGCGAGCGCATTCAGGTCGATGGCGAGCCGGATTCGGTGGCGGGTATCATCCTCGACTGCACCGAGGAACACCTGCGCAATGTCGCGCTGAAGCGCGCCGCGGAACGCGACCGGCTGACCGGCCTTTACAACCGTGCAGCCTTCGATCGTCGTCTGGCCATTGCCATGCAGAATGTCGAACACGCAACGGTGGCGGTCGCGCTGCTCGACCTCGATGGGTTCAAGGACGTCAACGACACGCTGGGCCATCTGGTCGGTGACCGGGTGCTGGAGACGATCGCCGGACAGCTTCAGAACCGTATTCCCAAAGGCGTTTTCCTGGCGCGCTGGGGCGGCGACGAATTCGCCATGCTGTTCCCGTCAGGAATGTCCGTCGAAGCCGTGACAGGTGTCCTTGCCGATGTGCTGGCAGACTTTGACGAAATGCCGCCGCTCGGCAGCACATTGCTCAAGATCGGAGCGACCTGCGGGGTGGCGCAGATGAACACCCCGGCAAGCAGCGAGGAAATCATGCGCCGGGCCGACCTTGCGCTCTATCGCGGCAAGGAAGCCGGACGCGGCACGGTGGTATGCTGGGATCACCAGATCGAAGCGCGCCAGTCCGAACGCCAGCGCGCCATTGCTCTCCTGCGCAGCGCGCTCAATGGCGGGCGGGCGCTGGCGGCCTATCAGCCGATCCTCGAATTGGAGAGTGGCCGGGTGGTCTCGGTCGAAGCGCTGCTGCGGCTGCGCGATGAGGATGGCCAGCTGATCGCCGCGAGCGACATCTTCGCCGCCCTGCTCGATCCCGACCTGTCGCGCCGGGTCAGCCGGGTGATGCTCGATCAAGTGGTGGCCGATGGTCCTGCGATCCTTGCCCTGTTCGGCCCGGACACCCGGATCGGCCTCAATCTGTCAGAAGCCGATCTGCGGCAGGGCGATTTCGTCCGTCACCTGATCGAGGTGATCGACGACAGCGCCTTGAGCCCCCGCAACATCACCATCGAAGTGACCGAGACGATGCTGCTTGACGCCGGGGGGCAATTGCGCGCCTCGCTGGCGATGCTCGACGATTGCGGCTTTACCATCTGCCTCGACGATTTCGGCACCGGCTTCTCCTCGCTCACTCACCTGCGCGCCTTCCCGATCCACAAGGTCAAGATCGACCGCGATTTCATCGCTGCCATCGGCGAGGATCACCAGTCGCGGTTGATCATTCAGGCGATCGTGCAGATGGGCCATTCGCTCGGCCTGCGGGTGGTGGTGGAAGGCGTGGAGACCGAGGAGCAGGAAACCTTCCTGCGCGCGATCGGCTGCCCGCATGTGCAGGGCTACCGCTATGGCCGCCCGGCGCTGCTGCCGGATATGCAGGCGCGCTTTGCGGCCGCTCGGGCAGAGGTACGCCGCAGGGCCTGATCAGCGCGGCAGCAGCCCGGTCTGTGGCGCGTCTCCGCCGTGGAAGATGAAGGTGGAAACATTGGTTCCACCGCCAAGATTAACCCGGTTTTCCTGCCGCGCCCAGACATCGGTGAAGATCTGCGAATTGACCCTGAGGCGCAGTTCGCCCTCAGCAGGCGCAGCAACTTCCTGATAGACCCACAGGCTCCCGCCCGTGATTTCGCTCCCGACATAATCGGGCGTGATGATCGCATCGCCCAGCTGGAACAGGAACCGCCGCGTGACATAGCGGGCAAAAGCTTCACGGCTTTCCTCGCTGCCGATGATATCGGGCGAGTGGGTGTTGGGATTGCCCGTGCGCTGCACCACCAGTGAATGTTCGGCGTCATGCACTGGCACCTGATGCATGATCTCGATCATGCCCGTGCGCGGATTGTGCGCGATGGTGGTGATCGTGAACTTCTGCTGGTGCGCCAGCGCCGTGCTGCCCCACACCGGGGCCAGCAACAGCGCCAGCGCCGCAAGACAGCGCAGCATTACTTGCGCTTCTTGTCAGGCTCGGCCCCCACCGCCTCACCCATCAGATCGCGGCTGACGCGCGAACGGCTGGCTTCGTCCTTGAAGGCTTCGACCCGGCTGGGGATGATGCGGCGCGGGTAGTGGTTGTTTTCCAAATCCGCATCGCCGGTTTCCCAATCGGGATCGACCATCACCTGCACCAGTTCCTTGCCTTTGGGATAGACCAGCAGCTTGGCCACTTCCCTGCTGTTGCGACGCCAGATCTCGGCAGGGATGTTGAGCTTCTCCTTCGACCCGTCCTTGAAGGTCAGGCCAAGGATGATCGGCATCACGAGGCCGCCCTTGTTGCTGAAATTGAGGACGTAGTAATTCGCGTCCTCCTTCACCGCACGGTCAAACGCCTTGCGCTCCCAGGGCAGCAGCCCATCAAGGAAGTCGGTATAGCCCTTGCGGTCCTTGGGGGTGACAGTGAACTGGTCGTTCTTGTCGTAGAAATCGGTCACGCCCGGATTTTCGAGCACCCAGATCGGCAGGCGCTGTTCGCGGTTGAGCCCGATACCGACCAGCTCCGGCTCCTCGTCACGCTCCTTGCGGCGACGCGGCAGATCAATGTCCGGATCCTTGGTGTCCATCTTCAGCCGGTAGATCGAATCAAGGCTGATATCGACGTGATCGGTGGTGTAGAACCACCCGCGCCAGAACCAGTCGAGATCGGTGCCGGAGGCTTCCTCGATGGTGCGGAAGAAATCCGCCGGGGTCGGGCGCTTAAACTTCCAGCGGCGGGCATATTCCTTCAGCGCAAAGTCGAAGCGTTCCCGCCCGATGATCGTATCGCGCAGCAGGTGATAGGCGGCCGACGGCTTGCCATAGGCGTTGGCGCCGAGGTTGGTGATCGAATCCGACTGGGTCATGATCGGCTGCTGATCGCTGGAGACCATGTAGCTGACCAGATCGCGCGGAACGCTGCGGGTCCAGGGCATGTTCGGATCCCATTCGTAACCCGCGACCGAATCCAGGAACGAATTCAGCCCCTCGTCCATCCAGGTCCACTGGCGCTCGTCGGAATTGACCGTCATCGGGAAGTAGATGTGGCCGATTTCGTGGATCACCACGCCGACCAGGAACATCTTCTCGGCCAAGGAATAGGTGCGGCTGCCGTCCTTGTTCAGGGTGGTGCGCGGGCCGTTGAAGGTGATCATCGGATATTCCATCCCGCCGACCGGCCCGTTGACGGACTGCGCGGTGGGATAGGGATAATCGAAGCTGAAGCGCGAATAGACCTTCATGGTGTGGACCACCGCGGCGGTCGAATATTTGCGCCACAGCTCGCCGCCTTCCTTGGGCCAGAAGCTCATGGCGAGCACGGTTTCATGCTCGGCGCCGGGCTGCTTGTGGCCTTGCGCGTCCCACATGAACTTGCGGCTGGAGGCCCAGGCGAAATCGCGCACGTTCTGCGCCGAGAAGCGCCAGGTCTTCTTGCCGCGAGGGTTGCCTGCCTCGGCAGCGGCAGCTTCGGCCGGGGTGACGATGAACACCGGCGCATCGGCATTCTTGGCGGTTTCGAGCCGCTGGCGCTGAGCGGCGGTCAGGACGGTCTCGGGATTCTGCAGCACCCCGGTCGAGGCGACGATGTGATCATCCGGCACGGTCATGGCGACGTCGTAATCGCCGAATTCCAGCGTGAATTCGCCGCGACCGAGGAACTCCTTGTTGTGCCAGCCTTCATAGTCCGAATAGACCACCATGCGCGGGAACCACTGGGCCAGCAGGAAGATGTCGTTGCCGCCCTTGCGCGGATCATCAGGGAAGTGTTCGTAGCCCGAACGCGCCACCACGGCGTCTTCCTCGACGATATTGAAAGCCCATTCGATAGCGAATTCGGTGGTCTGCCCTGGCGCAAGCGGCTCGGGCAGGTCGATCCGCATCAGCGTGCCGACGATGGTATGCGGCAGGTTCGCACCCGCCAGCGTGCGCACGGCGTTGATGTCATAGCCATACTTGTTGTCGGCCATCGCCTGCTGGCGGCGCAGCTCGTCCATCGAAAGACGGGTCGGTTCATTGCCTCCGCCCAGCGTCACCTTCGGCCCGCGGCGACCGGCACCGCCGAAAGCATCGGTCAGCTCGGCCATCGAATCGGTTCTGAAGATATTCTGGTCGAGCTGCATCCACAGCCACGGGAGAGTATCGGGCGAATTGTTGGTGTAGCGCACCGTCGCCCGCGCCGTCAGACGACGCTTGGGTTCGTCGAGTTCCGCTTCGATCGTGTAGTCGACCTTCTGCTGCCAGTATTCATGCCCCGGCGCACCGCTGGCGTTGCGATAGGTGTTGGGATCGGGCAGCACTTCATCGAGCTGGCGGAACTTGTCCTCAAAGCTTCCCTTGGTCTGCTGCACGCCCTGAGCCGCCAGCGGCGCGGCGGCAGGGACAGCAAGGAACAGGGCGACGAAAAACAGAACGAAACGCAAGGGGCGTTCTCCGGCAAGAATGGCAGACGCCTGAGAGAGCGCAAAAGCAGCAAGTGTGCAAGCCGCTATCCTGCGCAGAGCGGCAATTTTATGTCGTGCATGGCATCAGTGACACTTTCGCTCTGCCAGACGGGGCATTATCGGATGGGGTCATGACGCTTCCCGCCTGGCACGCTCTGCACGAAGCCGCCTGCGCGCGCGGAGAGGCAACCTATCGCGATCCCGACACCGGATACACCGTCTTCACCCGCCTTGCGCATCTCAAGCGCGGGAAGTGCTGCGGATCGGCCTGCCGCCACTGTCCCTATGACCATGAGGCAGTCCCCAAACGCGGGTGAGGCTTGCCAAGCTGCAAAGCTGCGGGAATAGGCAGGCCTCAAGGAGACTGCCTCATGAAAACCCGCGCCGCCGTTGCCTTCGAAGCGAAAAAGCCGCTCGAAATCGTCGAACTCGATCTGGAAGGCCCCAAGGCCGGCGAAGTGCTGGTAGAGATCATGGCGACCGGCATCTGCCACACCGATGCCTATACGCTCGACGGGTTCGATTCCGAGGGCATCTTCCCCTCCGTGCTCGGCCACGAAGGCGCTGGCATCGTGCGCGAGGTGGGCGCGGGCGTGACCTCGGTGAAGCCGGGCGATCACGTGATCCCGCTCTACACCCCGGAATGCCGCCAGTGCAAAAGCTGCCTCTCCGGCAAAACCAACCTGTGCACGGCCATCAGGGCCACCCAGGGCAAGGGGCTGATGCCCGACGGCACCACCCGCTTCAGCTACAAGGGCCAGCCGATCTATCATTACATGGGTTGTTCGACCTTCTCGAACTTCACCGTTCTGCCCGAAATCGCCGTCGCCAAGATCCGCGAGGACGCGCCGTTCCAGAGCGCCTGCTACATCGGCTGCGGCGTCACCACCGGCGTCGGCGCGGTGACCAACACCGCCAAGGTGCAGGTCGGCGACAATGTCGTAGTGTTCGGCCTCGGCGGGATCGGCCTCAACGTCATTCAGGGCGCGCGGCTGGCGGGGGCGAACCTGATCATCGGGGTCGACATCAACCCCGCGCGTGAGGAGTGGGGCCGCCAGTTCGGCATGACCCACTTCCTCGACAGCCGGGGGATGAGCCGCGAGGACATCGTCGCCAAGATCGTCGAAATGACGGACGGGGGCGCGGATTACACCTTCGATGCCACCGGCAACACCGAAGTGATGCGCACCGCTCTGGAAGCCTGCCACCGCGGCTGGGGAACCAGCATCATCATCGGGGTCGCCGAAGCGGGCAAGGAAATCGCCACCCGCCCGTTCCAGCTCGTCACCGGGCGCAACTGGCGCGGCACCGCATTCGGCGGGGCCAAGGGCCGCACCGACGTTCCCAAGATCGTCGACATGTACATGACCGGCAAGATCGCAATCGACCCGATGATCACCCACGTCATGGGCCTCGAGGAGATCAACACCGCCTTCGATCTGATGCACGAAGGCAAGTCGATCCGCAGCGTCGTGGTGTTCTAGGGTTCGAAAATCCGCTTTTATAGCCTGTGGTTAACCGGGTGGTTACGCTGCGGCGCTATGGCCAGTCACCGCGATCGCCTGCGGGCGCAGAAGGTGAGCCATGTTCGAGAGCAGGATTGCAGCCGATCACCTCACGGTGACGACCGTCGAGGGCTTCCCGCCTGAAATCGACGTGCTGTCGGCGCATAATCTGTCGGGACATGGCTTTCTGCGGGCCGCGTGGTTTGGCGCAGGTATCACCGGTACAGGACGAACCCTGCTGATCCGGCGCGGCGGCGCAGACACTGACGCCGTCCTGGCCGCAATCCCGACCGTGAATTTTGGCCCGGCAATCGCGCGCGCACGCAAGGTTCCCGGCTCCTACTGGCCTCTGCGCGGGGCGCTGATTGCTTCTGATTGCAGCGTCTTCGAGCTTGCCCATGCGCTCGATCACCGCGCCGCGCGCGCGCTCGGCCCTGTATGGCGCGTTGGCCCGGCGCGCTGCGACGATCCGGGGATCGCCGTTCTCATCGACGCCGCCCAGCTTGCCGGGTGGACGGTGCTTTCCCGCCCTGCCGGGACAAGCTGGGTGATCGACCTCGATCAGGCGCGGCGTGATGGCTGGCCGCGCGCCTCCACCGCCAAGCGCCTTGCCAAGGCGGAACGACGCCTCGCCAGTCTGGGGACGGTCGCCTGGCGCCACGTGCGCGGCGATGGGTGGAACGATGACGTGCTGGCCGAGCTTGCCGCAGTCGAGGCCGCCAGCTGGATCGCTCGCACCACCGACGGCAGCGGCGCCAAGTTCATGTCGCCTGCCAAGCGCGCGCAGTGGCGCGGGGCGCTGGCTGATCCGGTGCTTGCGCAGAACCTGTGCGCAACGCTGCTGACGATCGACGGGCGCACGGTCGCCTTCAGCTTCGACCTTGACGACGGGCCGGTGCAATATGGCATCGCCGGAACCTATGTCAGCGAGCTCGGCAAGTACGAGATCGGCAAGCTTGCCAATTACCGTGCCGTCACCGATTCCATCGCCGACGGTCAGAGCCTGATGGATCTTGGTGCGGGCGATTCAGGCTACAAAACGCAAATGGGCGCGGTCAAAGGCTATGACATGGCCGATCTGCTGTTCGTGCACAGCCGCACCGCCGCACAGGTACTGGCCCGCGTCTGGGGCAAGGCAGTGCGCGGGCCGGGTCTGATCGACAATGTGCCGCGCGGGCTTGTCCATGGCTGACGCCCCTTCGTTCGCATCGCAGGTTCGCACAGCGGTCATCTGGCGATCGGGCAGTCAGGTGTTGACCCAGATCGTGTCATGGGCCTCGACCCTGATCGTGATCCGCCTGCTCGCCCCGCAGGATTACGGGTTGTTCGCGATGGCGCAGGTGATGCTGGTGCTGCTCAGCACGATGAACGGCTGGGGCCTCGCGTCCGCGCTGATCCGCGAGGACGAGGTCAGCGAGGAACGCCTGCGCCAGACGCTGGGGATGCTGATGCTGCTGAATGGCGGGTTGGCAATCACCCAGTTCCTGGCCGCGCCGCTGGTGGCGCTGTGGTTCGAACAGCCCCAGGTCGCCGACCTGTTGCGGGTACAATCGCTGCTCTATCTCGCGGTGCCGTTCTGCGCCCTGCCCTCGGCGATCCTGGCGCGGCGGATGGATTTCCGGCGTCCGGCACAGGTGCGCCTTGCCGCTGCCGTCATCGGCGCATCAACCGCGCTTACCGGCGCGCTGTCAGGCTGGGGGGTGTGGACGCTGGTCGCTGCGCCGATGGTGATGCTGTTGACCGAGGCAGTCGGCATGACGTGGGCCGCGCGCGCACCGATCCGGCCGACTTTCCGCTTTGCCGGGGCAGGACACATCGCCGGTTTCGGCGGGGTGATGACCGCCACCCAGTTGTTCTGGTTCGTCCAGAGCCAGGCCGATGTGATGATCGCCGGGCGAGTGCTCGATCCCCACAGCCTTGGCGTCTACACCACCGGGCTGTTTCTCGCGCAATTGCTCGCCGCCAAGTTCGTGCCGCCGATCAACGAAGTCGCCTATGCCGCCTATTCGCGCCAGCAGGCCGCCGGGCCTGAGCCGGTGCTGGCAACGATCCGGCTGGTGATGCTGGTGGCCCTGCCTGCCTATGCCGGGATGGCCGTGGTCGCCCCGGTGCTGGTGCCGGTGCTGCTGGGGGACAAGTGGATCGAGATCGTGCCGCTGCTGCCGATCCTCGCGCTGGCAATGGCGATGCTGACGCTGCAGATCCTGTTCTCCCCCGCAACCAATGCCCGCGGCTTTCCGGGCATTGCGCTCAGGGTGACGATGCTCGGCGCGGTGGTGATGCCGACCGCCTTCATGGCTGGATCGCAATGGGGGGTTACGGGCTTTGCATGGGGCTGGGTTGGCGGCATGGCGGTGCTGACCTGCGCCACCATCGCACTGTCACGCCGGGTGCTGGAACTGCCGCTGGCGGGGCTGGCGCGCGCCGTGGCGCCGCCGCTGGGCGCCGCGCTCGGCATGGCGATGGGAGTGGCGCTGCTGCTTCCGGCGCTGCCTGCCGCGGTGCCGCTGGTGACATTGACGCTGGCGGTGGTGCTGGGCGTGGCCTTGTATCTCGCCCTGCTGCGCCTGATGGCCCCGGATCGGCTGGCCGAGGCGCTGCGCTTCCTGCGCAACCGCGGCGATGGTGACACCACGCCGGAGGGCGCCCCCGCCCCGGTGCAGTAACCCCCTGCCAAATTCGTGCGATTGACTTGGGGCTGGCGATGCTCTTGGTCGAGGCCATGAGTGCTTCACGACCTGCCCCCCTCACCCGCTTCTACCCCACCGGCGGCATTGATCTTGCGGTGCATGAATGGCCCAGCATCGGCGGCGGTGTGCCGATTGTCTTTGCGCATGCGACCGGATTTCACGGGCGGGTGTGGGACGCCATCATCGCGCGCTTTCCCGATCATCCCGCCTTTGCCATCGACATCCGGGGGCATGGCCAATCGCGCGCCGGGCCGATCGCCGACTGGCGCGTGCTGGCGAACGATGTGGCTGATTTCCTTGATCAAGCGGGCATTGCCGGAGCTGTCGGCATCGGCCATTCGATGGGCGCGCACACGCTGCTTCAGGTTGCGGCTGACCATCCCGAGGCATTTTCGCGTCTGGTGCTGTTCGACCCCGTGATCCTCGCGCCCGAATATTACACCGCGGCCGAAACGCAGTTCACCGCCGACAACCCCCATCCCGCGATCCGCCGCAAGCGCGACTTCGCCAGCGTCGAAGCGATGATCGAACGCTTTGCCACGCGCGATCCCTATGACCTGTTCGACCGACGGGTGTTCGAGGATTACTGCCGCCACGGGCTTGTCCCGGCAGCATCGGGAGAAGGGCTGGAACTGGCCTGCGCGCCCGAAGTCGAGGCCAGCGTCTATGGGTCAAGCCGCAGCAACGGCGCCATTCTGGAGGCGGCAAAGCGGGTTGCGATTCCCACGCTGGTGGTGCGCGCGCAGATGACCAACCTCAGTGATTTCAAGAGCTCGCCGACCTGGCCTCAGCTGGCCGGCATCCTGCCGCAGGGAACCGATCTCTACCGCCCGGACATGACCCATTTCCACCCCTTCCAGGACCCGGAGGATGCGGCGCGGATCATCGCGGAGTTTATCGGTGAGTGACCGTGTTCCGTAAATGTTTCATGTGAAACACTACCCCGCCGCTTCAAGCAAATCCCTGATATCCCTGTGAATCCTTGCCAAAGCCCCGGCATCCGCCTGTAGGATTTGCCCCCTGATCTGGCCCGCCAGCCCGCCATAGAAGGCCTTGAGGCTGGCCCCCAGCGGATGATCCGGCGCGACCGACTGAGCGAGCCACAGCATGATCGTCTGCGCCCGTTCGAGCGGCTCTCTGGCAGGGGTCTGGCCCCGACCTGAAGCGATCAAGGCACGGCCAAGCGCGGCCTCCGCCTCCTCAAGACAGATGCGCGTGAGGTCTGCACTGCCCGAAGCTTCGATCCGCGCGTCAAGCTCGACGCGGCGATAGGCAGCGGCAGGATTGCGGGCGAGCATCTGCATCGCGCGAGGCCTCCCTTACCGATCCCGCGCCGACCAGATGTCGATCTGCTGACGCAGGAAGGTGAGCGTCGATTGCGAAGCCGCCACCCGGCGTTCGGAGGCGGTGAACTGGCGGGTGAGGCGATCTCGCAGCGTCTCCTGCTGCTCGGCGATCCGGGCCAGCCGCTCGTCGCTCGCGGCGACCTGCTGTTCGAAGCGGCGCAACGAGCCACCCAGCGTGCCGGGGTCGGTGACGAGACTGTTCTCGCGCGCAAACCGGTCCATCGTCGCGAACACGCCGTTGACCCCGGTGGTGAACATCGCCGCGACCGCATCGGAATTGGTCTCCAGCGCCCGGTTCAGCGCCGCAGTATCGAGCCGGAAAGTGCCATCGCGGTTCAGCGCCAGCCCGAGATCGGCGAGCGTGCGCGGCGCACCGTCCGCCGCATTCGGCATCACCACGCGTCCGGACAGGCCCGCCAGATCGCGGCGCAATTCGCGCGCGCCGGGATCATTGCCCAGCTCGCCCCCCAGCGGCGCAGCCAGCCGGTTGAGCTCGCCCACGATATCGTTGAGGGCGGTCACGAAATCCTCCATCACGCCCGCAAACGCCTGCGGGTTGCTGGCAAAGCTGAGCGTGGTTGGCGCGCCGCTATTGGTGGCAGTCAGATCCAGCGTAAAGCCGCCCGGCAGGCCAGTCACGCGGTTGGTGGGGCTGGACATGGCCACGCTATCGAGCCGGAAGGTCGCATCACGCGCGCTGCCCTGCAATTGTCCGGCATCACTGGCCGGAGCCCAGCCGAGATAGTCGAGATCGCCCGGAACCGCTCCCCCGCCCGCACCGGTGGTTTCGATGACAAAGCCGTTCGCCGCGCCTTCGCGCCCCTTCATCACCAGTTGCGCGCCGCCCGTACCGTTGGCGACATAGGCCTGCACCGCCCCGCCGCTGGCCTGATTGATCCTGACGGCCAGCGTGGCGAGCGTGTCGGTGGCGGTGACGGCGATGTCGATCACGGGTCGTGCGGCATCGGGATTGAAGCTCGCGCCATCCACCGTGCCGAAACGCAAGGTGAAGGTGCCTTCGCCGACCAGCGCATCACGGCTGGCCAGCGCCGGGGCGACGAGCGTCTGGCTGCTGGCGAGCTGGGTCACTTCAAGCTGGAAGTTCCCGCGCGGGGACAGGCCCGCCGGTACGCTGACGCGGGCAACCGCGGGATTGGCAAGATCGCCGCGCGGGGCAAGATCGCCGGTGCGGATGCGGTCACCCAGTGCGCTGGCAAGGCCGGTGATGGCCCCGCGCAGCTGGCCGGCTGCGGAAATCTGCGCCTCCAGCGCGGTCTTGCGCGCGGCGATCTGGTCACGCTGCGCAGCGAAGGTGGCGGCGGAAATGTCCTGCGCCAGCGTGATGAAATCGACGCCGCTGCCAGCGCCGAGCGCGGAAATGATCGAGGAGCCTGCGGTGGTCATGCCGGTGAGGACGGAAGGCGGCGGCAAAGTTTAAGGATGATTTTCCGGTCTTCCATCGCCGTCGAAGCGCAGGGCCTGTGGCACCTCCACCACCGGACGGCGCGGGCGCTGACCGCGTTTCAATGCCAGTACGAAAGCCACGAGCGAGGCGAGCGCGACATAAAGCTCTTCGCGCACCATCTGGTTCGGGCGGGTCGTGAAGTAGACCGCGCGGGCCAGCTGCGGATATTCGAGCACCGGCAGGCCCTCTTCGGCGGCGATCTCGCGCATCGCGAGCGCGGTCTCGCCCCGGCCTTTCGCCAGCAGCAGCGGGGCTGGCGCGCGGGCCGGATCATAGGTGATCGCGCAGGCGAAGTGCATCGGGTTGACGATGATGAACTGGGCCTCCTTCATTGCGCGTGCCACACCCCCGCGCGCCAGATCGCGCTGGCGCTGGCGCCTGGCGGACTTCATTTCGGGCGAGCCTTCGGCCTGCTTGTTCTCCTCCTTCATCTCTTGCAGGCTCATCTTCAGCCGCTTGTCGCGCTGGAAGCGTTGCAGCGGGTAGTCGATGGCGGCGATCACCAGCAGCCCGATCAGCAGCGCAGCCACAAGGCTGACGATCGCATCACGGGCCACGCCCAGCTGCGCTTCGAGCGAAAGGCTGCCAAGCGCCAGCAATGGCACGACGCGATCCCCGGCCCACACCCAGGCGATCCCGCCGAGCAGCGCCAGCTTGGCAAGGCCCTTGCCCAGTTCGATCAGACCCTGCCAGCCGAGGATGCGCTTGAGCCCGCTCACCGGGTTGATGCGCGAAGGTTTGAAGGCAGCATTTCCGGCGACAAAGCGCCCCTCCTGACCCAGCAGCAATTGCGAAGCAGCGGCGGCAAGCGCGGCAATCAGGCCCAGCGCCATCACCGGCGGCAGCGTAGCCAATGCGGCATCGCCCAGCGCTGCGCCGGGGGTGAAACCGTCGAGCGCGGCGCGGTCAAAGGTGAACCCGGCGCGGGCAAGGTGACCCAGCCCTTCGGTCAGCCATGCCCCCAGACCCCACAGCGCCAGCGCGCCTGCACCCGTGGCGGCAAGGGTGGCAAGCTCCTTTGACCGCAGCACATCGCCTTTCCTGGCGGCATCCTCACGGCGCTTCGGGGTGGGGGCGAAGGTCTTTTCGCCCGGAGTCTCTTCAGCCATTTCAGCGCGCCTCGATAAGCGCGGCGGACTGATCGAGGGCGGTCTCGATGACGCCCCGGAACTGGCCGACCATCACCGGCATGGCAATGATCAGCGCCGCCACCCCCGCCAGCACGCCAGCAGGCAGGCCCAGCGCGAACAGGTTCAGCGCCGGAGCGGAACGAGCGATGAGCCCGGTGACGATCTGCACCAGCAGCAGCACCAGCACCACCGGCAGCGCGATGGCGGCGGCGGCGGCCAGGCCATAACCCATGAACATCACCACGCTCTCGGCCCGCCATGCGCCGAAGGCGAAGGCGCCCGCGGGCAGCAGACGGTAAGATTCGATCAGCAGTTCAAACCACAGCAGATGCGCGCCGATGGCGTAGAACAGCAGGCTGAGGACAAGGCCGAAGAAGGTGCCGAGCGCCCCCGACTGCGCGCCGCTTGCCGGGTCGATCGAAGTGGCGATGGCCAGGCCCATGGTGCCGGAAATCTGTTCGGCAGCGACGAGCGGGATGGCGAAGGCGAGCTGCAACACGAAGCCGAGCATCAGGCCAACGGCGATTTCCTGAAACACGGCGAGAACCGCCGCAAGGCTCATCATTTCAGGCAGTGCGGGGACCGGCACCCAGCTGGCGATGAAGTATCCCAGCACAAGGCTCAGCAGGATGCGCACCGGCGCAGGCACCGCCATGCCGCCCACCATCGGCGCGGCCAGCAGCGCCGCGCCGCAACGGATCGACAGGAACAGTATCTGCCACAGCTGTGCCTCGATCGTGCCGAAGCCGAAATCGAGCGCGTTCATCGCCTCACGCGCTCAGATTGGCGACCTGCGCCATGATCTCGGCTGTGAAGTCAGTGAGCAAGGCCATCATCGCCGCGCCCAGCACCACGAACACCAGCGCTGTCACGGCCAGCTTGGGGATGAAGCTGAGGGTCTGTTCGTTGACCGAAGTGGCGGCCTGGATGATCCCCACCACGAGGCCCACCACCAGCGCCGCGATCAGCACCGGCCCCGCGATCAGCGCCGTCACCCACAGGGTCTGATCGGCAAGGGCAAGGAGCTGCGCGTCTTCCGTCATGGCGCGAAACTCAGGGCAAGGCTGCCCATCAAGAGCGCCCAGCCATCCACCAGCACGAACAAGAGCAGCTTGAACGGCAGCGAGATGATCGTGGGGGAGAGCATCATCATGCCGAGGCTCATCAGCACGCTGGCGACGACGAGATCGATCACCAGAAACGGCAGGAAGATCATGAAGCCGATCTGGAAGGCGGTCTCCAGCTCGCTCGTCACGAAGGCGGGGAGCAGGATCGAGAAGGGGACATCCGCGCTGCTGCTGAACTGGCCGCCCCCGGCGATATCGGTGAACATCATCAGGTTCGCCTCGCGCGTCTGGGCGATCATGAAGGCGTGGAAGGCCTCGCCCGCCTTGCCGATGGCGGCATCGGCCGAAAGGCTTCCGGCGGCATAGGGGGCAATCGCCTGTGTGTTCACCACATCGAGGGTCGGGGCCATCACGAACAGCGAGAGGAACAGCGCCAATCCGGCCAGCACCTGCCCCGGCGGCGAACCTTGCAGGCCGAGCGCCTGCCGCAGGATCGCCAGCACCACCAGAATGCGCAGGAAGCTGGTCATCATCAGCACCAGCGAGGGCAGGATGGTGAGGAGGCCCATCACCACCAACAGCTGGAGCGACATGCTCAGCGGACTGTCATCCCCCGCGCCGCCATCGCCCAACGCGCGCTCGATCGCTCCCCCGATCCCAGGGCCGACGCCCGCCGCCACAGGATCGGGTGCCGGCACAGCGGCAAGCACCGGCGCAGCCCAGAACATGGTTAACGCAGCAAGGCACAGCAGGGCTGCACGGAAAAGCGCGGTTCGTCGCATCATTCGCTCTCCGTTACCGCAATGCGCGTTTCACTGAGGCGCACCATGCCCTGCCGGGTGCAGCCCAGCAGGATCTCGCGGTCATGGAAGCGCACCACGGCAAGCTTCATCCCCGGTGCGACCAGGCGGGCTTCGACGAGTTGCAGATGCCTTTCGCCTGCGCTGTTTGCCTGCACGCCGTGGAGGCGCGCCTGGAGCCAGCGGGTCAGCCACAGGCTCCCCCAGATAAGCCCGCCCAGCAGCGGCAGCAGCAGCGCAAGGCGCAGGAGGTATTCGAGCATCGTCCCGCCCCCCTATCAGAGCAGATCGTCAAGCGCGGAGGTCTGCGGCCCCACCGCCGGCACTGGCGTCGGCACGGGCGGCTCGGCGGTGGACGAGGCAGACGGGGCATAGCCGGGCGAGGGCGGCACATCGGCGCCATCGTCACCCACCAGATGAACGATCCTCAGAGCAAAGCGGCCCTTTTCCGCCACCACTTCGCCGCGCGCGATCACGCGGCCATTGGCGGTGACATCAAGCAGCTCGTCAGTCATGCGGTCGAGCATCACCGTGCTGCCCTCGCCCAGCATCAGGACGTCGCGCAAGGGCATCTCGGTTCGGCCCAGTTCGACCGACAGGCGCACGGCAACATCGCCGAAGCGGGCGAAAGCGGCGGGCTGAAATGCAGTCATGATGCAACACCTTCGGCAAGGACGGGGGGAGATTGGGGAAAACGGGTCACGCGGATGGCCATGCGATCTTCGGCGGTGCCGACGCTGCCGTGGGCCAGCACCGTCTCGCCCACCATCAGCGGCACCTGCCGACCCATTGTCAGCGGGATCGTGTCGCCCGGCCTGAGCGCTTCGAGCCGCATCAGCGAGAGATCGAATTCGGCCAGCACCACGTGGAGCGGCAAGGGCATGTCGGCAAAAGGCCCCGCCATGCCGGTCGCAGGCCTGCGCGCGCCCTCAGGGCGCGACCGCCGATCTCCGCCCGGCAACAGGCGGCTCATCCGCTCGGCCGCTACCACCAGCCCCGCACGCCACTGGCAACCCTGCCGGTTGGCGATGACGATCTCGCTCAGCAGCACCGCTTCATCAAGCGCAAAGGGCTTGAGGCGGCTGGCGCTTTCGCTGCGGACGATCACTTCGCCGCCGGGCGCCCCTTGCGCGGCGCTGCCGTTGGCGATTGGCGCATCGCCCTGGCTGGCGCGGGTGATTGCCCCGGCGATGGCGGTCGCGGCCTCCTCGACCAGCAGCGCGGCCGAGCGCGGCAGTGCATCGGGCATGCTGCCGCCAATGCGTCCGTCACCGCCAAAGCTGCGATCGGTCAAGGCAATCGCGGTGGCAAAATCAAAGCACAGCAGCGCGGTTTCGCCGGTCATGCCGACCCGCAGCAGGCTGTTGGCGGCAACCGGCCCGATCCGCTCCAGCGCCTCGGCGCCGCTCAAGGTTTCAGGCTCGCCGATCATCACCTCCAGCCGGTCACCCGACAGCAGGCCCGACAGATCATCGGCCAGCATCCGCGCCAGATCACGGCGCCATGCCGTCAGCAGCGCGGCCTGTTCCTCAGGCCGGGGGCCGCGCGACGTGAGTTCGGGGCAATGCAGCGCCGCAGGGCGCGCGGCGGCAAAAGCGTGGGCCATCCTCATTGGACCAGAAACCCGCGGAAATGCACCGCCTCGACCCCGCCGAAGCCTTCGTTCTCTTCAAGCACATCATTGACCGCCTTGGTCAGGCGCTTCGCAAGCTTCTCCTTGCCGGCAACATCATAGACCTCGGCCTCGGTGGTGGCGGCAAGCTGGGCGAGGATCGCCGAACGGATCGCCAGTTCGTGATTCCTGACCCATTGCAGCACCCGCCCGTCATGGCGGGTCGAAACTGCCAGTTCGACCTGCACCAGTCCCGGCGAATCCGCGAGATTGGAGGTGAAGCTGTCAGCAAAGGAATAATAGGCGGTGCGATACTTGCTGCCGCCCTCGCCATAGACCGGCGCAGCAGCGTCCTTTTCCTTCTCGGCGCCGGGCAGGGTATAGGGGTCGTTCTCGCCCTTGAGCACCAGCTTGGGCTGATCAGGTTCGGCCGGGCCGCCGACATTGCCGAACAGGCCCATGGCAAAGGCACCATAGGCCCCGCCTGCGCCGATGCCGAGGAGCAGCACCGCGCCGAGCGCGATCTTGATGATCCCGCCCTTGCCCTTGCTTGCGCCGTCACCGGCGTTGTCGGGCCTGTCCCCGTTCTTTCCAGCGCCCTTGCCCATGGCCTGTCAGCTCCCTGTTTCGTTCCGGCGCATTCAGGCGAACATCCCGCCTCTGCGCAGGGCTGGGCTGGCATCGGCCTCCTGCTCCTCGACCCGCTCCGCAAGCGCGGCGGCGGTGGAGGAGCGGCGGTGGTCGGACGCAGCCTCGCCGTCTCGCGGCCCTGATTGCCCCGAGTATGGTTGAGACGTTGCTTGGCCACCGTTAGGGGATGACCCGTAACGCTGATCGCCAGAGCCATGCTGACCGCTTCCCGTCTGCGTCCCGGAGGGATCGGCGCTGGCCGAAGCGCTGACGGCAAGCGCCCGTTCGGCAAGCGCGGTCTGGATCGCGGGAACAAAGCCCGGGTCACGGCTCGCCAGCATCGCCCGCCAGCCATCGGCGCCGACCGTTTCGAGCCGCAGGGAAACAAAGCCGAACTCGTCATGGCGCAAGGTCATTTCCGGACGCGCCGCTTTCAACGCCTCGCGCAGTTCGCCAACCTGGGCAATCGCATTTTCAAGCTGCGGCGCGCTGGCGATCCGCGCCTCGCCACGTTCGGTCGCGGGGGTGCCGGACGCAATCTGCGGCGCAGTGGCGGGGCCAGAAGCAGAGGATGCAGGCTCGGACAAAGAGGCGGCGGCGGCGGCGATGGTCTCAACCGCTGCCGGAGCAGGCGCAGGCGTTGCCAGGGATGCCGTGGGCAGGATCGGCTCGTCACTCGGTGCTGGCAGGCCTTCAGGGAAGGCAGCAATGCCCGACGGCGATGCGTCCTTGACCATGCCTGGCAGGGCCGGGCGCGGCGGCATTGCTGAAATATCCCGGCGCAGGGATGACATCAGCGGCGCGGACATCAACGGCGCGGGTGGAGGCGTCAAACCGGCTTCCTGTGCTGTGACGAACAGCGATGCGGTCGCTGGAACGGGGGCCTGCGACACGGGGTCGCCGGTCTGGGTTTCGCTGGGCGTTCCGGCGAAGGTGAGGGCAAACGCACCCGGCTGATCTGCGGTCGGCAATGCCTCGACCAGCGCAGGGGCTGCATCTTCAGCCCTGGAGAACATGGCAACTGGCGGCGCGAAGGGCGGCTGCGACAGTGCATCAGGCAATTCAGCCGCAGGGTCGCCGCTGGACATAGCCTGCGCCGCTCCCGGCAAGGCCTTGCCCGTCGGCGGCAGGATCGTGCCGCCCGGCGGCAACGCGGCGAGAGGCACAGCGGCGATCGTCTCGGCGCTTTCTTCTGGCAAAGGGGCAGGCAATGGCAAGGCCGCGTCCAGCAATCCGGCAAAATCCGCTCCGATGCCACCGGCAGGCGCAGCCGTCTGCGGCAAAAGGGCTGTGGCGGGCATCGGGCTGTTGAGGCTCGGCAGATCGGTCAGGAACGGGATCATGGTTTTCCCCTTGGCATTCTGAAATGGGCGGGCTTGCGATCAGCCCCGGGGCCGACTTTGCAACTTGCGTGCCAGCGGCAGCGCGCGGTTCGCCTCTCGCCGTTCCTGCACGGCTTCGAGCGCCGCACGGGCATCCGCCTCAAGATCGGCAAGGCGGCGGGCGCGGGCATCCTTGCCAGCATAGGCCTCAGCCGCCCATGCGCGCTGGCGGACGGCATCCTCGGCGCCTTCACCGGCATGGCGCGCCAACTGGGCGAGCCCTGCGACAAAGCCCGCGCGACCGGTGAGAGCCGCACCGCTGGTAGTCCCCGGCTGAGGCGCACTCGCAGCCACCAGAGCGCGCGCACGTTCAGCCAGTGCATGGCAATGCGCCTCGGCCTCCATCGCTTCGGCCAGCGCCTTGATCGCCTGCTTGCGCGCCACTTCGGCGATCAGGCTCTGGCGACGGAGCAGCGCAAGGCGGCGCGCCTCACGCGTCATGCGGCGGCATCAGCGCAAGCAACGCGGCATGGCTGGCGGCCAGCGCCTCGGCCTCGCCCCGCGCTTGTGTCAGGAAGGCATCGATCGGGCCGGAGAGCGCCAGCGCCTCGTCCAGCAGCGGGTCGCCGCCAGCCCGGTATGCGCCCATCATCACCAGATCGCGCCCGCTTTCGCGCGCGGCGATCAAGCCGCGCAGCCGCCGCGCGGCATCGCGCACCGGGAGCGGGGCAATATCATCCATCACCCGGCTCAAGGACGCGGGAATGTCGATCGCGGGATAATGGCCGCGCGCAGCCAATTCGCGCGACAGCACGATATGCCCGTCCAGAATCGCACGCGCGGTATCGACCACCGGATCATTGGTGTCATCGCCATCGGCCAGCACGGTGTAGATCCCCGTCACAGCCCCGCCCGTGCGTGCGGAATTGCCCGCCCGCTCCACCAGCCGCGTGATCGCCGCCAGCGCCGACGGCGGATAGCCCCGCGCCGCACCCGGCTCTCCCAGCACCAGCGCCAGTTCGCGCGCGGCGTGGGCGACGCGGGTGAGGCTGTCGAGAATCAGCAGCACGCGCTTGCCCTGCGCTCTGAAATATTCAGCGATGCTGCTGGCATATTGCGCCGCGCGCAGCCGCAGGTTGGGGGCATGGTCGGCCGGGACAGCAACCACCACGATCCCGCCGCGCCGCGCCCCGGCCATGTGACGGTTCACAAAGTCCGAAACCTCGCGCGCGCGCTCGCCGATCAGTGCGACCACGGTGACATCGGCGACGGCGTGGCCCGCGATGGTATCGACCAGCACCGATTTGCCCACGCCCGATCCCGCCATGATCCCGAGCCTTTGCCCGACGCCCATGGTGGCCAGCGCATTGATCGCGCGAACGCCGCAATCGAAGGGCTGGGTGACACTCGCCCGCTCCAGCGCGCCTTCGCGCTTGCCCGCCAGCGGCCAGGCGTGGGGCAGATCGAGCCGCGGGCCGCCGTCGATCGGTTCGCCCAGCGCATCCACCGCGCGCCCCAGCAGGCCTGCGCCGACCCGCACCTCGCCAGGCGCGCCCAGCGCACGCACCCGCGCCTGCGGCCGCAGCAGCATGGTATCGCCAAGCAGCATCATCAGCGAATGCCCGGCACGAAATCCGATCACCTCGGCCAGGCATTCGTCCCCGGCGTCGTTCTCGATCCTGCCGAGCGAGCCGACCGGCAACGGCAGGCCCGCCACTTCGATCAGCCCGCCATCACAGGCGACCACGCGCCCGGTCAGCACCGGGCCACAGGCGAGCGGCGTGGCCCGCATCCGCGCCAGATCGAGCTGCAATTCGGCGATCATCCGCGCACCGCCGCTGCAATCGCGCGGCGCCATTCGGCAGGGCCATCGCAGACCGCGCCATCCGGGCCTTCAATCACGACACTGCCGGGTTCGAGCGCCGCATCACCGACCACGCGCCAGCCTGCCAACGCATCGGGCTCGATCAGCGTCATGTCATCCGGATGAAGGTGCAACACCAGCGTGTCGGCTGCTCCGCCGATCCGCCGGGCGGCGGCACGGCAGCGTGCCAGCAAATTGTCAGGATCGCGCGCCGCTTCGCCCAGCACGCCTTCGCACAGGGCGCTGACTGTGGCGGCGAGATCATCGGCAAGCGCCTCCAATGCAGCTTCATCAAGCGCCCGAAAGCTGAGCCGCAGGGCGCGCTGACGGGCAAGGCGGCCCTCGACTTCCGCTTCGGCAGCAGCACGGCCGGCGGCTTCACCATCGGCAAAGGCTGACGCGAGCGCCGCCTCCCACGGATCGGCCTGCGGTTCTTTCACGGGCTCGGGATCTGGCGGGATCAGAACTTCGGGTTCGGGTGCCTGCGCCGTCTTGCCGCCGAACGGCAGCACATCGGTGAAACCCTGCGCGCTGTCCAGCAGCGAGAGCCACCCGGGCGCGGCGGTGTCCGATACGGCCACGGCCTCCAGCCAGTCAGACGAATTCGCCACTGCCGCCTCCGATCACGATCTCGCCCGCGTCGGCCAGCGCCCGCGCGGTTTCGACGATAGCCTTCTGCGCGGCGGCGACTTCGCTCTTGGCAAGGCGCCCGCGCAGTTCGATCTCGTCGCGCACGCCGTCCGCCGCGCGGCTCGACATGGCAGCGAAGAAGGGCGCACGATCGGGTTCCGGAAGGCCCTTGAGCGCATCGACCAGCTTGGTGTTGTCGACATCGCGCAGCAGGCGGCCCATCGACATGGGATCGAGCTGGTAGAGCATTTCGAAGGTGAACAGCTCTTCCTCGATCCGCTCTGCAAGAGGTGCATCGCGCTCGGCAATGGCGGGCAACACGCTATTGCGCACCTCGCCTGCGGCAAGGTTGATGAGGTTCGCCGCGTCCCTCGGCCCGCCCAGCATCAGCGCCGCCGTGCCATAGGTTGCACTGATGCGCTGGGTCAGCAGCGTGTCGAGCGTGCCGATGGCGGCCTGCGAGATCGCGCCGCTTTTCGCCACCCGTTCAACCACCAGTGTCTGCAGTTCGAGCGGCAGCATCGCCAGCACTTCAGCCGCTGGTTCAGGGTCGATCAGCAGCAACAGCGCGGCGATCACCTGCGGGTGTTCGTCCAGGATCAGGCGCACCAGCACGCCGGGCGCGAGCCATTTGGCCAGCTCGACGCTGCGGGGAGGCGCATCGGGCTCGATCCGCTGCATCATCGAATCCGCCCGTGCCGGGCCAAGCGCCTTGTCAAGCAGCATGCGCACCCGGTCATTGCGGCCACGCATCGGCAACATCTCGCGCGCGGCCTCCCCGGCAAAATCGGCGAGGGCTTCGGCCATGTGCGGCTGTTCGATCTCGCGCAGGCCCATCATGGCAGCGCCGAGCCTTTCGAGCTCGTCAGGGGCAAGACGCGACAACAGCCCACTGGCTTCATCATCGCCGAGCAGCATCAGGAACACCGCAGCGCGGTCAACCCGATTGAGCAATGCGCCCGGCGCGGCGATATCCGCCTCGGGATCGGTCAGGGCGTTGTCGAGGCTCATGCTGCACCTGTTCCAGACGTGCGCGGATCGGGGGCTTCGAGCATCCGCTGGAGCGCCTCGACCGCACGTTCGGGCTGGCTGACGGCGAGCCGCCGCACCAGCTCCACCTGACGCGGCAGATCGGCTCCGCTGAGATCGAGCGCGACGCCGCCTGCACCATCGCCATCACGCAGGGCCGGGTTGCCCTGCCCTTCGGTCGGTTCGCTCGCACCAGAGATCATGGCGCGCGAAGCCTCATCCCCGGCGGCGGCCAGCGCGCGTTCATCGGCTTCACCCCCGGCATTGCGCTTGCTGCCGCGCCGCGCGATCAGCGGGCGCACGACCAGCAGCAGCACCAGCAGCACCGCCAGCAGCGCCGTGCCGTACCGCACCAGCATCGCGAACCACGGCTGTTCGTAAAAGGCGGGCGGTTCGAGGTTCACCGGCTCGAATGTGCTCGCCACCACCTTGACCATGTCACCGCGCTCCGCATTGGCGCCGACGGCGGCACTGACCAGCGCTTCGAGTTGCGGTCCTGTCAACGGCGCAGCGGCCTTGAGCGCGGCATCGCTCACGGCGACCGCAACCGAAAGCTTGGCCAGCCCGCCGGGCCGTGCGGTGGTGACAGCGACTTCGCGGCCCAGTTCGTAGCTGCGGTCCGTCGCAGTTTCGGTATCGGTCGCCGCGCCCGGCGCCGGGGCGGGCTGCGGCGCACCATCGACCAGCTGGGCCTGTGGCGGGGGAGTATTGGCGGTAACGCCCGGCACGCCGCCTGCGGGCGCAGCGCCGGTTCGGGTGGCATTGCGCTCGCTTTCGCTACGCACCACGCCTTCGCGATCATAGGTCTCGCGCGCGGTGGTGACTTCGTTCTGATCGAGCGCCACCTGCACCTGCGCCGAAAAATTGCCTTCACCCAGCAGGGGGAGCAGCAGCGCGTCGAGCTGTTCGCGCAGCTTGGCTTCATGTTCGCGTTGAAGGGTCAGGCCCTCGCCCGTCTTTTCCCTGGGATCGGACAGCAGGCGACCGTTCTGATCGACCACCCGCACCGCATCGGCGTTCATGCCCGGCACGGACGCAGCAACGAGATTGACGATCGCCTCGACCTGCGACTGCGACAGGCTCCGACCCCCAACCAGCCGCACCATCACCGATGCGCTGGGCGGGTTGTTCTCGCGCACGAAGACCGAACGTTCAGGCGTGGCGAGGTGGACGCGCACGCTCTCGATCCCGTCGATCTCGCGGATCGTGAGCATCAGCTCGCGTTCGCGCGCCAGGCGCAGACGTTCGCCCTCAAGGGTGCGCGACGTGCCGAGCGGCATGGAATCGAGCATCGCCTCGGCGCCTGCCGGTGCGGCGATCCCGGCGTTGCTCGCGACCAGCATCTTGGCGCGGTAGACATCATTCTCCGAGACAGAGAGCGCGCCAGTGGCATTGTCGATGCTGTAACCGATCCCGCCCGCCTCCAGCGTCTCGACCACCTTGGCGCGCTCGGCATCGGTGAGGCTGGTATAGAGCACCCGGTCCGGCCCCGATGAAATAGCCAGCCAAAGCGCGCCTGCCGCCGCCACGGCACCCAATGCGCCCAGCGCAGGCAGAGCGCGAGCGAACGCAGGCTGGCTGACGAACCCAGCGACCGGCGGGGGCAGCATCGTGCGCCATCCCGCTGCTGCGGGCGCGGGGGCAAGCGGCAGACCCGCCGGTTCGGTCGGCACGGGCAGAACAGCGTCGGCCATCTATCAGCCTCCCATCCGCATGATGTCTTGATAGGCGGTCAGCAGCTTGTTCCTGACCTGCAATGTCGCCTCGAAGGCCACGCCTGCTTCCTGCCGCGCGAGCATCACCTGAGCGATATCGGTCACGGTGCCGCGTTCATAGGCGACCTGCATCGCGCTCGAATGTTCCTGTACCGCGCTGACCTGCTGCAAGGCGGTGTTGAGTGTAGCGGCAAAGCCGGCACCGGGCGTCTGGGCCGGGGCAAAGGCCCGCGCGCCCTCGCTTGCGGCATGGACATCGCGCAAGGCGGCACTGCGGGACAGCACCTGACTGCGCAACGCCATCACATCCCCGATCCCGAAGCTTGGCCGAATCCCGCTCATGCAGACCCTCCTGCGGCGAGCATCCCGGCGCCGCGCATCGAGGCAAGGCGGTAACGCAGGGTACGCTCGGAGATGCCGAGACTGCGGGCGGTGGCGGCGCGGTTGCCGCCATGACGGCCAAGAGTCTCGATGATCGCCCGCGCTTCCGAAGCAAAGGCGACATCGGAGAGCGACCGCGCTGCGGCGCTGGTCGGAAAGCTGGCTGCAGCCTGCACCACAGGGCGCACTGCCGTATCGAAGATGATGTGCTGCGCCGCGATCATCTCGGCGCCATCCGCCATCAGGATCGCTCGGCGAATGACGTTCTCAAGCTCGCGGACATTGCCCGGCCAGACGTGGCTTTCCAGCATCGCCAGCGCATCGGGGGCGAACCATGCCGGAGCGCCGGGCGCGCCTGCGTGGCGCAACAGCATGGCGAAGGCGAGCGGGGCGATATCGCCCGCCCGCTCGCGCAAGGCCGGCAGGCGCAGCGGAAAGACATTGAGACGATAGAGCAGATCCTCGCGGAAACGTCCCGCCTCGGCCTCGGCGGCGAGGTTGCGGTTGGTGGCGGCGATGATGCGCACATCGACCTTGACCGGGCGGGTGGCACCCAGCGGCAGCACTTCGCCTTCCTGAAGCGCGCGCAGCATCTTCGATTGCAGCGCCAGCGGCAGTTCACCGATCTCGTCGAGCAGCAGCGTGCCGCCGTCCGCCGCGCGAAACAGCCCTTCGCCCGCCTCGGCAGCGCCGGTGAAGGCGCCTTTCTTGTGGCCGAACAGCAGCGCCTCCAGCATCGCTTCAGGCATGGCCGCGCAATTGACGGCCACAAAGGGGCCTTGGCTGCGGGCCGAAAGGTTGTGAACGAAGCGCGCCAGCACTTCCTTGCCGGTGCCGGTCGGCCCTTCGAGCAGGACGGGAATTTCGCTCGCTGCGATGCGTTCGGCAAGAGTCAGCAGAGCCAGCGATTGCGGATCGCCTGCCACCGGCCAGCCGCCCAGCGCCGAAGCGGCAATCAGTGCGGCCCGTGCTGCGGGCAGATCAGCAGGGTCATAGGCCAAGGCGATGCGCCGGCCGCCGGTCTGCGGTGCTGCGATGCTCAAGGCAGGGGAGGCTGAATGCGACAGGGCAACGGCAATCCTTCCGCTGCGTGCGATGGCGGCAGCCATGGCGGGGGACATGGTGTCGCCGATCACGATCCGATCACGCTGCCAGGCGACGCCCATCAGCGGCACGGTCATGCCGATCAGGGCGTCATGCGCCGCACCCGCAACCCCTGCCTCTGCTGGCGCCGCAGCCGCATCGCCGCGCACAGTCTTTGTCGCCGCTTCGATCATGATTGCCCCTTTGTGTTGTCTCACAAGGCAATCTTCTGCCGCCCGCACGTTGGAGATGTGGCAAATTTAAGCCCTCGTAACTTTCCTTATTCCGCCCGCTGCGAACACCCGCGCTGGCCTGCCTCGATCACGGCAAGTCACTGCCGCTCTCAATTCAAAACACTGTTTTTCCATCCTATTTTTTCTGACTTAAACATTCCCGGAGCCAGCCGCTCTAAGGGCCAGCAGCGACGGGCCTGTTCGTCCTGCCTGACCATTCAGGAGTTTCGACCAATGACTGTGATCAACACCAATTCCTCGGCCCTGCGCGCTCAGAACGCGAGCGTTTCGGCAAACCGCATGCTCGGCACTGCAATGGAGCGCCTTTCGACCGGCCGCCGCATCAACAGCGCGGGCGACGATGCCGCAGGTCTCGCCATCGCCACTTCGATGACCTCGCAGATCCGCGGCATGACCCAGGGCATTCGCAACGCCAATGACGGCATCAGCCTTGCCCAGACCGCTGAAGGCGCACTCAACGAAGTCACCAACATGCTTCAGCGCATCCGCGAACTGGCGGTGCAGGCTGGTTCGGACACCTATCAGGATACCGACCGCACCAACATCCAGGCCGAAGTCGACGAACTGACCGCGCAGATCGGCCAGGTCGTCTCGAACACCGAATTCAACGGGATCAACCTGTTCGATGGCGGTTCCACCGTCACTGTTCTGGCCGGCGCGAACGATGCCGACACGATCGATCTGACCCTCGATGACCTGAGCGGCATTGCCGGCGGCGGCGCCGCCGCCACGTTCGACGTCAGCGGGACCGACGGCTCGAACGCGCGCACTGCGCTGGCTGCCATCGACACCGACATCGAGACAATCTCGACCACCCGCGCCACGCTGGGCGCTGGGCAGAACCGCCTCATCTCGGCGGTCAACAACCTCACCAACGTTTCGACCAACCTGTCGGACGCCCGTTCGCGGATCGAAGATACCGACTATTCGGCGGAAACCACTGCACTCGCCAAGGCGCAGATCCTTGGTCAGGCCTCGACCGCGATGCTGGCTCAGGCCAACCAGTCGCAGCAGAACGTGCTGTCACTGCTGCGTTAATCCGCCCCCCCGCACCCGCCTGCACCCCTTGGGCGGGCCACACGGAAAGCCCGGAGCTGCAAGGCTCCGGGCTTTTGCGTTGCGGCATTCCTGCCCGTTCCCGCCTACCCGTTCAGGGGATTTCCGATGCTGACCGGGACGGATATGGTCAGGCCATCCACGCTTTCCGCGATGAAAGGATGGCCTTTGCTGTTGTGCCTTCGTCTCCCTGCTGTTCGGGATCGTCTGCGGCGCGCGGGCCTTGCTCTGCTGGCCTTGCCGCTGGCGCTTGGCGCGGTGTCAGTCGCCGCCCAGCCGGCAGCAAACGCGCCGCCTCCCGCTGCCATCGAGGCGTTCCGCAAAGCCGATGCCGCTCGCGAACGCGGCGACTTGGCTGCCGCCCGGATCGCCTATCGAACCGCCTGTGAGGCTGGCGCCGCCGTTGGCTGCACCAATCACGGCCTGATGCTTGACAGGGGCGAGGGTGGCCCGGCCGATCCTGCGGGTGCGCAGGTCTGGTGGCGCATGGCCTGCGAGCGCGGCAATGCGCAAGGGTGCAGCGTGCTTGGCAATGCTGTGATGCAGAGCGACCCGCCGACCGCGCGCGGCCTGTTCGCGCAGGCCTGCGAAGGGGCCTTCCGCGAGGCGTGCTTCAACCTCGGTATCATGACCGATCAGGGACGCGGCGGTGCGCGCGATCCGGTCGCCGCACGCACCGCCTATCGCCGCGCCTGCGAAGCCGATCATCGGCAGGGCTGCTACAATTACGGCGGAATGCTGCTGAAGGGCGATGGCGGCCCGGCCGATGGGTCAGGCGCCCGCGCCGCGTTCCGCAAATCCTGCGATCTGGGCGAGCCGATGGGCTGCACCAATCTCGCCCGGATCATGATCACCGGGCAGGGCGGTCCGGTCGAGACGGCACCCGCCATCGCCCTGCTCACCCGAACCTGCGACGGCGGCCATGGTGATGCCTGTTTCACACTCGGCTTCGTCTATGGCGAAGGGCGCGGCGCACCTGCCGATCCGGCCAAGTCCCGCGCGATGTTCGAGCGCGGCTGCTCCCTCGGCCACAAATCCTCCTGCGACCGGATGAGGGCACCATGATCCCCACCTCTGCTCCCGATCGGCAATTGCCCCGCCGCGCGATTGCCAGCGTGCTGGCCGCTGCGCTCAGTGTCGGCACGCCTGCAATCCCGGCGCCTGCTGCCGCACAACAGCCGTTCGTCCCCGATGCCAAATCCTGCGCGGCGCTTTACGAGCCGGTGGGCCTGACTGCATTGTTCTACAAATACTACGATCCGAAGGGTGAGGCCGCGCTCTACACCGAGGGCACCGTCACGACCGGCGTGTCCGATGCCCTATGGCGCTACAGCAATGCCCGCTTCATCGATTTCAGCGGCCGTTACAAGGCGCTGGCGGATAAGGTCTCCGGCCCTGTGCGAGAGCCCGGACAATCCATCGGCGGCGAACTCATCAAGGCCAATTTTCCCGGCGGTCGGCTGATCCTGCCCGAAAAGAAGGGCGAAAAGCTGGGCGAAATGCCGCCGAAAGCGATCATGACCCCGGAGTTTGGTCGGAATCTGACTGCTTGTGACAAGGCCCACGGCTATGCCCCGGTGTTCTGGTACGGCGCGCCCGATGCACTCACCTGTGCCGAAGCACTCTACATGGTCGGCTATGAAGGCCAGCAGTTTCAGGCGCGGGCCATCGCCGAATCCAAGGCTGCGATCCTCAAGCACCTGCGCATCTTCCGCGGGGCGAACCAGCTCCAGATCGAACAGCAGGTGATGAAATCGGCCGAGGCCCGGCTGAAGCGCATCAATGAAGGCAAGGAACCGGTCAATCTCCTCGGGCTGGAAATCGCGGCTTGCCGGATTGATTTGACCCCGGTGTCTACCCGCTATGGCAAGGGCATATCGCCCGGCGGGCCGTTCCACTTCCTGCGCCTGTTCGAGGACAAGCAGGGCCGGGGCAAGGGCATCACGTTGCTCGGCGGAAACCTCCCGGGGCCGATGTCGCGCAATCCGCATTTCATCTGGTTGTGGGATGTCCAATCCTACACCATGTCGACCAGGGTCGGCGACTATGACAAGAGCGCGCTGCTCTACAACATCGATTGCGAGGCCGGGACCGTCCAGTACTGGGAAAGCGTGATCTTCCTCGGCGAAACGCTGGTGGGGCGCGAAAAGAGCATGGGCAGCCTGACCAAGCCCGCAGCCGGCACCGTGCAGCAGAAAATGTTCGATCAGGTCTGCGATCCGTCGAAGCGTCCTTCGGACCCGCCCACGCAGACCTTCGCCCAGGTTCACGGCGCGCTGGAGAAACTTGTCGCAAAGGGTGACCAACCGGCTGGCGCGCCAAGCAGCCCCGCGCCTTAATCCGCAGGCCTCGCCTTGACCGGCGGCCCCCTGCGTTCGGGCCGGGGGGCGCTCTTTCGGTCGAGCAGCAGCAGCGAAATGCGGCGGTTTCGGGGATCGGCGGGGTTGTCGGTAACCAGCGGCTCGGTCGCGGCGACGCCTTCGATCCGGGCGAAGCGCGGCTGCGGCACCCCGCCCAGCACCAGCGCCTGACGTGTCGCCTCGGCCCGGCCGGCGGAAAGCGACCAGTTGTTGGTCGCAACACCGCCGCGCCACGGCAGCGAATCGGTGTGACCGCGCAGGATCAGCGGGGCGCTTTCATCCTTCAGCGTCTCGGCCATGACCTCCAACAGCCCGCGCGCCTCCTTGGTGAGGATCGTGGTGCCAAGCTCGAACATCGAGAAATCGGCATTGTCCATCAGGTCGATGCGGATGCCTTCGGGCGCGCGCATCACCCGCACCTGCCGCGCGAGATGGCGGAGCTGGCGGCGCTGGACGAGCTTCTTCTCGATCGTGTCGCGCAGTTCCTTAAGCTTTTCGGACTCCAGCTCGCCGCGCCCGCCGCCTTCCACCGGCCCACCGGTGACGCCGCGCGGAATGGTAATCGCGCGCGTGCCGGTCTGGCCCATCGCATTGGGATAATTATCAACATCGGTTAGAGAGCTGCCGCCCAGCATCCCGTCCGAACCTGCACTTTCCTGCCGCAGCTTGACCAGCGTCGGGGAGAAGTAATCGGCGATCCCCTTGCGCTGCTTTTCCTCGGTCGCGCCAAGCAGCCACAGCAGCAGGAAGAACGCCATCATCGCCGTCACGAAATCGGCATAGGCGACCTTCCACGCCCCGCCGTGGTGGCCACCTTCGACGATGGTAACCTTCTTGACGATGATCGGAGCGGGGATCGCGGCTGCCGCGCCTTCGCCGGACTGGGTGGGATCAGACAGGGCCATCTCAGCGCCCGCGCATCATGTCGAGCAGGTCGGTCAGCTTCGGCCGGTGCGCAGGCGGCAGGCCCGAACGCGCCGCTTCCAGCACCAGCGGTTGCGGATAGCCATGCAGGCTCGCGATGATGACCTGCTTGATCGAATGGAAGATCTGGCTGTCGTGGGCGTTGATCTGCTTCAACCGGGCGCCCAGCGGTCCGGCAAAGCCATAGGCGAGCAGCACCCCCAGAAACGTACCCACCAGCGCCGAGCCGATCATCTTGCCGAGGATCTCGGGCGGCTCGCTGATCGCGCCCATGGTCTTGATGATGCCGAGAACCGCCGCGACGATCCCCAAGGCCGGCAGCGCGTCGGCGAGTGACTGGATCATGTGCTGCGGCTCGTCCATCTCGTGCAGCTGGGTCTTGATCGCACTGTCGATCACTTCCTCGACCGCATGGGTATCGAGCGTGCCGGACGATACCACCATCAGTGTCAGAGGATCGCAGATCATCGCGGTGACGACCGGGTCGGCCTGGAGACGCGGATATTCGGAAAAGATGGCCGAGCTACCCGGCTCGGTGACATGGCTTTCCAGCGCCACCGCACCTTCCGCACGCAGCAGCTTCATCAGCTTGCTCGTCAGCGCGATCGCATCAATGTGATCCTCATCGGTGTATTTCGGTCCCTTGAAGATCTTGCCGATCCCTGCACCGAGCAGTTTGATCTCGTGCATCGAATTGCCGATCAGCGTCGCGCCTGTGGCCGCACCGCCGATCATCATGAATTCAAGCGGGAGCGCGGCCAGCACCGGGCCCATGGCCCCGCCGGCGAGGATGAACCCGCCGAACACCATGGCGAGCAGCACGACAATGCCGATAGCGACAAACACGGGTTCAGCTCCTTAACGCAGCGCGTTGAACAGGGTCAGCGAACTGACGCGGGCGAAGGCGGCCTGACTGGCTTCGAGCGCGGTCATGGTCTGCTGCAAACGGGCGATGGCGTCGGCGATGTCGGTATCGCCGACACGGCTGCGACGTTCGGCCAGGGCAACGCGCCGCTCGCCCTGCTGCTGCTGCACCTGATCGACCCATGACATGCGGGTACCGAGGATGGTGGTGGCGCGGCTTGCCGTGTCGAGCGCGGTGTCGATCCCCTCGATCGCGGCATTGGCTGCTGCAACAGGATCAGGCGCGCCGCCCTGCAACGCAGCCGCCAGCCCGCCGAGCACTGCAAAGGCGCTGCTGGGCGTGCCGTTCAGATCGAACTGGAACACCTCGTTGCCGGGCAGTCCACGCTCGATCGCGGTGCCAGGTGCAAGCGGAACCGCGCCGCTTGTTGGCGTTCCGGCATAGGTGACATTGCCCAGAGCGTCGCGGGTGAAGGCCTGTCCTGATGCCAGACCTGCAAACAGCGGTTCGCCGGTCGCCGTGGTCGCATTGGCGCGGGCAAACAACTCCTGCCCGAGCTGTTCGAGCTCGAAGGCAATCGCGCGTCGGCCATCGGCTCCGAGCGGAGCACTCGCTGCCTGCACCGCCAGTTCACGGGCGCGCTGGAGCACAGCGGTCACCGCCTGCACTTCATTGGCCGCTGCGCCGAGATCCTGCCCGAGCCGCGCGGCATTGTCGCTCTCGACACCAATCAGTGTCTCGCGCCGGGCAACGCTGCGAAGCTGCGCCGCAGCGGCAGGATCATCCGACCCGCGCTCAAGCCGTCGTCCGGTGGCGATCTGCGAACGGGTACGCTCGATCCCCGCCCTGAGATCGGCCATCTGGGCGAGCGAGCGGTTGAAGAACGAACCGGTCGAATTGGTGACGGACGTCATGGCGGCGCGCTCCCCTATCGGATGCTCAGAATCGTGTCGAACAGCTCGGCGGCGGCTTGGACCACCCGGCTATTGGCCTCGAAGGCCTGTTGCAGCCGGACAAGATTGGCGGCCTCCGTATCGAGATCGACCCCGGTTTCGCGCAACAGCTCGGCCTCGGCGCTGGCGGAGACCACCGCGAGCCCGTCGCGGCGGGTTTCCAGTGCAGAGACGCGGCTGGACAGGCCCATCAGCAGCGTATCGGCACCGGCTGTCGGCCCGGTCGGCGCACCCAGCGCAGCAATCAGCGCGGCGAGATTGGCGGTGTCGCGGCTGCCCGCAGCCGCCCCGGCGGGCGCAGTCGCAAGGCCAGCGGCAGAGGCCAGCACCACCGCGATGTCACCCGCGCCGGTGCCAGCGAACAGGGGCTGGCCCGCAGAACCGTCCGCCGCCACGCCGGCGCTCTGGGCGCCGTTGGCAATAGTGATGGCCGAGGCGGCAAGCGCATCGAGGCTCGCCTGAAGCACCGCCATTTCCGTAAGCGCGCTGGCACGGCCCGCCATCGCTCCGCCCGCAGGCGCAAAGCCGGCCCCGCCCACGGCAAAACTGGCCGTGCCATCTGCGGCGAAGGTGACGCTGACGCTCTGTGCAGTCGCGCCCGTGACAAGCGCAACGCCCGGCATCCCGGCCAGCGCAACATCGACCGAACCATTGGCATTGATCGTGGGAGTTATGGCGAACTGTTCGGCCAGCCCCCGTAGCGCCTTGTCTCGGGCATCGAGCAGCGCCGCGCGCCCGGATGTGCCTTCGCGCGCACCAACCAGATCGGCGTTGATCCTGGCCAGATCACCCGCCAGTTCATTCACGGCCAGAATTTCGCTGCTGGCCTCGCCCTGGGTAAGCGCACGCGCATTCGCAAGCGTGCCATCTGCAACACGGAAATTGCCTGCCAGCTTGCGTGCGCTTTCCAGCGCCGAAAGCCGCAACGCAGGTTCCAGCGGATTGCCTTCGAGCCGGGTCAGCGCCGCCTCGAAGTCAACCAGCCCGGCAAACAGTCCCGACGTCTCGATCGCGCTTTCCGCGTCGCGCAATGCGCGGAACTCGGCATCGGCGGTGGACAGAGCCGAGGATGCATCACGCGCCTGACGTTGCACCAGCGCGCTTTCCGCGCGCTCCACGACGCCAGGACGCACCCCGCCAAGCGAATCCACCGCATTGAGCCCGATCGAACCGGTCATCACCAGCTCGCCCTGCGTCAGCGAGCGGCGGGAGAAATCCGGGTTGGCAGCATTGGCGACGTTCTGCGCCGTCAGCTCAAGGCTGCGGCGGGTCGCGGTCAAACCGCTGCGGGCAATGGTGAAGATCGCGCTCGGCATCAGCTGTTTCCTTGTTGCGCCGGTGTAGCCGAGAGGTGTTTCGCGAGGCTCGCCTCGATACTCCGGGCAAACCCGAAGGCGCCGGTGGCAGCGGCGATATCGGCGAGGTGTTCATCGCGCATCGCCTGGAACTGCTTCATCCCTCCGCCAGTCAAAGGCGTATCCTCGGCAAAGCTCGCCGCACGGGCGCTCGCCAGCATCTTGCGCAGCATGATCGCCTCGAAACCTTCAGCCGCCTTGCGCAGCTCGGCACGCTCCGGCGAGGGGGGCTGGGAGCGTGCCGAGCTGCCGGGGGCAACCGGGCCGTAGGGGGCAAGTGGCCCGGTCACAGGACGACCATTTCGGCTTGCAGGCTGCCGGCCTGCTTGAGGCTTTCGAGGATCACCACCAGATCCGATGCGCCGACGCCGAGAAGGTTCAGCGCATCGACGATTTCGGTCAGCGAGGCAGCCGCGGGCATATAGGCGACCCGATCCGCGGTTTCCTCGACCGTGATGTCGGTCGCTTCTTCCTGCGCGGTGACGCCATCGCTGAACGGGGCGGGCTGGACGATCATCGGGTTCTCGTCGATGCGGATCACCAGCTTGCCGTGGCTGACCGCAGCGGGCGCGAGGCGCACGGCATCATTGATGACGACCGTACCCGTGCGCGAATTGACGATCACTTTTGCCGCCATTGGCGCTGGCTGAACGGCGAGCATTTCGATCTCGGCCATGATTCCCGAACGCAGATCGTTGCCAGCGGGCAAGGCGAGCTCGATGCTCACGCCATCGGCGATGGTGGCAAGGCCTGGATAGCGGGTATTGATCGCGTCACGCACGCGCGCGGCGGTGAGAAAATCAGCCTTGTGCAGATTGAAGCGCAGCGACGGTGCGGCGTCGAACCCGGTGGCGACGGCGCGTTCGACAGTCGCCCCGTCAGCGATGCGGCCCACGGTGGCGACATTGACGCTGACCTGCGAACCGTCGCGCCCCGTCACCCCCAGCCCGCCGACCGCGACATTGCCCTGCGCCATCGCATAGATCTGGCCGTCCGCCCCGTAGAGCGGGGTGAGGATCAGCGCGCCACCTCTCAGGCTCAAGGCCTGACCAAGGGTGGAGACGGTAATGTCGATACGCTGCCCCGGCTTGGCGAAGGGCGGCAGCTCTGCCGTCACGATCACGGCGGCCGAGTTGCGCAGGATCGGCGAGACACCGGGCGGCAGTTGCAGCCCGAGCCGCCCGGAGACGCCCTTCATCGCCTCGGTCACATATTGCAGGTTGTTGTCGCCCGTGCCTTGCAGACCAACGACCACGCCATAGCCGGTCAGCTGGTTGGCGCGCAGGCCTTCGAACTGGCCGAGATCGCGGATGCGCTCGGCAGCAGCAGGGGCGGGGACTTGCCCGGCGACGAGCGCGATCAGCAGATAGAGGATCGGGGCAAGAATGCGGATGCGGGTCATGGCAGCAGGCCTCCTCAGAACGGCGAGATCATGTTGAAGAAGCGGCTGAGCCAGCCCGGACGGCTCGCCTGCTGCACCGCGCCCTTGCCCGAATAGATGATCCGGGCATTGGCAACCTGCGAGGAGGCGAGGCGGTTGTCGCTGTCGATGTCGATCAGGCGGATGCGGCCGGCGAACTGCACCCATTCCTCGCCCTGGCTGAACATCATCTGCTTTTCTCCGACCACTTCGGCGGTGCCGTTGGGGTAGATCGCAGCGATGGTCACCGCGACAGCCCCGTTGAGGCGGCTCTGCTGCGCAGCATTGCCCCCTCCACTGAACGACCCTTCGGCCGCAGCTTTAAGGGCATCGGGGTTGAGGAAATCGAGCGGGCCGCTGGCGGGCGGGGTAATCCCGAAGCTGCCTTCGCGGCTGGTGCGCCCTTGGGTGCTCTTGGTGGTGGTGGTTGCTTCGGTGAGGATGATCGTCACCATGTCGCCCAATGCCCGCGCGCGGGTGCCGGTAACGAGGCCGGCATAGCCCGATCCCGTCTGGAAGATCGCCCCGGCACTGCCGCCCTGCGCGATCGGTTGCGGCGCGGCGACCAGCAGCGGATCGCTTGCCCCGGCGGCCATCATGGCAGCCCCCGGCGGCGGCGGCGCGGTGAAGCCCATCTGCGGCCCCTTGCCCCCACTGCCCATGCAGGCGGTGATGAACAAGGGTGCGGCAAGGATAGTGATGCGGCCCTTCATAAGTTCCCTCACAATGTCTGGTTGGCGTTGCGCAGCATCTCGTCGACCGCGCTCACCATCTTGGAATTGATCTCGTAGGCGCGCTGGGCCTCGATCATCTCGACCAGCTCTTCGACCACGTTGACATTGGATTGTTCGAGCATCCCCTGACGGATCTGCCCGCGCCCGTTCTCGCCCGCAAAGCCAAGCTCGGCGGGGCCGGAGGCGGCTGTTTCGACCAGGAAGTTGTCGCCAATCGCGCGCAGGCCTGCCGGGTTGACGAAGCTGGCGACCGTCAACTGGCCGAGCAGCGTCGGCTCGGCATTGCCTGGGGTCAGCGCGCTCACCGTGCCATCAGGGGCGATGGTGATCGACTGCGCGCCCTGCGGCACCTGCAGGGGCGGTTGCAGCGCGAAACCCTGCGACGTGATCAGCGTGCCATCATTCGAGAGGGTGAAATTGCCCGCGCGGGTAAAGCCGATCTGGCCGCCGGGCGGCAGTTCCACCTGAAAGAACCCGTCGCCGTCCAGCGCCAGATCGAGCACATCGCCCGTGGCGTTGAGCGTGCCTTGGGTTGCAATCCGCGTGGTGCCTTGCACCTGCACCCCGGTGCCGAGGTTGAGACCGACGGCAAAGGCGGTCTGCCCGGTCGAATTCTGCCCGGCAACACGCTGTTCCTGATAGGCGAGCGTGGCAAAATCCACGCGGTCGCGCTTGAACCCGGTGGTACCGATATTGGCGAGGTTGTTGGCGATGACGCGCATCCGCGCATCCTGTGCCTCAAGCCCCGTGCGGGCGACGTGAAGGGCGGAAGTGGGCATGGATCGGTTCTCCGGTCGAAATCAGGGTCAGCGCAGCGTCATCAGGCTGCTGGAGGCTTCATCGAGATCGCCTGCGGTGGCGATGATCTTGGCGCGCTGTTCGAAGGCGCGCTGCGCCTCGATCATCTGGACGAGGGTATCGGCGGTCTCGACATTGGACATTTCAAGCGCACCGGGGGTGAGGCGCGCGGTCGGATCGGGGGGCAGAACGCCGCCACCCGGCACCTTCAGAAAGCTGTCGATCCCCTTGGCGAGCGGGCTGCCTTCGGGGTTCACCAGCCGGATACGGTCGATCGCTTCGGCGGGGGCGGTCGGTGTCGCAGGGTCGCTGGCGAGCACGGTGCCATCGGCGGCAAGGCTGATGCTGAAACCGGGCGGCACCGTGATCGGTGTCCCGCCTTCACCCAGTACCGCCAGCCCCTCGCCATTTTCCAGCACGCCCGAAGTGGCCACCCTGAGGTCGCCGCGCCGGGAATAGATCTCGCCCTGGCGGTCGGGCGACTGGTAGGCGATCAGCGCCTTGCCCTCCAAAGCCACGTCGAGCGGGTTGCCAGTCGGCACCACGCGCGCTGCCTTCATGTCCGCGCCCCGGACATTGCCGCGCGCCATGGCGCGGGCCTCCAGCGAGCCATCCTGCAGGGTGGCGGGGGTGACCGCGAAGATCTCCTGCCGAAAGCCCGGCGTCGAGGCGTTGGCAAGGTTGTTCGCCACCACCCGCTGCCGGTCCATCGCCGCGTTCATCGCGGTCATGGCGGTGTAGATCAGCCGGTCCATCGGTCAGCCGCCCTTACTGCTGGCGCAGGTTGATGACGGTGGTCGAAATCTGCGTCGCGGTGTCGATTGCGCGGGCATTGGCCTGGAAGTTGCGCTGCGCGGTGAGCAGCGAAACCATTTCCTCAGCCAGATCGACGTTGGAGCGTTCGAGCGCGCCGCTGATCATCTCGCCGTTGTTGCCGATGCCGGGATTGCCGAAGATCGGCGGGCCGGAGTCACCCGAAGCCTGCCACTTGGTCTGGCCGATCGAGCGCAGGCCTCCGGTGGCGGCGAAGGTCGCGAGGGCAATCTGGCCGATCGGGGTCGCGCTGCCATCGGCATAGGCCGCACTGACAATCCCGCGGTTGTCGATCGTGACATTGGCGAGCGCCGAGCCCGCCGCATTGGTGAGCGGCACGATCACGCTGGTCGGCACTGCCGAGGTGGGTACGCCTGCCGCATCGACGGGGAAGGCCTGCAGGCGGTTGCCGTTGGCATCCTGCAATTCGCCGGTCGCACGCAGCTGGAAATTGCCGTTGCGGGTAAAGCTGAGATCGCCCGAAAACGGGTTTTCGAGCGCGAAGAACCCGTCGCCGTCAATTGCGATATCAAGGCTGCGGCCGGTCTGTTCGAGCGGGCCGAGCGCAAAATCCTGCGTGATCGCCGAAACGGTTGCGCCGATGCCAGCAGTGCGGCGCGGATCGGTGGGCGCGCCGGTGGCCACCAGATCGGCAAACTGGGCCGAGCTTTTCTTGAAGCCCACGGTTTCGGCATTGGCGATATTGTGGGCGATGACGCGCAGATCGGTCTCGGCATTGCGCAGACCCGACAGGGAGGTGAAGAACGACATGGGGCTGTGATCCTTTCAGCAGGGAAAACGATGATCAGGGTTGGGGGGCGGTCACGGCACGCGCGGTGGCTTCCTGCGCCGCGATCAACCGGTCGAGCTTGGCCGAGATGTCCTCAAGCGTTGCGCCGCTTTCAGTGGTGGCCGCGAGCGCGGAAAACTGCGCCATCTGCGCGAGCATTTCCTTGTTGTCGGTGGGTTCCAGTGGGTCCTGCATGGTCAGCTGGGTGGTCAGCAGGCGCAGGAAATCGGCCTGCCCCAGCGACTGCATCCCGCTGCCGCGTACCCGCGAGGGGGTGTTGAGCCGGTCAAGCGTGGTCTGCGCAGCGGGGTTGATGGCGGTGGTTTCCATTACTGGCTCCTCAGGGTTTCAAGCATCAGCTGCTTGGCGGTCTGGAGCGCCTGAACCAGGTTCTGGTACTGACGCGCGCTCTCCATGATCTCGACCATCTCGGCGGTCTCATCGACGGGGGATTCGAAGACGTAGCCATCCCTGTCGGCGAGCGGGTGAGACGGATCATGGCGCTTGGTCGGTGCGGTCTCGGCACGAACGAGGCCGCTCGATGTCACCCCGGCAAGGCCAGAGGCGCGGTCGAGCTCCACTGCAAACACCGCGCGGATCGGGCGATAGGCGCCCTCTTCAGTCGAGGAGACGGAACCGGCGTTGGCGAGGTTCGAAGTCGCCGCATTCATCCGCACCATCTGCGCGCTCATGGCGCGGGTGGTGAGGCTGAACAGGGTCATGGGCTGACGATCAGACATCGTCATTCGCCCTTCAGCGCGCGGGTAATGGTGTTGACCTTGCCCTGCACGAAACTGAGCGTGGCGGAATAGGCCACCGCATTTTCAGCAAAGGCGACCTGCTCGCGGTTCAGCTCGACCGTGTTGCCATCCAGCGAGGGCATGGTCGGGCGGCGCCACACCATCCCGGCATCGGGACTGGCGCTGCTGGCCCCGTGCGCCCGCGCCAGCCGGGCATCAAGCGCGGCGTTGAAATCAATGTCGCGCGCCTTGTAGCCGGGGGTGGCGGCATTGGCGATGTTGGACGCGATCACGCCCATGCGCTGCGAACGCAGGGTCAGCGCGGCGCCGTGGATACCGAAAAGTCGCTCGTTCACGTCGGACAGCTCCTTGTGATGCGGGGAAAGACCCGCGCTCGCCAGTGGTTCAGCAGGAAGCGTGCCAAATGCGCCGCGCTGAGGGACAACAGGGCAGGCAAGCGATGAGGCGGCAGACTTTTGCCGCCCGTTCAGCGGGAACAGGGCAAGCGGCTGCCGTTACCCTCAAGGGCTTAATCCGCTCTTTGGCCTGCCGTTCTGGGGCGGTGCAGTCGAAGACGAGGGGAACCGCAGTGCCTACCGCCATCACCAGCCTGTTCGATCCGGCTTCGCTGGGGATCGTCGTAGCCGGTACTGTGCTCGCCACGGCTGCCCGCTCCGGCTGGCGCGATTGCGGGGCGGCCTTGCGCGCGGCGGGCGGACTGGCGCGGCGCAGCTTCGATGGCGAGCAGAACCGCAAGACGCTTGCCCAGGCTGTCACCGCGATCCACAGGGACGGTCACCACCGCGCGAGCCCGCCACTCCCGCCCGACCGTGCGCTGGGACTCATGCTGGAAACCTATCTGCGCCACGGCGTGATCGACGCGCTGGGGGCAGTTCGCCGCAGCGAACGCGCGCTGAGTGAAGCGCGCCGGTTGAGCGCGGCACAGGTGTTCATCTGGGCGGGCGAGCTGGCCCCGGTCTTCGGTCTGGTCGGGACACTTTTCGGCCTCACCCGGCTTGCGCCCACCACCGGCAGCGAAGCCACGGCGCTGATCATGGGCGCGATTTCGAGCGCGGTGCTGACATCGCTCTACGGCGCGCTCCTGGCGCATCTCGTCTGCTACCCCTTGGCAGGCGCGATCGAGCGGCGCGGGCTGGCGGACGAGGAAAGCCGGGACGCTCTGGCCGAATGGTTCGCGGACCAGATCGGCCGGATCGATTGTGACGCGCAGGAACGACGCACGCATCTGCGGGGGGTTGCATGAACCGCTTTATCGCAGCAGCCACGCCGCGTGGTGGGCATGGCTGGCAGTTGATCCTTGCGGATCTGGCGCTGATCCTGTTCCTGCTGACACTTTCAACTCTGCCCGCTTCCGAAGCAGAGACCGGTCGCCGTCTCGCCGATAGCGCCGCGCGCAAGGCAGAAACCCGGCCTGTGCCGAAGCCCGAAATCGCCGCGGCACAAGCGTTGTTCCGTCCGGTCGCGCATGGGCCGGGACTGAGCGAATGGCTGGCCGCACAGGCACCCGATCCGCGCGCCACGCTGACAGTTTTCGCCGCGCATCCCGCAGGCGGTGAAGCGGAGGCCTGGGCGCGGGCCGAGGCGCTGGCGCTTGAGGCACGTCGCAGCGGCGTTGCGGTGCGCACGATCATTGCGCCGGGCAAGGGGGCAGAAGTCTATGCCAGCCTTGCTTATGACGCCCCGCCCCAAGGTTGAGGCCGTGTGCCAGTCGCATCACCTGCGCTGCATTGAGCGGAATTGTCAGCCCAGCATCACCCGGTTGCGGCCTTCCTGCTTGGCCCGGTAGAGCGCCGCATCGGCCCGGGCAAGCGCACTGCGGGTGTCCGCGTCCTCGGTAACTTCGGCAACGCCAGCGGAAAAGGTGATGCGCCCGAAAGGCTGTCCAGTCTCGCGGTTCATCAACTGGCGCGCGGCTTGCGCCCGTCGGATCGCATCAAGCCTGCCCTGCGCCGCTTCCTTGCCGATGCCATAGAACATCAGCACGAATTCCTCCCCGCCGTGGCGCGCGACGAAGCATGCATCGCCTGCCATTTCGGTGAAGGTTCCAGCAAGCGCACACAGCACCCGGTCGCCGGCATCGTGACCGTGGCGATCATTGACCGCCTTGAAGTGATCGACATCGCAGAAGGCCAGCGCCAGCGGTTCGCCCTTGCAGCGCGCCTCCAGCGCAGCCGACACCAGCCGTCGCTCGAAGGCGCGGCGGTTGGGCAGACGCGTGAGATGATCGACATCGGCCTCGATCCGCGCCTTGGCGAGGCTTTCGCGCAGGCGCTCGGTCTCGGCCTCGCTGCGGGCCATCGCGGCCTCCACCTGTTCGATCCGGGCAAGCATGGCGCGCGAGAGGTCGAGCACCTCGGCCAGCTCCTCCGGCCCGGCCAGCGCCTCGATCTGCACACCGATTGCGCCGCGATGGTCGCTGGTTTCGGTCTGCGCGGCGCGGGCAGTCTGGGCAAAGCGCATCATCGCATATTCGAGCTTGTCGGTCAGCGTCTCGAGCTCGGCAATGCGGCTGTTGCCGTCCGGGTCGAGCCGCGCCAGCGTATCAAGCCAGCGCTGGTCGATCGGATCGCCAGCAACCTCGCGCTGCACCAGCGCGCGGGCGAGTTCCGGGTGGGAGCCCGACAGCGCGCCGCAGATCGTCGCAAGGTTGGGCGCGGTCACCGCCAGATCGTGGCGGATGACGAACTCTGCAATCTTGTCGAGCAATGCGCGGCGGGCTTCCTCGGCGCGGCGGCCAGCGGGCGCAGCGGCAGGGGCGGGGACGTCAGCTTCGGGCCGGGCGGCAGACGCCGTCACAGCGCGGACAGAACGGGACAGAAAACCGGAAGCAAAGGGCATGGCGGATCATCACAAGCTGAAACTTCGTGCGATGCCTCTACCAAAACGCGCTTAATCACCCCCACGTGTCCTGCCCGGACATCTACGTAACCCACGCAAGCCTGTTGGCGTGTCGGCAGTGCGCAGGGCGATCTTGGCATGTCTTTTGCTGCGTGATCCGGGTCAAGGCGGGCCGGGCTGTCGGTCCTCGCATTACAGCGCCCCAATCAAGGGCGCAGGACAAGGAAGGTTACGAGCATGATTACCCTCCCGATTTCCAGCGAGAGCTGGCGTTTTGCTCCGCTGGTATTGCCCGCTCTGGTGGCGCTGTGTGATGGCCCGCCTGCGGCCGCCCAGTCCCGCGCCGTTACCGAACCGGCCGCGATTGACCGCGCGGTTGCTACCTTCACCGGTGCCGCGATCGGCACGCCGGGCGGCGCACGCACCCCGGCCGATCCCCGCTTGCAGCTGGCCGCCTGCCAGGGGCCGCTCGCGGTGAGCTGGCATGGCACGTCGCGCGCAGCGGTGCAGGTCGAATGTCCCGGCCCGACCAACTGGCGCATTTTCGTTGCCGTCGCCGCGTCATCTGATGCGTCGGCAGTTTCCATAGCCGCCAAGCCCGCTCCCGCCGTCAAGCGCGGCGATGCGCTGACCATCATGGTGCGTGGACGGGGCTTCAGCGTCCAGCAGGCCGGCGAAGCAATGGAAGCGGGCGCAGTCGGCGAGTGGATTTTCGTGCGCACCAGCCGCAAGGCTGAGGCTCTGCGCGCCCGGATCGAGCGCCCCGGCCTCGCCATCATTCCGGCGGGATAGGATAGTTTTAACGCCCCCTTAAACTCGCCCACCGACCGCCGTTCTCGTCCACAGGAACCCATCAAGGACATTGCCCATGCCCTCTGTCGAACTGAGCAAATTGCCGAGCGTCAGCGCCGCGCGCGCAGTGGCCGCTGGCGACCGCGCGCAGATCGAGGCGCGCTCTCGCTCCTCGGCCGTCGTCTCCGGCACCCCCGCAAGCACGAGCGGCATCAGCCTCGAAGTGACCACCGCCAGCGTGAGCGATGCCGCCACGCCGCCGGTCGATGCCGAGCGTGTCGCGCTGATCCGTGCCGCCTTGCAGGACGGCTCCTATCCGCTCGTCCCGACCAAGATCGCAGACGCCATGATCGCCGCGCAGGTCACGCTGTCGCTGCCCGAACGGAGCTGAGCCGATGGCCGACACCCTGGGCCTTTCCGCCACTGCGGCGCATCACACGACGCTGGCGGCAAGCCTGCGGCAGATGATTGCCGTGCTCGAACGCGAGCGGCACGCGCTTGCCGCGCTTGATGCCGATGATCTGATCGAGGCGGCGCACGCCAAGGAAAGCCTGTGCGATGCAATCGCCATGATCGGCCCGCAGATGCTCGACGGCGAAACGCGCGGGCTGGCGGAGACGGCGCGCAAGCTCAACGACGTCAACCGCCGGGTGCGCAACCTGCTGGCTGCCAATGTGGCCGCCCGGATCGAGGCGCTCGGCGGCGGGCGCCATGCTGCACGCGCCAGTTACACACCGGCGCGAGCCTAGCTCTGACGACATACGCGTTCTTGCGTATCCGCGCCCACGCCCATCTGGCACGGCGTTTGCTAACCCTCCGCCTGTGAAAGTGCTGCCCTCTGCGGCGCTCCCGATCAGGCGGAGGATCTGTGAGTCAGTCCTATCCTACCCTCGGCATTCCGGCCGGATCGATCCGTGCCGGTTTCGAACAGGCCGCGCGCACCCATGCGGCGATGCGGAATGGCGCGCCCCTGCCCGCCATGCGCCAGATCGCCGCCCCGACCGGCTCGGTCGAGGCCGCGATTGCCGGTGCCGCCGAGCGCACCACGATCGATTTCGATTACCTGCTTGCACAGGCCGAGGTCGAATCCGCCATGAACCCCGATGCCCGCGCGGCGACATCGAGCGCCACCGGGCTGTACCAGTTCATCGACAGCACCTGGCTGGACACGGTCAAGCGCCACGGGCATCGCTTTGGCCTTGGCAGCGTGGCCGACCAGATCAGGACGACGGCTGCCGGTGGTAGTTATGTCGCCGATCCGGCCCGGCGCGAGGCGATTCTCGCGCTGCGCAACGATCCTCAGATTGCCTCGCTGATGGCCGCCGGTCTCGCAGAAGACAACCGCGCGCACCTGACGCCGATCCTTGGTCGCCAGCCCAGTCACGCCGAGCTCTACCTTGCCCATTTCCTCGGAGCCGGGGGCGCCGGGCGGTTCCTGTCCGAATTGCAGGCCGACCCCGGGCAAAGCGCGTCGGCGCTGTTCGCCCGGCCTGCTGCCGCCAACCGCGCGATCTTCTTCAGCCCGGATGGCAAAGCGCGCAGCCTTGCGCAGGTGATGGGCGTGATCGAGGGCAAGATGGGTCGCGCGCTCGACCGGGCCACTGCAAACCAAAGTTCTCCCATGCGCCTTGCCCGCGCGGAGTACGGCAATATCGGAGGCGATGCCGGGGCAAGCTTCACCGCCACGCCTTATCTGATCGCGGATGAGGCCGTGTTCGGCCCCGGCACGCCCCCACCGCTGACACTGGGCTCCTTCCCCGCCCCGGCAGCGCAGCCGGGGTTCAGACCTCCCCGAAGACCTTCGATGTCGCAGGTGCTGGGAGCAACCTTCGGCAGCGATCCGCTCGCTGCTCCGGCGCAAGTCCGCCGCACCTATGACCGGCTGAAGGCGCTCGGCCTGTGACCATGCGCAACCCGTCCCCCGCTCTCGTCGGGCCGTTCGCCCGGTTCCAGGCCATGCCCGCGACGCTGGCACTTCCGGTCGGCATCTTCGTGCTGCTGGCGCTGATGGTGCTGCCGATCCCGGCGCTGCTGCTCGACATCTTCTTCGTGCTCAACATCGCGATTTCGATTGCGGTGCTGATGGTCGCGCTGAACGCGCGGCGCCCGCTCGATTTCTCCAGCTTTCCCAGCGTGCTGCTGTTCGCGACCCTGTTGCGGCTGGCGCTGAACGTCGCCTCGACCCGTGTCGTGCTGGTGGGCGGCCATGAAGGCGGCGCGGCAGCAGGCCACGTGATCGAAAGCTTCGCTGCCTTTCTGGTGGGCGGCAATTTCGTCGTCGGGCTGTTCGTCTTTGCGATCCTGATGATCATCAACATGATCGTCATCACCAAGGGCGCAGGCCGCGTCTCGGAAGTCTCGGCGCGTTTCGTGCTCGATGCGCTGCCCGGCAAGCAGATGGCGATTGATGCCGATATCGCCGCGGGCCTCGTCACCGCAGACGAAGCGCGCGAACGCCGCCGCGAAGTCAGCGTCGAGGCCGATTTCTACGGCTCGATGGATGGGGCCAGCAAGTTCGTGAAAGGCGATGCGCTGGCAGCCCTGCTGATCCTCGGCGTGAACATCATCGCCGGCTTTGCCATCGGCATGATCAGCCATGGATTGTCGGCCAGCGCGGCAGGGGAAGCCTATGTCACCCTGGCTGTAGGCGATGCGTTGGTGGCACAAGTGCCGGCGCTGCTGCTGTCGATTGCCGCCGCAGCCATCGTGACGCGGGTCAGCGATCAGCGCGACCTTGCCGGACAGATCGGTGGCCAGTTCGCCGATCCGCGCGGGTGGCTGCCGGTGGCGCTGATCCTTGGCGCGGTGGGCCTTGTCCCTGCCATGCCGCAGACGATCTTCCTCCCCGGCGCGGCCATCGCCGCGGTGATCTGGTGGCAGCTGAAGCGCCGCGCCGACGCGCCCGCGCCACTCCCCGAACCGATCGATGAACCCTCCCCCGACACAATCGTGCTGGCCGATGTGGCCGACAGCACGCTGGTCACCATCGAACTGGGCTATGGTCTTGTCGGGCTGGTCGATGCGCAAGCGGGGGCGCCGCTCATCACCCGCATCACGGGGATCCGCAAGCAACTGTCCCGCGATCTCGGCTTTGTCCTGCCGCAGTTCCGCATCCGGGACTCGCTCGATCTGGCGGCGCAGGATTATGCCGTGCTGATGGGCGGGGTCAGCGTTGCCCGCGGGAGCTTGCGCCCCGGCAAGCTGCTCGCGATCGACGCGGGCGAGGTGCGCCCCATGGCTGGAGGTGGACATGGCCTGACCGGCGAGCCGACGCGCGACCCCAGCTTCGATTGCCCGGCCCTGTGGATCGCGCCCGCCGCGCGCGATCACGCGATTGCCGAAGGCTTCCTGGTGGTCGATCCCTCAACCGTCATCGCCACCCATGCCAATCAGGCCCTGCTGGCAGAAGCGCATCAGCTGCTCGGCCCGGACGAGGTGCGCGACTGGGTCGATGGGCTCAAGACCCGCGCCCCTGCGTTGGTGGAGGCGGTCTATCCCGATCCGCTCCCGCTCGCTGCGCTGACCCGCACCTTGCGCGCGCTGCTGGCCGACGGGATTGGCCTTGCCCACCCGCAGCCGCTGTTCACTTCGCTGGCGCTGGCCTTGCAGAAGACCAGTGATTTCGACGCGGTGATCGATGCCGTGCGGGCCGATCTGGGCGCGCGTCTGGTGGCCCGGATTGCAGGGCCGGACGAACCGCTCAAGGTCGTCACGCTCGATGCCGGGCTGGAAAGCGCGATCCTTGGCGGGATGGTCGATCCCGCGACCGGACAACCGCTGATCGAGCCGGATTGCGGCAGCATGATTGTGCGCGAAGTCAACGCTGTCGCCGAGGCCGAAGGCAGCCCGGTTGCGCTGATCGTGCAGCCTCCCGCGCGTCGGGCGCTGGCCGCTCTGCTCAAGACGCGCAGCCCGCGCTGCGTAGTGTTGTCGATCGCCGAGCTGCCCGCCGCCCAGCCGATTGCGGTGGTGGGCGTGATCGGCGCCCGCGATGAGCACCCCCCCGGCCTTGCCGCGCCGCAGATGCAGGAGCTTGCCGCATGAAGCATGACCCCGCCGCCTTTGGCGCTCTGGCGCAAGGCTATTCCCCCTCGCGTGCCGAGGTCGAAGACCGCGTGCGCCGGTTCCTCCCGCTGGTCCACCGCACGGCCTGGCACATCAACGGTCGGGGCCGGGAAGGCCTTGAAATCGAAGACCTTGTGCAGGCCGGAATCCTCGCCCTTACCGAATGCGCCCAGCGGCACGCGGGGCCAACCGAGGACGGATTTGCCGCCTATGCCAAGATCCGGGTGCGCGGGGCGATGCTCGACGAGGTGCGCCGCACCGCCCTCGACAGCCGCACCGCGCGGGCAAGGCGCACCGCCTATGAACGGGCGCTCGCAGCCCTTCGCGGGTCACTGGGCCGTGAGCCGAGCCGCGCCGAACTGGCTGAAAGAATGGAGGTTTCCGATGCCGAACTGCTCGCCATCGAAGCCTCAGGCGTGCGCCTCACCCCGATCGAGGACGCTTATGACGAAACCAGCCTAGCCTTTGCCAGCGACGATCCCGACCCCTTCGAGGCGCTGTGCGCCGCCGAGGATCGGGAGCGGTTGATCGCGGCGATGATCAAGCTGCCAGACCGGCTGAAACTGGTGCTCCAGCTGTTCTTCGTCGAGGAGTTGAACCTCACCGAAATAGCCGCCGTGCTGGACGTCAGCGTGCCGCGCGTCCACCAGTTGCGCGCCAAGGCGCTGAAAGACCTGCGCACGCTGCTGGAGGCCGATTGTTTCACGTGAAGCACCTGCAAGGCCGGGTCTAACCGGGGCCAAACCGACCTTGAGGGGGGGGTGAACGCGATCAAGCGGGGGTCTGACGAGGGTCAGAACCCGTCAACGCCAGCCGCCATCCCGGCGCTCACCGGGACGACGACATCGCTGGCTACCCGTCATCCCCATCGGCATGGCCCCGGCCCTCGGCAGTCACTTCCTGCGATCCGCCTGCACCCAGAGCGCCCTCGCCTTCCCACCAATAGGGCCGACGCGTCGCCGTGCCGGTGGCGACTTCGTTCATGGTCTTGGCATCATAAAGCCGCCCGCCCAACATCACCTGCTCGACATCGTCCGAATGGGCGATGTCCGCGCTCGGATCGGCGGAAAGGATCACCAGATCGGCCAGCTTGCCTGCCTCGATACTGCCGATGTCCTTGGCCATGCCCAATGACTGCGCCGGGACGATGGTCCCGGCCTTCAGCGCCTCGACCGGGCTCATTCCGCCGCGCACGAAGCTGCGGAGTTCCCAATGCGCCCCCACACCCGCCTGCTGGCCATGCGCGCCGATGCTGACCTTCACCCCGCGCTGTGCCAGCTTGCGTGCCTCGCGGGCATTGTTGTCATCCATAAAGGCCCACTCCGGCGCCTTCACCCGGCGGCCGGTCTCGGCCAGCAGCATCTTGGGCGGAGTATGCACCATCAGCGGGTTCTCCCAGACATTGGTTGCCTGCCGCCAATAGGGATCGCCCGCGAGGCCCCCGTAGGTCACCACCAGCGTCGGGGTGTAATTGCTGTTCGAGGCCCCGAAGAACTGCAGCACGTCTTCATAGAACACATCGACCGGGACATTGTGCTCGATGGTCGAATTGCCATCGGCGACAAGGTTCATGTCCATCCCGAACAGCGATCCGCCCTCGGCCACCACCAGCATGTTTTCCGCTGCCGCCGCGCGGGCGACCATCTGGCGCTGTTCCCGGCGGGGCTGGTTGTAATTCTTGACCGAAATCCCCCCCTGCGCCTTGATCCGGCGCACATGGGCCAGCGCGTCTTCGTAGGAATCGATCCGGGCATAGACCCCCGGCGCCTTGGCCCCGTAGATGATCTCGCCGGTGGAGAAGATGCGCGGGCCGAGCGTCAGCCCGGCGCGCTGGCGTTCGGCAGCGGCGAAGACGGTGCTGGCCTGCGATGACGGATTGTGGATCGTCGTCACCCCCATCGCCAGATCCTGCAACAGCGTCCAGTTCTGCTGCGGGATCAGATCGCCGACCCCGTAAGGCCCGTGGGCATGGGCATCGACAAGGCCGGGCATGATCACCTTGCCGCTGGCGTCGATCATTGTCGCGCCCGCCGGCATGGCGATGCTCCCCGCCGGGCCGACTCCGGTGATGCGGTCACCTTCGATGACGATCACGCCATTTTCGATCACGCCTGCGTCATCGGCAGCAAGGCCTGCCTTCATGGTCAGAATACGCGCGCCGGTGATGACGGTGGTGCCGGTGGGCTTGGCCTTTTCCACCGTCACACCGAGCGGGATACCGGTGGTGGGCGGGGTATAGGCTGCGGTCTTGTCGCCATCGGCCTTGGGCGCGGCGGCGAAGAATTCGCTCACCCGCGCGCTCTGGAGCGTCGGACCGATCGACCAGAACAGCGTCTCGCCGCCATTGGCCCAGCCGAGATAGTCCGCGCCCCCGGTGCTGACCTTGGTCACAGGCAACGCGGTCGCTTTCTCGCTGACATCGACCGGCTTGCCGCCGGGGACGAGCGGCATGGCGAAGACCTCGTAATTCTGGCGGAAGGCGATCGTGCGGCCATCGGGTGCGATGCGCAGATCATTGGCCAGTTCGCCCTTGGCGTGGACACGCCGCGCCTCGCCGTCGAGGTCGGTCGAGACCAGCGCCAGCCCGCCACCTTCGCGGCCCAGCATGAACAGCCGGTCAGAGCCAGCGCCCCATTGCGGGCTCGCCCCGTCGCGGCTGACAAGGCGCGGCTCGTCCGTGCCGTCCGCGCGCATCACATAGACCCCGGCATTGTCGGAAAAGGCAGGCGCGGTGAGATATCCGCCGCGGCGCTTTTCGAAGGCGATCATGCTGCCATCGGGCGAAAAGGCGATGTTGCCGAAATGCCCCGGCCCGGTCAGCACGCGGCGATTCTGGCCGTTCGCATCGGCGATCACGATTTCGCCCAGCGACGCATCGTTCCAGCGCACATAGGCAAGGGTCTGGCCATCGCGGCTGAATGCGGGAAAGGCTTCGACCACGTCGGCATCATCGCCGGTCAGCGGACGCGGCAGGTCGCGGCCCTTGGCCGATTTGACGTGGAGCCGTCCGAGGCTTTCGAACACCACCCGTGCGCCATCGGGAGACAGCATGGCAAAACGCGGCATGGTGGTGGTGAAGCTCTCGGGCGATACCTCGATCACCGGGTGCGGCGCGTCGGCAATGCCGCGGGTGTCGTTGATGGCGAAGGGGATCACCGCATGGCCCGACCCGTCGCGGTTCACGCGGTTGAGCTTGCCGCCTGCCCAGAACACGATTCCGCTGCTGTCGGGCAGCCAGTCGATATTGGGATAGACCCCGGTCACCGCCCAGGTCTCCTGCACATCGAGATCGAGCTTGCCGTAGATCATCCGCTCGCGCCCGCTGGCGAGGTCTTTCACCCAGAGCTGGCTTTGGTCCTTGTCGCGCCGAACGAAGGCGAGTTCCTTGCCATCGGGCGAAGGCGCGGGACGCACCGCGCCGCCATAGCCGGAGACCGCCGTGGTGACTTCGCCGGTGGCCAGATCGTGGCGTTCGATGGCGAAGATGCCGCTCTGCGAATCCTGCGCGTATTCGAACACATTCCCGCCGGTGGTGTTGCGGGTGTAGTAGATCGCCGAGCCATCGGGGGCGAAGACAGGTTCGCCCAGTTCCTTCTGGAGCCGGTCATTGGCGCGCTCCACCACCTGCACCCCGCCGCCGCCGGTGACATGGTAGATCCATACCTCGCCGGTGCCGAGCGAGCGTTCGGTGGTGTAATGCTTCTTGGCGGCGATGAAGCGTCCGTCGGGCGACCAGGCGGGCTGGTTCAGGAGGCGGAAGTCTTCTTTCGTCACCTGCCGCTTGTCGCTGCCGTCGGCGTTCATCACCCAGATATTGTCCCCGCCCCCGCGGTCCGAGGTGAAGGCGATGCGCGTGCCATCGGGCGAAAAGCGCGGGTGGACATCCCATGCCAGACCTTCCGCAATGCGCTTGGGCGTGCCGCCGGTGATCGGCATGGTGTAGATATCGCCCAGAAGGGTGAAGGCGATGGTCTGCCCGTCGGGCGACACATCCACGTCCATCCATGTGCCTTCGTCCGTACGGATCGGCACCTGCCTGATCTTCGCGCCCCTGGGCGCCTCGACGCTCCACTTGTCTTCGGTCTTGGCGGCCTTGCCCTTCGACTGGGCCGCAAGCGGGGCGGCAATGAGGCTGGCAAGGCAGGCGGCCCCGGCAAGCAGGGCGGCGGCGAAATGGCGCATGAAAAGTCTCCCTCTGTTGGCGCGGGAGACTAGCGGTGCGAAACGATATTGCTAGGGGCGGGAATGTCGTTGGTCGATCAGGAACGGCGGCTTAAGGGGCAAGCAATGCTGCGCATGATCACCAACAACTTTGCGCTGCTTACCGTGCTGGGGGTCGGACTGGCGTGGGTGTGGCCGGCGGGTTTCACATGGATGACCGACGGGCGGATCGCGGTGGCGGGCCAGCCGCTGCTCAGCCTCGCGCTGGGTACGATCATGCTGGCGATGGGGCTGACGCTGAGCTTTGACGACTATCGCGCGCTGGCTCGGATGCCGCGCGCTTTGCTGGCAGGGGTGGGGCTGCAATTCGCAGTGATGCCGCTGGCGGGCTTCGCGATTGCGCAGGTGCTGGGGCTTGAGCCGGGGCTGGCGGTGGGGTTGATCCTGGTGGCCTGCTGCCCCGGCGGGACGGCGTCGAACGTGGTGGCCTTCATCGCGCGCGGGAATGTCGCGCTGTCGGTGGCGATGACCATGGCCTCGACGCTGGCCGCCGTGGCGCTGACCCCGCTGCTGACGGGCGCGCTGGCGGGGGCTTACGTCGAGATCGACCGGCTGAACCTGCTCGTTCAGATGGTCAGCATCGTGCTGGTGCCGGTGGTGCTGGGGACGCTGCTCAATCGCCTGTTTCCCCGCGCGGCGGAGCGGGTGAATGCGGTGCTGCCGCTGGTCGCCATCGTGCTCGTCATCCTGATCGTCGGCGGGATCGTCGGCGGGTCGAAGGCGCAAATCATGGAGCATGCAGGGATGCTGCTGCTGGCGACTTTCCTGCTCCACGCGAGCGGCTTTGCGCTGGGTTACGTTTTGGCGCGGGTGCTGGGCCTCGGCGAGATCGAGGCGCGGACGATCAGCATCGAGGTCGGGATGCAGAATTCCGGGCTAGGGTCGGGCTTGGCGAAAACCCCCGCCTTCGCTGCGCAATTCGCGCAGGTGAGCCAAGCCGCGCTCGCCCCGGTGCCAGCGGCGATTTCGGCGGTGTGGCACGTGGTGATCGGGAGCCTGCTCGCCGGGTGGTGGAGACGGCGGGGTTAGTCGAGCGTCAGGAAAACTGGCCCCGCTTCGGCCCCAAATACCCGAACAGGTAGGCCCCCACCTTGCGCATCTGAATCTCCTCGCTGCCTTCGGTGATCCGGTAGCGGCGGTGGTGGCGGTAGATGTGTTCGAAGGGCTTGTGCCGCGAATAGCCGATGCCGCCGTGGACCTGCATCGCGCGGTCCGCCGCCTCGCAGACCAGCCGGTTCGCCCAGTAATTGCACATCGAGACCTTGTCGCTGATGGTACGTTCAATCTGTTCATGGGGCATGTTGTCCATCTCCCACGCAGTCTTGAAGATCAGCAGCCGCAGCATTTCCGCCTGCGTCGCCAACTCTACCAAGGGGAACTGGATCGCCTGATTGCGCGCCAGTTCCTCGCCGAAGGGCTTGCGCTCGCGGGCATATTTCACGCTTTCATCGATGCAATAGAGCGCCGCGCCGCAGCTTGAGGCGGCCTGACGGATGCGGTTCTGGTGGACGAAGCTCTGCGCCAGCGCGAGGCCGCGGCCCTCCACGCCGAGGATTGCGCTGTCCGGCACCCAGACGTTCGTCACCGACAGGCGCGGGTGATCGGTGGGCATGTTGAAGGTCCACATCCACTCCTCGATTTCGAGGCCGGGGGTGGGGTTGGGGACGAGGAAGCAGGTGATCCCGCTCGCATCCCCCGCCTTGCCGCTGGTGCGCGCGAACATCGCGCAGTGGGTGGCGACGTGCATGCCGGTGATCCACATCTTCTCGCCATCGATCCGCCAGCCGTCCACGCCGTCACGGGTCTCGCGCACCGCGACCGTCTCCATGTGCGTGGCGTCTGAGCCGTGGTGCGGTTCGGTGAGGCCAAAGGCGACCCGCCGCGTGCGCTCGAACCCGCCGAGGATGAATTCCTGCTTCTGTTCTTCCGTGCCCCACTGGTCGAACATGGCGACGAAGGGGAAGTTGCCGACGATGCTGTGCTCGTTCTGCAAGTCATTGTGGAGGCCGAGGCCCATCCGCGCGAAATGTTCGCGGATCACCGCCATCCACAGGTTGCTGCCGTCCTTGCCGCCGTAGCGCACCGGCGCGGAGAAGCGCCAATGGCCCGCCTTGTCGGCGCGGCGGGTGGCTTCCTTGAGCAGCTCCTCCCACTCGTGCCGGGGCAACCCGCCGCGCTCCCAATCGGTGCGCGCGTGCTCGCGGCGGTGGTCGAAGAAGCGGATATTGTCGTCCTGCGCTTCGAGCGGCTTGATCTCGGCGGCGATGAAGGCGTCGAGTTCGTCGAGATAGGCTTGCAGGTCGGCGGGGATGGCGAAGTCCATCAATCAAGATCCTCTTGCACTGGTGCCCATTTCTTCAGCGCAACGGTAAGCGCAGGATACTTCGGGGAGTCGACCATCACTTTGCTCAAGACACCTTCCCTGAGAGATTGAAGGAAGCCAATCTCATAAAGCGAGAGGACGCCTGACAGGCACGCTCCTGCCGTTTCCGTGTCGGTGGGAAGCGGAAGAAACTCACTCTCCCTTGAGATCATCCCCAAGGCATTCCGGGCCACCGCCAATTGAAAGCGGTCGTGACCGCTGAGTTTATCCTTGATTGTGGCCAACCACTCCAAGACCGCAGACGCCAATTCTCCCACGTCCGCCTCCCCATAGTGGTGATCGAGCGTGGTGGGCGGATAGACATGACGCAGCCGCTCAACCATCGGCGCATCCTCCTCCAGCAGCAGCAGCAGATCGAGTTCCTGCTCGCTCGTCCGGCGCGAGATCACCACGCGTTCGAGCATCCGGTCCGCGCCGGAGCGCCATTGCGCGGCCATCTTGAGGCACCCGAGCGCCCACCACACGGTGCGGTAGATCGTCCAGAAGCGGAAGCGGGCGGGGTCGACTTTCACCCCCGCCTCGGCCTCATAGGCGGCGATGTAGTCCGCGATGCTCCCCAGCCCCAGCGCGGGGCGGTCGTAGCGATGGAAGCGCCACACCGCCATGCAGCCGAAGGCGAGGTCTTCGTGAGGGTCGCCGAAATGGGCGATCTCCCAGTCGAGCACGCCGGTGAGGTTTGAACCTTCGACCAGCAGATTGCCCATCCGGTAATCGCCGTGGTTGAGGACGGGCTCGACTTGCGCGGGGCAATTGTCCTCCAGCCACTTCAGCCCCAGTGCGATGATCGGGCGATCCCCGCCTGCCTCCATGAACTGCGCCTTGAGGTCGGCGATAGCGGCGCCGTAGTGCATCACCGGCACGCCTTCGGGCACGTCCGCCTGCCGCAGGCGGTGGATGCGCGCCAGATCGCGGGCAATTGCGCGCAGCAGCCCGTCAGGATCGTCGCAGCCGAGGATCACCTTGGGATCAGCCGTCCCCGGCAGCGCGCGCATGATGAAGCCTGAGCCCAGCCCGTCGCCCTCTTCCAGCACCGCCACCACCTCCGGCGCGGTCACGCCCTTGGCGCGGGCCGCCTCGATCAGCGCCGCCTCGACCGCGTGGCCATAGGGCCGCCCCTCCATGAAGGCGAGGCTTGGCGCGCGGCGCAGGACGTAATCGCAGCCGCCAGCGAAAAACCGCCAGCTTTCCATCACCGCTCCGCCTGTGAGACGCTGCGGCTGAGACGACAAAGCGCCGAGACCGGCGCGGGATGCCACCCGCGCCAGCCCGGCGCTCAGTTCTTCAACGCTAATCGCCACCGGATCAGGCGGGGACGTTGTCCTTCTTGACGGTGATCACCTGCGCATAGGTGAACTCCTTGAGGCCTTCCTTGCCATATTCGGCGCCGAAGCCCGACTGCTTGTGCCCGCCGAACGGCGCGAAGGGCGAGAGGTGGAGGTATTCGTTGACCCACACCGTGCCGGTTTCGAGCTGCTCGGCGATTTCGACGCCCTTTTCCGGGTTGCCGGTCCACACCGCGCCGGCAAGGCCATATTCCGAGTTGTTGGCGCGCTGGATGACTTCCTCTTCCGAAGAGAACTTCATCAGCGGCATGACCGGTCCGAACTGCTCCTCGGCGACGATGCGGGCGTCTTCGGGCGGGTTGTCGAGGATGGTCAGCGGCACGAAATACCCGGTGCCGGAGGGATCGACATTGCCGCCCAGCAGGAACTTGTAGCCGTTGGACTTGGCATCCTCGATCAGCTCGAGCACGCGGTCATACTGCTTCTTGTTCTGGATCGGGCCGACGCCGGTGCCCTGCTCGCTGCCGTCGCCGACCTTCACGGTCTTGGCGTATTCGACGATCGCCGCCGAAAGCTCGTCATAGATATCCTCGTGGATATAGACGCGCTTGGCGGCGACGCAGATCTGGCCTGCGTTGGAGAAGCTCGACCAGAACAGCTGTTCGGCAACCTTCTTGGGATCGGCATCGGGGAGCACGATCGAGGCGTCGTTGCCGCCCAGTTCAAGCGTGATGCGCTTGAGGTCTGCCGAGGCGCCTTCCATGATCTTCTTGCCGGTTGCGGTCGAGCCGGTGAAGGTGATCTTGTCGATATCCGGGTGGCTGGTGATCATCGGGCCGAGGTCATCCTCACCCGTAATGATGTTGACCACGCCCGCGGGCACCTTGTCCGCGATCAGCTCGGCGATGCGCAGCGTGGTCAGCGGGGTAAAGGGCGAGGGCTTCAGGACAATGGTGCAGCCCGAAAGCATGGCAGGCACGATCTTCTGGATCGCCATCATGACGGGGAAGTTCCACGGCACGATCCCGCCGACCACGCCCACCGGCACGCGGCGGGTGCGGCTGAGGCGGGTGTCGCTGTCCTCGTTGATCTCGTCATCAAGGCTAAGGGTGGACTGCGCCGCGCTCATGGCGGCAGCGCCATAGATTTCGCCGCGCGCCTGATCGTGGGGCTTGCCCTGTTCGCTGGTCAGAAGGCGGTAGAGTTCCTCGGCATTGGCCTTGATCGCACCGGAGATCGCCATGATCGCGGCGCGGCGTTCTTCGATGGGGGTGTTCTTCCAGGTCTTGAACGCGGCGCGGGCGGCGGCGACGGCGCGGTCAAGTTCGGCCTTGCCGCAGGCCGGGACCTGGCCGATCACCTGCTCGTTGGCGGGGTTCACCACGTCGAGCCAGCGGTCGGTCGCGACCATCTCGCCGTTGATGAGGTTCTTGTACTGGGTAGCCATGGTGGTTCCTCTCTCGTCCTGCAAATGGGGGGACTCGTCTCTCGCCCGCGCAAAGTGGCGCGTTGCATCCGAAAACGCAATCGCTGCTGTGGCGGGATTGTAAGCGGCGCAGCAACCTTCATCGCCTAGCGATTGCGCTATTGGCTCGCATGCCTATGGAGGCAGCCAACAGCTTGCCGAGGAGAGACGCGCTCATGACTGATTCCCGCCCCGATCTGGTGATCTACGGCAGCCCGGTATCGCCCTTCGTACGCAAGGTTGCAGGGGTGTGCATCGCCAAAAGTGTGCCTTACGAGATCGAGGCGGTGAACGTGTTCGATCCGCCTGCGTGGTTCCGCGACATCTCGCCGATGAAACGCATCCCGGTGCTGCGCGACCGCGCGGTGGCGGAAGAAGGTGTGGCCGGGACCATCGCCGACAGTTCCGCGATCTGCGCCTTCATCGAGAAAAAGCACCCCGCGCCGGCGCTGTACCCCGATGATCCGATGGCTCTGGGCGAGGCACTGTTCATCGAGGAATATGCCGATACCGCACTGGCGATGGCCGGGGGCCTCGGCATCTTTCGCCCGATCTTCTTCGCCATTTCTAAGGGGGAGGAACCCGGGCTGGACAAGGCGCGCGAGGCCTGGGCCACACAACTGCCGCCCATCTTCGACGTGCTGGAAGCGCGGCTTGGCGGGCGGGCGTTCTTTGCCGGCGATGCGCTCTCGATTGCCGATATCACGGTCGCAGCCGTGATCGGGCAGATCGCGCTGGTGGCGGAAACCCCGCTCGACAAATGGCCCGGCCTTGCGCGGCATTTTGCCACCATGCAGGGCCTGCCGCTGATCGCCGAACCTTTCGCGGCGGCGGAAAAGGTGATCCGCAAGGCCTTGCCGACCCGCTTCGACCTGACCTAAGCCGCTCACGCAGAACACAGGAGAGGGCAGAGCCACGCATGGCGAGCGAATGGTGCATCGGGATCATCGGCGGATCGGGCCTCTATGCCATGGACGGCATCGAGGACGCGCAGTGGATCGCGATCGAAACGCCCTGGGGCGATCCCTCTGACGAGATCCTGTGCGGCCGGATCGGCGAGGTGAAGGTGCGCTTTCTGCCGCGCCACGGCCGTGGCCACCCGATCAGCCCGACCGAACTGAATTCGCGCGCCAATATTGATGCGCTGAAGCGCGCAGGCTGCACAGACATTCTCGCCGTCAGTGCAGTGGGTTCCTTGCGCGAGGAACTGGAGCCGGGGCGTTTTGCCGTGGTCGAACAGTTCATCGACCGCACCTTCGCCCGGCCCAGCACTTTCTACACCAGTGGCTTTGTCACCCATGTCTCGATGGCCGATCCGGTCTGCCCGCGCCTGTCGGACATGGCCGCCCACGCCATCGCTGCCGCCAAGGGCAAGGTCGCAGTCGGCGCGACCTATCTGGCGATGGAAGGCCCGCAATTTTCCACCCGCGCGGAAAGCCGGATGTACCGTGCATGGGGCGCGGATGTGATCGGGATGACGGCCATGCCCGAAGCCAAGCTCGCCCGCGAAGCCGAGTTGCCATACGCCCTTGTGGGGATGGTGACCGACTATGATTGCTGGCGTGAGGGCGAGGCGGTTGATGTCGCGCAGGTGGTCGGCCAGATGCAGGCCAACGGCGCGCTCGCCCGGGCGATGATCCGCAACTTCATCGAGGCCCTGCCCGAGATCCGCGAGCCTTCGCCCATCGACACGGCGCTTGATGATGCGGTGATCACCGCGCCGGACGAGCATGATCCGGCAGTGATGGCCAAGCTCGACGCGGTCGCCGGGCGGCTGTTCGGGTAATCGCCGCCAGGGCGCTCGCCCATCGTCTTGCATCGGCCTTGCCTCACCCGATCAGGGGATGGGAAGCCCGGCGGTGGTGCAATAGGATCGCGGCAATGACGGCCCACGATGATCCCTCCGCAACGAAAGCGGGCGCTTCCATCGCCCGCAGCTTGGGCATTGTGGCGCTGTTCGGCCTCGCGGGGCCGGTGGTGGGAGGGGTCACGGTTGCCATCCTCTCCACTCTGCTTGCGGTTTTTAGCGACCTTGCCAGCGGCGATCCCGGTGCCGTGCCGAAGCAGGTCGTGGGCGGACTGATTGCAGGTTCAATCTTTGCCGTCATTCTCGGTTACGCAATTGGCACGGTGCCGGCGCTGGGCGTGGGGATCGTAGTGGCCTGGCGTGACCGCCGGGCGCGCGGTGTCTCTGTGCGAACGGCTGTGCTGGCGGGACTTGGCTTCTGGATCGCCAGCGCCATCATCGTGGTGATAAGCGTGCCTGTCGAGGGACGGCTCGTCTGGATCGCCGCCCTGCTGGCTGCACATCTGGCGGGAGCGGCAGGCTGTGGCTGGCTCGCCCGCAGGCTGCTCGGCTGACCGTTCACAGGAAACCGCAGGCAAGGAGACCGAAAATGCCCAATCTCGTCCTGACCTACACCCTGCGGCCCGGCGTTGCGAAAGACGATTTCGAAGCCTGGGTGCGCGACACCGATTACCCCGCCATGCGCGGGCTGAAGCGGGTCGGCTCCTTCGTCACCTATCGCGCCGAACAGCGGCTGATCGGCGAAGGCCCACCGCCTTTCGACTATGTCGAATTGTTCGCGATCGAGGACATGGCAGGCTTCACCGCCGAGGATATGCCAGGCGACACGGTGCAGCGCATCATGGGCGAATTCTTCGGCTTCGTCGAAAACCCTGCCTTCACCATCGTTGCCGAGGTGAAGTAGCGTTCCGCCATTCTGCTATCCCGCTGCCGCATCGGCGATAGCCTGTGCGGTCTTGTAATCGGGCTTGCCGTTGTTGAGCCGCAGCGAGCGATCAGTGAAGATGTAGAACCGCGGAATCTTGTAACCGGCAAGGCCGGCGCGGGCGTGGGCGTCTAGCGCAGCTTCATCGACCGCACCCCCCACCGCAACATCGGCCTGCACCACAGCCACCACCTTGCGCCCGAAGCGCGGGTCGGGAAGGCTCACCACGCGCACGTCTTTGACCGCGGGATGATCGAGCAGCACCGCCTCGACCTCCTCGGGAAAGACCTTCTCGCCCCCGGTATTGATGCACATGTTGTCGCGGCCGATGAATTCGAGGCTCCCGTCCGCCGCCCAGCGCGCGCGGTCGCCGGTCATCAGCCAGCGCTGGCCGCCGATCACGGGGAAGGTCTGCGCGTTCTTGGCGTCCTCGCCAAGATAGCCCAGCGGCAACGGCCCGGTACGCGCGACGATGCCGACGCCGTCGGTGCCGGGGGGGATTTCCTTGAGGTGTTCGTCGAACAGCTTGGTGTCGCGGCCGGGGAGCGGCTGGAACTTGCCCCCTCCGGTGCTGCCTTGCGCGGTGGTGATGACGATGCCTGTGCCCGAGCTTTCCGATGATCCCAGCGCATCGACGATCATCAGCGAGGGGTGATGCGCGATCAGCCGCTGCTTCAAGGCAGGCGAGAACACCGCGCCCGACGAGGTGATGGACCGGAGCGACGCCAGCACTTGCGCCCCGTCGCCCCGCGCATCCAGCCGGTCGGCAAGCGGCAAGGCAAAGGCGTCCCCGACGATGAAGATCCCCCGCGCGCCGATGCGTGCGATCTCGTCCAGCGCCAGATCAGCGTCGAACTTCGGCCCCGGCAGCAAGGCCAGCGTGCCGCCCTTGAGCAGATGGATCAGCGCGGAAAACTGCCCCGCGCCATGCATCAGCGGGGAGAGCAGCAGCACCGGCGAAGTGCTGGCCGGGTGATCGGGGCCGATCCGCACCGCCTCGGCCACCTGCTCCTCCAGCGAGCCCGCAATCAGCGGCGGCGTGCCCGGCGGGCGCTGCCACAACCCGATATTGAACGCCTGCCACGCCTGATCCATCGGCCACATCACCGCCTTGGGCATCCCGGTGGTGCCGCCGGTCGCGGTGAGGAACAGGGCTGCGGGGTCGTCGTGGATGGCAAAGCCTTCGGGGAGCGGGCTCTCGCACAAGACGCCCCACTCGGCCGCACCGACATTCACCGTCAACGTGCCAGCAGGCATGGCGGCACGGGCCAACTCTGCAAAGTCGCTTTCCGTGAACAGCGCCTTCAGGCCGAATCGGGTGAAGATGTCGGCCAGTTCGCGTTGCCGGTAGTGGTAGTTCACATTGACCGGCACCACGCCCGCCTTGGCGCAACCGAACCATGCGAGCATATAATCGGGCGTGTTGCGCAGCATCTGCCCGGCGATGTCGCCCGCGCGCAATCCGCGCGCGGCGAGGCCTGCGGCGATGCGGTCGGTAAGCGCATCAAGCTCGCCCCAAGTGACCACCCGATCCCCATGCACCAGCGCCGGACGCTCTGGCGGGATCGCCCCCGCCAGAGCCTTCAGCACCATCCCGAAATTCGCACCTGCAAACATCATCCTTGGATCTCTCCCTGTCTCTTTCGCTAGCCCCGCCCGGCCTGAGGTTCCCCTACGTAAATGATGAGGGACATTGTCGGAAATTGCGTTAGGCTGTCCCTGCGGGAGAAGAAACGAGAGGAGCGAGGCTGACAATGGCCCATAATGTTGTCGAGCTGCGGACGCCGCAAGGCCGCGAATCCCTTGAGCAATTGCTCGATTCCGTCACCATCACCTGCCCCGAGGACATCCACGATGCTGCCGTCAATCTGGCGCGAATCGCTCAGGAGCGGGGGATGCAGATCGCGGTGTGCGACGACATTTCCTCCAAGGAACCGATGGTCGATGCCGATGGCACGATCCTCAACGCCGATATCTTCCGCTGGCTGGACGACGGCGCACGCTGGTGGGAGGATCACCGGCTGGCGCTGCATTCGCCGCTGCCGCGCGCCTGCCGCTATGAAAGCGAGCCGTTCTGGGTGAACCGCCACGGCTTCAACACCCGCTGGCGCAACCACTATCTCGCCGAGATCGACCTCAATGATTTCGAACGCCGCGCGCTGTGCAAGGCGGCGATCGTGATCCCGGTGCATCTGCCGTTCGGCCAGATCAGCGCGTCGAGCTTCATCTCGATGGACCGCGACAAGGAAGATCTCTCGGCCGAATTTGCCGAATATGGCGCGCTGTTCGCCATGGTGACGCGGTGCTTTGTGGCGGGTTACGTGCAGGCCAACCGCACCAAGCGGCGCATCCCTTCGGACTGCGTGCTATCCAAGCGCGAGGTGGAATGCCTGCGCTGGGCGGCAATCGGCAAGACCGACAAGGAGATCAGCATGATCCTCAACCGGTCACACGCAACAATCCGTTACCACATCCACCGCGCAGGCGAGAAGCTCGACAGCGTCAACCGCGCGCAGACGATCTTCAAGGCCGGGCAGCTGGGGTATCTGGGGGCGTCTGATTAAGCCTTTCCCCGCCCCGGGCTTGACCCGGGGCCCCGCTCCTTTGCCTGATGTGGCGCGATCAGCAGAAAAGCTGGGCCCCGGGTCAAGCCCGGGGCGGGGTGTTGTGTTTACCCCAACCTTCTCAGCGGCTCCGAGCCGTCCCAGCCGATTCCTGCCGCCTTGATCATGCCGAACAGATCCGGTCCGTCCTTGGCCTGCTGGAGGATTTCCACCAGCGTTCCGGGGCCACCCCCTGCATCGACATAAATCACCTCGCTGGTGCCAAACCGCCCCTCGATCATGACTTCCGCCCCGGCTTCCGCGCACACGGCCCTTGCCTCGGCGATATCGTCGACCAGAATGCACACGTGATGCAGCCCATTGCCGGTCGCGCCGTATTCACCGCGATAGATCGAGGGGTGATCGTCACGCGGGCGGATCAGTTCGATCTGGATATCGCCCCAGTAGGCCAGCGCGAGGTCGAACACGGCCTCGGTCGGATGCCCTCGATATTTCATGCCCTCAAGGTGGATGCCCTCGATGATGAAGAACGGGCCGACGCCCATGGTCTGCGTCCAGTGCGTCACCGCCGCATCGAAATCTTCCGGCACGAACGCCAGCTGCATGATATCGCCCAGCGACGCGATTTTTCCCGGCAGGCTCATGTTCCTCTCCAATCCGCCATGTTCCTCTCCAATCCGATAGTGTGCCGCGCGTCCGAACCTGTGTGATATTCTTATCCGGAGACACTGCACAAAGTGCGAGGATGAGGGACGGGGCCACGCCCTGACAGAGGACCGGAAGCAACCCGATGAACGAGATCAAGGATATTGCCCGCGCCGACCGCTGCCCGGGGATCAGCTATACCGACATGCTGAACGGCGACACCCGCCGCCCGCCCGATTACCTGTTCGAGGAAACCCACATGGAAATGGGTGACGAGCCGCTGTCGGTCGCGCCCTATATTTCCGAGGAATTCGCCCGTCTCGAACGCGAGAAGATGTGGCCCAACGTTTGGCTGTTCGCCGCGCGCGAGGATGAATTGCCCGATCCCGGCGATACCGTGGTGTTCGACATCGCCGGCAAGAGCTTCCTCTTGATCCGCCAGAAGGACGGCAGTGTGCGCGCCTTCTACAACGCCTGCCTCCACCGTGGCCGCAAGCTGCGCACCGAGAGCGGCAATTCGGTGCAGCTGCGCTGCCCGTTCCACGGGTTCACCTGGAGGAATGACGGGAGCCTCAAGGAAATCCCATGCGCGTGGGATTTCAAGCATCTCGAAGGCAAGGACATGAGCCTGCCCGAAGCCCGCGTCGAGCTGTGGCAGGGCTTCGTGATGCTCACAGAAAACCACAGCTTGCCCGATTTCAAGACCTGGCTCGGCCCGGCGGCGTCGCATTACGAGCGGTACGATTTCGAAAACCGCTACACCGGCATGTGGGTGCAGAAGAAGATCCCCGCCAACTGGAAGGCCACGGCAGAGGCCTTCATGGAGGCCTGGCACTCGATCACCACCCACCCGCAGTTGCTCGCCTTTCTCGGCGATGCCAACACGCGGTATGATCTCATCGGCGACCACTTCAACCGCGCGATCACGCCGTCGGGCGTGCTCTCCCCGCACGTGAAGGGCAAGAATTCCGATTACGTGCTGGAGAAGATGAACGAGTTTTCCGGCGGGCAGGACGCGCGCACCAACCGGCGCTTTTCCGCCAGTGAAGGGCCGGAGGAAGGCTACGAAGCCGATGATCCGCTGGGCGCGCGCAAGCTGCTGGCCGAGGCCGGGCGCAAGGGCTTTGCCGAGCAATATGGCTATGACTACTCTGACGCCTCGGACACCGAGATCCTCGACAATTTCACCTACAACATCTTCCCCAATTTCTCGCCGTGGATCGGGTTCCTGCCGACGCTGGTGTATCGCTGGCTGCCGGGCGACACGCCCGACTGGTGCATCATGGAAATCCGCCTGCTGTTCCCCACGCCCAAGGGTCAGGAACGCCCCCGCGCGGTTGCGCCGACCTATATCCCGGATGATGAACCCTTCGCCTGGGCCAATGACATCATGGGGCCGCAGCTCGCCAATGTGTTCGATCAGGACATGGCCAACCTGCCCTATGTGCAGGAAGGCATGAAGGCGATGAAGGACGGGATGATGGAACTCGGCCACTATCAGGACAGCCGGGTTCGCCACTTCCAAAGCACGTTGATGAAATATGTGAACGGAGAGCTTCCTGCGGCCCGATAAGCAGCTAAGCAGGCAGGCATGACATTCTCCTTCGACCTCACCGGGCGCACCGCGCTCGTCACCGGCGCATCTTCGGGCCTTGGCACGCGCTTCGGACGCATCTTGGCTGCAAGCGGCGCAAAGGTGGCGCTCGGCGCACGGCGCAAGGATCGGCTGGAGGCGCTCGCCGCAGAAATCGGCCCGAACGCCGCCGCGATCCGCATGGATGTGGCGCGCGAGGCGGACATCATCGCCGGCTTCGACGAGGCGGACGCGATCTTTGGCAAGATCGACACCGTCATCGCCAATGCGGGCGTCGATGGGGCAGGCATGGCGACGACCATCTCGGAAGACGAGATCGAGCAGACCCTCGCGATCAACCTCAAGGGCGCGATACTGACGGCACGCGAAGGTGCGCGAAGGATGATCGCGCGTGGAGTGACCAATGGCCGGATCGTGCTGATCGCCTCGATCACTGCCTTCGAGCCCTCCCCCGGCCTCGTCGCCTATGCCGCGTCCAAGGCGGGCGTGGTGCAGGCGGGCCGCACGCTGGCCCGCGAATGGGCGCGCACGGGTATCAACGTCAACACCATCTCCCCCGGCTACATCCGCACCGCGATCAATGATGCGTGGTTCGACACGGAAGGCGGCCAGAAGCAGATCGCCCGTTTCCCCAAGCGCCGCTTGATGGGCGAGGAGGGGCTGGACGCTATGATTCTGTTCCTGTGCTCGGACGCTTCCGAGTTCGTGACCGGCACCGATTTCGTGCTCGACGACGGACAGACGCTCTAGCGCATCGCTAGAGGCTGAACTCTGCCCACACCGGCAAGTGATCCGACGCGGTCGCCGCCAGCACGCTGCGGTGGACGCCGAAGCCTGTCACCCTCAGCCCCGGGCAATGCATGATCCGGTCGAGCCGGCCCAGCGGGCGGCGGCTCGGAAAACTGGGGCCGGGATCCAGCAGGTTGAAATGCCGCCCGAATTCGCGGAACGCCCCGGCGCTGGCCCGCCATTCGTTGAGATCGCCCATCAGCACGGTGGGACGCTGATCCCGCGCCGCCTCTCCCAGCGCCGCGATGGTGCGGGCCTGCCGCGCCCGCCACAGGCCCGACAGGTCGAGATGCATCCCGAACACGCTGATGCTCGCCCCGCCGAGGTTCAGCGTGGCTGTGACCACCCCGCGCGGTTCGAGGCAGGGAATGTGGATGATGTCATGATGCTCCACCACGATATCCCGCCGGGTGAGGATCGCGTTGCCGTGCCAACCCATCGAGTCGTGCTGCACGTCCAGCGGCACCGGCTCGTAATCGGTATGGCTCTCGATCAGGAAGGGCGGCAGCACTGATGCGCGGGTGCCGAACCTGAGATCGGCTTCTTGCAAGCAGACGATGTCGGCATCGATCTCGGCCAGCACCTTGAGGATTCGCGCCGGATCGCGCTTGCCATCGGTGCCGATGCCCTTGTGGATGTTGTAGCTCGCGACCTTGAAGCTGCGCGCCATCGCCTTCCCTTACCCCGCTGCGAGCAGACTCGCATTGCCACCGGCCGCGGTGGTGTCGATCGTCATTACCCGTTCAGTGGCGAAGCGGGCAAGATAGTGCGGCCCGCCCGCCTTTGGCCCGGTGCCGGACAGGCCCTCGCCGCCGAAGGGCTGACTTTCCACCACCGCGCCGATCTGGTTGCGGTTGACGTAGAAATTGCCGACCCTCACACGCGACCGGACAAAGCGCCGGGTCTCGGCAATCCGGCTGTGGAGGCCGAGAGTGAGGCCGAAGCCGGTCGCGTTGATATCCTCGATGACCTGCGCCAGATCGCGCGCACGAAAGCGCACCACGTGCAGGATCGGGCCGAAATGTTCGCGGGTCAGTTCGCGGATCGACCCGATCTCGATGATCGTCGGGGCAACGAAGCAGCCCTTGGCGGTACTTTCCGGTACCGGCAGACGCTCGACGATGCGCCCGCTTGTCTGGCTGCGTGCCACGTGCCGTTCCAGCGCCGCCTGCGCGTCAGGATCGATCACCGGGCCGACATCGGTGGCGATTTCGGCCGGATCACCCACGTTGAGCGCCGCGAACCCGCCGCGGATCATGTCCAGCATGGCATCGGCAATATCGTCTTGCAGGTACAGCACCCTGAGCGCCGAGCAGCGTTGCCCGGCGCTTTGAAAGGCGCTGCCCAGCACGTCGCGCACCACCTGTTCAGGCAGGGCTGAACTGTCGACGATCATCGCGTTCTGCCCGCCCGTCTCGGCGATGAAGGTCGCAATCGGCCCATCACGGTTCGCCAGTGCGCGGTTGATGATGCGCGCGGTTTCGGTCGATCCGGTGAAGGCGACCCCGGCAAGGCGCGGGTCGGCGGTGATCATCTGCCCGACTGTCCCGGCACCGGGCAGCAGCTGGAACGCCTCGGGCGGGATGCCCGCCTGATGGCACAGCTTCACCGCCAGCGCCGCGATCAGCGGGGTCTGTTCGGCGGGCTTGGCTATCACGGCATTGCCCGCCGCCAGCGCCGCGCTGGCCATGCCGATGAAGATCGCCAGCGGGAAGTTCCACGGGGAAATCGTGGCGAAGATCCCGCGCCCATGGAGGCTCAGGGTGTTCTCCTCCCCCGTCGGCCCTGGCAGGTGCAAGGGCGTGGCAAAATGCCGGCGGGCTTCGGCGGCGTAATAGCGCAGGAAATCCACCGCCTCGCGCAGTTCAAGCACGGCATCAAGCAGGGTCTTGCCCGCCTCACGCTGGCACAGCGAGAGGAATTCGTCGGTATGCGCCTCGAACAGCTCTGCTGCCTCTTCGAGCAGCAGCGCGCGGGCCTCGCCGCCAAGAGCGTCCCAACCGGGCTGGATCGCGGCAGCGCGGGTGAAGGCGGCCTCGACTTCCTCGGCAGTCGCATCGCGGCGCGTGCCAACCACCTGTGCCAGATCGTGCGGCATGGTGATCGGGGCAATCTCGCCGGGTGTGGCGGCAGGGAAGGTCGGTGCAGCCTGCCATTGCACGCTCTCCAGCGCCGCCAGCCGCGCTATCAGGGGCTCGCGCACGGTCGGGTCGGACAGGTCGATTCCGGCGCTGTTCCGGCGCTGCCCGAAGATATCGGCAGGCAGCGGGATTGCCGGGTTGCGGCGCGGGCTGAGCGCGGCCAGTTCCGCCACCGGATCGCCGACCAGTTCCTCGGCCGGAATGTCGGCATCGCCCATGCGGTTGACGAAACTGGTGTTGGCTCCGTTCTCCAGCAGGCGGCGCACCAGATAGGCGAGCAGTTCCTTGTGTCCGCCCACCGGCGCATAGATGCGTACCGGCGTGCGCTGATTGCCCTCCAGCGCGTGGAGCGCGTCATAGACTTCCTCGCCCATGCCGTGGAGTCTCTGGAATTCAAAGGGTTTCCCGGCTGCGAGCTGCTTGACCGCGCCAATGGTATACGCGTTGTGGGTGGCAAAGGCCGGGCGGATCACGTCGCTGTGTTCGAACAGGCGCGCGGCGCAGGCGAGGTAGGACACGTCGGTCGCCACCTTGCGGGTGAAGACCGGGTAATCGGTGTAGCCGCCGACCTGAGAAAGCTTGATCTCGCTGTCCCAATAGGCGCCCTTCACCAGCCGCACGAACAGCTTGCGCCCGTGCCTGCGCGCCAGCTTGCCCGCCCAGTCGCAGACGGCAACACCGCGCTTCTGATAGGCCTGAATGGCAAGGCCAAAGCCCTCCCACCGGCTGCCATCGGGGCGGCGGAACAGGTCATCATCGGCGACCAGTTCCTCGATGATGTCGAGACTCAGCTCCAGCCGTTCGGCTTCTTCCGCGTCGATGGTGAAGTGAATGTCGGCATCGCGCGCTTTGATCGCCAGCGCCCGCACCACCGGCACCATCTCTGCCCGCGCCCTTTCGGCGTGGAAGAAGGTGTATTTCGGGTGCAGCGCGGAAAGCTTGACTGAGATCCCCGGCGAGCCCGTCACGCCCGCCCCCGCCTCGCGCGCCAGCCGGGTAAGCGCGGCGTCATAGGCCAGCCGGTACTTCTCGGCATCGGCGAAGGTCATCGCCGCCTCGCCCAGCATGTCGAAGCTGTGGGTGATCCCTTTGGCGCGTTCCGGCGCAGCGCGCTTCAACGCCTCCTCGATGGTGCGGCCGAACACGAACTGCCCGCCGAGGATCTTCATCGCCTGGGCGGTCGCGGTGCGGATCACCGGTTCGCCCAGCCGGTTCATCGCTCGCTTGAAGGCCCCGCCCAATCCCTTCTGATGCGCTTCGGGCGGGTCGAGCACTTCGCCAGTCAGCATCAACGAGAAGGTCGCGGCGTTGACGAAGGTGGAATTGCTTTCGCCGAGATGCTCGCCCCAGTCGATCTGGCCGATCTTGTCGCGGATCAGCGCATCGGCGGTGGCGGCATCAGGAACGCGCAGCAGCGCTTCGGCAAGGCACATCAGCGCGATGCCTTCATCCGTGTCGAGGCCATATTGCTGCAGGAAAGCGTCGATGCCGCTCGCCTTCTTGCCGCGCGCGCCCTCGATCAGCGCCACGGCCAGCTGCGCTGCTGCGGCATGCACCCGCGCCGCCGGGGCGGCCTGCTCGATCCGCTCGGCGATGCAGGCTTCCTCCTCCTGCCGGTAGGCGCGGCGCAGGTCGGTGCGGTCGATGCCAGAGAGGCGGGCAGCAGCGGCGGAGTGATCGGCCATATGGTTTCACCTGCAACGATTCGCGGGACAAACCCGGCGTCTGAACCCGCGAAGGCTCCGCTTCAAGCGCAGTCTTTGCAACGGCCCTGCCTGCCCGGTCCCTTGACCCGCGCCGCACGGCAGCGTTAGCCTGCGACCTCAGCAACAGGGGCCTCACCATCATGCGCATGTTCTGCTTTCACTGCCGCGACGGCGAAGACGGCGGACGGCTGCGCGCGATCCACCGCCCCGCGCATCTCGAATTCGTTCACGCCAATGCCGAACACTTTGTGATCGTCGGCCCGCTGAAGCGCGCGGACGGGCTGATCATCGGATCATTGCTGATCGTGAAGGCCGAAGACGAAGCCGCCGCCCGCGCGATTCTGGCGGATGACCCCTACCTTACCGGAGGGGTGTGGCAATTGATCCGGGTGGACGAATTCACCCCGCTGCTGGGCGACTGGGCCTAGGCCGCACCGCCATCGCGGTTGGCCCGGTTCCAGCGCACCGAAGACCAGAACGCCAGCCCGATCAGCACCGCCCCGATCAGCCCGGTAATCACCTCCGGGATGTGCGCGAAGGTGTTGATGTACATGATCGTCGCCAGCGCCATGATCGCATAGAAGGCACCGTGTTCGAGATAGCGATATTCGCTCATCGTTCCCTTGTTGACGAGGAAGATCGTCATTGAACGCACGAACATCGCGCCAATGCCAAGGCCGATGGCGATGATGATGAGGTTGTTGGTGAGCGCAAAGGCTCCGATCACCCCGTCGAACGAGAAGCTCGCGTCGAGCACTTCAAGATACAGGAATGCCCCGAAGCCTGCCTTCGCCACATCGCCCGCAGACGGCGTGGGCGGTTCAAGCACGTGGTTGACGATCTCGACCGCGAGATAGGTCAGCACACCCGCAATGGCGGCGATCACGAAAGTCAGCGCATCATCATCGGCCAGCATCGTCGATGTCGCCCAGGTACCGGCGAGCACCAGCCCGATCGCCACCGCCTCGATATCGGCGACCTTGGCGAGCGGGCGCTCGATCGTCTCGATCCAGTTCACGTCCTTGTCGGAATCGAAGAAGTACTTGAGGCCGACCATCCCCAGGAACGCTCCGCCAAAACCCATCAACCCGATATGAGCATCGCTGACGATGCGCTGATATTCGGCCGGGGAATTGAGTGCGAGCTTCATCGCTTCGATGGGGCCAAGGCTGGCTGCAACCATCACGATCACCAGCGGGAAGACAATCCGCATCCCGAACACCGCAATCGCAATACCCCATGTCAGGAAGCGCCGCTGCCAGACCGGGTCCATGTCCTTGAGGATCGAGGCGTTGACCGCGGCATTGTCGAAGGACAGCGAGATTTCCAGCACTGCCAGAACGGCGCAGATCCACACGATGCCAAGCATCCCGTCGAGGGTGCCGGTCAGCGCCCAGCCATACCAGCCGCCCAGCGCAAGGCCCGCAGCCGTGAACAGCAGCGAGCCGCCGAAATGCTTGAACATCGTCGATCCATCCTTCTGGCCGCGCCGTGCGTCGGCGGGCCGCATTACCGTGGAGTGCGCGGGCAGGCTAGAGCCCGAAGCTGCCCTTCAGCCCGTCGATCACATATTGCGCCGCCAGCGCGGCCAGCAGCACGCCGAGCAGCCGGGTGATGACCGCTTCGACCTTGTCGCCCAAAAGCCGGATCAGCGGGCCAGCGGCGACCAGCGCGGCGGCAGTGATGATCAGCACTGCACCCAGCGCGGCCAGCACTTCGAACTTGTCGGGCCAGCCATCGGCCTCGTTCATCAGCAGCATGACCGCCGCAATCGCGCCCGGCCCGGCCAGCATCGGCATCGCCATCGGGAACACCGAGACATCTTCGATTTCCGGGGTAGCCGCGATTTTCTCGGCACGTTCCTCGCGGCGCTGGGTGCGCTTTTCAAACACCATGTCGAAGGCGATGAAGAACAGCATCAGCCCGCCTGCGATGCGGAAGGAATTGAGCTCGATATGCAGCGCGCCGAGCAATTGCTGGCCGAACAACGCGAAGATCAGCAGGATGATGCTGGCAATCCATGTCGCCCGCAGCGCCATGCTGCGCGCCTGTGCTGGCGATGCCCCCTTGGTCAGCCCGGCATAGATCGGTGCGCAGCCGGGCGGATCGATCACCACGAAAAAGGTGACGAAGGCGGACAGGAACAGCTCGGTCAGAACCATCGCGTGCTCACTCGCCCCCGCTCGGCAGCAGAGTCTGTTCGAAGGCGAGCTTCCAGCGGCCTTCGTAGAAGTAATCGGCTGCGGCATAGCGTGTGCCGTCGTCGCGGTGCTCCCAGCGCCAGCGCAGCGTGCCATCGCGCGACAGGCGGGCGTCCGTCTTGCCGTCCTCGCCCACCGGAATCGCGGGCGGCGGCGGCGCGGGGTTCCCGCCGCGCGGGCAAGTGGCGATCAGGCCCAGTACCGAATCGAGTGCCATGACGACGATATTGCCGTCCTCGACCGGCTTGCGCGGTGGCGGCTGAGGCACGTCAGGCCCGCTCGCGCCGAAGACATAGCGATAGGCGCCGTCTGGCTGGCGTTCCCACACCTTGAGATCATTGCCGACCGTGCCGTCGGGATCGCGGAAACGCCCTTGGCTCACGGCCACGGCGCCATCGCAGCTGATCGCGACCGCGCGCGGTTCCCACTGCACGGCCTCGGCAGGATCGGTCTGGCCCGCCAGCCAGGGTTCGATCGCAAAGGGCGGGGCGCCTGCCTGATGCCACTGCGCGCCGGGGGCGGCAAACAGACGGAAAGCAGTCCACTGCCCGCGCTCACGCGCCGCGCGCGAAAAGGCGATGTCGGCCGCGACAATCGTGCTCGGCTGGGCCGATCCCGGCGCTCCGACCAGCATTCGGTCGATCAGCGCGACCTGACGCTTGTTCGGCTTGGGCGGCCCGCCTCCGCCGACACAGCCCGCAAGCGCCAGCGCGAGGGGAGCGGCCATGGCAAGTGCGCAGGTGATGCGGCGCATTCTGTCCTCCGTCAGGGTCACAGGCCCGCGGGCGCGGTCATCCCGGCGTGGGCATAAGCGGCGACCAGCGTGTTCCTGAGCAGCACGGCAATCGTCATCGGCCCCACCCCGCCCGGCACCGGCGTGATGGCACCCGCAACCGCAGAGGCCTCGGCAAAGGCGACATCGCCCACCAGCCGGCCCTTTTCCTTGCCCTCGGCAGGGGGCAGGCGGTTGATGCCGACATCGATCACGGTGGCGCCCGGCTTGATCCAGTCCCCGCGCACCATTTCAGGTCGGCCCACCGCCGCCACCACGATATCCGCGCGGCGCACCACATCGGCGAGGTTCTTCGTGCGGCTGTGCGCGATGGTGACCGTTGCGTTGGCATCATTGAGCAGTTGGGCCATCGGCTTGCCGACGATGTTCGAGCGCCCGATCACCACCGCGTCCAGCCCCGACAGATCGCCGAGCCGGTCCTTCAGCAACATCATGCAACCCAGCGGCGTGCAGGGGACGAACCCCTTCTGCCCGACTGCGAGCCGTCCGGCATTGATCACATGGAACCCATCCACGTCCTTGTCCGGGCTGATTGCAGCGATCACCGCCTGTTCGTCGAGCCCGGCCGGCAGTGGCATCTGCACCAGAATGCCGTCGACCTCTGGATCATGGTTGAGCCGCTCGACCAGCGAGAGCAGCGCCGCTTCCGAGGTATCGGCAGGCAGGCGGTGTTCGAAGCTCGCCATGCCGGCAGCCTCGCAAGCCTTGCCCTTGGCCCCGACATAGACCTGACTGGCCGGATCGTCCCCCACCAGCACCACCGCAAGGCCGGGGCGCCGCCCGGCCTGATGGGCAAAGGCCGCCGCGTGCTCTGCCAGACGCGCGCGCAGGGCGTCGGCAAAGGCCTTGCCGTCAATCACCATTGCCTCAGCCATCAATAGCTCCTCTGGATCCCGTCCAGCACCCGGATCAGGATCTGCAATCCCAGGATCAGCACCAACGGCGAGAAATCGATCGCACCGGTATTGGGCATGATGTTGCGGATCGGGCGCAGCACCGGGGTCAGCAGCCGGTCGATGGAGTCATAGACCTGGCGGAGGAATTCGTTACTCGGGCTCACCACATTGAAGGCGAAAGCCAGCCCGATCAGGAACTGCACGATGATCAGCATCACCAGTACCTGGGTGATCATCACGAGGATATCGATGAGTACGGCCAGTCCTTGCATTGCCATTGCTTTCCTTGGCGCACGCGGAGCCTTGCCGCGCGCTGTCATGTCCCTTGCAGGCGTATTAGCTTCTTAATACGCCCTGCGCCATATCTGTGTTCCCGCCTCAGGCGCGCACCAGGGTCCCGGCCCCGCGCGCGGTGAAGAATTCGAGCAGCATCGCGTGGCCGACCCGGCCATCGAGCACCACCGCCGCCTCGCAGCCCGATTGCACCGCAGCCACGCAGGTTTCGAGCTTTGGCACCATCCCGCCGCGGATCACGCCTTCATCGCGAAGGCGCGCGATGTCTGCCGGGGTGAGATCGGTGAGGAGCTGGCCCTCGCCGTCCAGCACGCCTGCAACGTCCGTCAGCAGGAACAGCCGCGCCGCGCCCAGCGCCGCCGCAATTGCGCCCGCCATGGTATCGGCATTGATATTGTAGGTCGCGCCGTCCTTACCAGGAGCAATCGGTGCGATCACCGGGATCATGCCCGCGGCCACCATGGTATCGATCACCGACGTATCGACCTCCGCCGGTTCGCCGACAAAGCCCAGATCGACCGCCTGTTCGATATTGCTGTCCGGATCACGGGTGGTACGCGTGACCTTGCGGGCCGTCACCAGTCCGCCGTCCTTGCCCGAAATGCCGATCGCCTTGCCGCCCGCGCCTGCGATCCAGCCAACCAGTTCCTTGTTGATCGCGCCCGAAAGCACCATTTCGGCGACCTTGGCGGTGGCCTCGTCGGTGACACGCAGCCCGTCGACAAAGGTGCTCTCCACCCCCAGCCGCTTCAGCATCTGGCCGATCTGCGGCCCGCCGCCGTGGACCACCACCGGGTTGATGCCGACCGCTTTCAGCAGCACGATATCCTCGGCAAAGTCGCGCGCTGCTTCGGGATCGCCCATCGCGTGGCCGCCATATTTCACCACGAAGGTGCGCCCCGCGTAACGCTGGAAATAGGGCAGTGCCTCGATCAGCACTTCGGCCTTCGCCAGATCGAGCGTTTCGGCTTTGGGATGGATCTGCTTGTCAGTCACCGGCGTTGTCGTCTCCGCGCGCGGATCGCGCTTTCGCCGCGCCCTAAGGCTTGGCCCTGCGCGGAGCAAGCGGCTTGCTGCATCGCCGCGCCCGGCTGCACCGCGCCGAGCAATTAGGCTTTGGCCGCAAATCATGGTAAACGCTTGGAGAAAGGGGGCCACCATGACCGACAGTCCCGACGAAAAGCCAGGCAAAGACCCGGAAGGCGGGGGACGCCGACAGGGCGACCGGCGGCAAGCCGACCGACCCTTTGAAGGGCCAGACCGCCGCAAGGGCGATCGCCGTTCCGGCACCGACCGCCGCACCACCCCGCGCGAGGATTGAGCGCCCGCCCGCCAAGGGTTGCAGGCGGAGCATCGCCTCATGCCCCGCCCGCGCAAGCCTCGGCTATTCGGCGTGAACCTGCTCCAGCATCGCCGCGATCTCGTCGAGCAGATTGAGCCGCTCCCGCTTCAGTCCTTCGAGCCGTTCATCGCTCGCCGCCTCGACTTCGCTCTCGATCCGGTGAATTTCGCGGTTCACCACATGATGCCGCTCGGCCAAGCGGGCGAAATGCGCGTTGGTGAGCTTCAGCTGGTGCAGCGCGGCGGTATCCCCGGCGAAGATATCGGCCAGTTCGTTCGGTGTATGTGCGGACATGTGTCTCTCCCTGATGATGCCCCGGCTTAGGCACCCGCGCCCGCTCGGTATTTGACCGGGGTCAAAAGGACTGGAACCTTTCTGCATCCGCGATATTCTGAGTGTCGGGATAGCAGCATGACACGACCGACGCCTTTGCGCCGCCGCTGGCTGGCGTTTGTTGCTCTGCCGCTGGCGGCTGCAGGCGGCTTTGCGCTCTGGCCCGACACCGGCGAGGCGCAGGGCCGCGAGGATGAGGACGGGACCGAGCGCGCGCTGTTCCCCGTCTGCTCCGGCCCGGTGCGGGTCACCTGCGTCGTCGATGGCGACACCATCTGGTATCGCGGCACCAAGATCCGCATCGCCGATATCGACACCCCCGAAGTCACCCGCCCCGGCTGCCCGCGCGAACGCGAACTTGGCCGCCGCGCGACCGAGCGGCTGCGGCAACTGCTCAACGCCGGGGCCTTCCGGCTGGAGACACCCCCCGGCGGGCGCACGCAGGACCGCTTTGGCCGCGAGCTCAGGATCATCACCCGCGGCGGGCAGAGCCTCGGCAACGTGCTGGTGAGCGAGGGCCTCGCCCACCGCTGGGGCGGATCGAAGCGCGGCTGGTGTGGGGCCGCCCGCACTTGACAAACTTGACACCCTGTCAAGCAAGGCGTCCCGCAATTTATCCCTTATAATCAGCACTATGCGAGGAATTTCGCGCGCTTGACGGACAGGGGAGAGGGGCTGTGTTTCGCCCGTCGCCAGCGCATCCGGGCCGCGCGGCAAGGCCGGAGCGACGGGCGCAGGGGAGAGAAAGCGCAGCCGGGGCATGGGCGCGAGGGTAAGGCGCGGGCGGGGCGGTAGGAAAGGGGGTGGTAGCGGGGGTTGGTTTATGCGGCCGCGCACTTGCCCACCCCTAACCCCTCCCGCAAGCGGGAGGGGGACTTAACTCCCCTCCCGCTTGCGGGAGGGGCCGGGGGTGGGCCTGTCTTGTCCAAACCTTCGACTTGCGATAACTTCCTGAAATGCCTGAGTGGACACCCCGCGACACCGCCCGCGCGCGCACCCTGCGGCGCGAGGCGACGGGGCCGGAGCGGGCGCTGTGGGTGTTTCTTGCGCGCAACCAGCTTGGTGCAAAATTCAGCCGCCAGATGCCGGTCGGCCCGTTCTTCGCCGACTTTCTGTGCCGGGAGTTGCAGCTGGTGGGGGAGCTCGACGGCTTCAGCCACGACGTCGCGCCGGAACACGACGCACGCCGCGATGCATGGATGGCGGAGCGCGGCTTTACCGTGCTGCGGTTCACCAACGCCGCTGTGCGGGAGAATATCGAAGGCGTGGTGACCGCGATCCGCATCGAGGTGGAGCGGTTGCGCGCGGATCAACCCTCCCGCTTGCGGGAGGGTCGCGAGACTTACTGAGCCGAAGGCGAAGTTAGTCGCAGCGGGGTGGGCCTGCGCCGAGGGTTTGGGATTTTCCTTCTATCTGCGGTGGCCCCGCGCCCACCCCTAACCCCTCCCGCAAGCGGGAGGGGGATTAAGCGCCCCAATTCTCGTCTCCCGTTTACGGGAGGGGGACTACTTCACTTCACCCCTCCCGCTTGCGGGAGGGGCCGGGGGTGGGCGCGTCAACAACGCCACCCCACCCCACGTCATCCCGGCGCAGGCCGGGGATCCAGTGCGGTCAAGTGCAAACGTAGCGGAAAGAAGCTGGGCCCCGGCCTACGCCGGGGTTTGTAGAGCGTCCCGCGAGTTGGAAGCGTCGCGCTGGCCCACCCCTAACCGCTCTCGGAGGCGGCAGGGCACTCTAGCGCCGTGCGATCGCACCCCAGCTTCGAAACTTATAGGAGGCGTTCGCATTTTTTGTTCGAGGATTATCTGCCAGTAAGAGGGCTAAAATGCATTCCTCAAAAAAACGCCTGTTGAATTTGGCAAATGCAAGCATTGCGAAGTAGGCCCCAATGGACGCTGCGAAATATAATGCTGAGCGCCTGTATGATAGAACCCATCCATCTACACTAAAAAAGGCCACAACAGACTTCACAATGATTACCCATCCAGCAATGATCATTATAAAGGAGAGAAGCCTCAAGGCACCATATATCACCAGATAATTGTACATCCTCTGATAAGCGAGAGGGCAATTGTTCGCAACGTGATGCTCAACCATTTTTTCCCACCGAGTGCCCTCTTCTACCTTTACCGTCCGGCTGATCTTGGAAAACTCGCTCCTAACATCTGGCAATAATCCTTCCGGGAGCTTGGGATCATAGAAGCTTACCGGCTTCAGCCATATAAAGAACGACAAAGGCAACCAAATCGGGAAAAGAAAAACAAAAAGAGCAATAGAGGTAAGCCTTGACCTGTGCTTATTCCATGCCTCAGAAATCTTTTGTGTAAGAAATGATTTGGTGAACTGGTCACATGAAATTCCTGCAGCCGTGTATTCTTCCTTCTTAATCCATACGTTTGAAGGATAGCTTAAGGCCGTATGGACAAATTTTTCAATGAAAATGGAAGACAGGTATGCACCGAGATGGCCGGCAAGGTAACTCGCCGAAATCCATAATATCGCGAGGATTACGGTATTTACTAGGTCGCTGCCGAAATGATTGACTTGTGCGAGCGCCGGGCTCCCTAAAATGGTTTCCAATGAGTACTGGGCGAGGACAAGCAATATGGCCCCGCCCGGTAGATACACCGCCAAATCATAGGTAGCGAACGGGAGAGATTTGTAGCCCCCCATTCCCTCACTCACTCCGCAGCCTCAGCCCCAAACAGCCCGGCCTCAGCCTCGCCTTCGGCGCCCGGCTCGTTCGCGGCCTTGGCCTTCTGGCGCTTGTCGAAGCTTGACCACACGGTGTTCCAGTCGCCGCGGGTGGCGCCCTTCGAATATTCCGTCGCGCGGGTTTCGAAGAAGTTGGCGTGTTCCACCCCGTTCAGCAGCGGCGCGAGCCACGGCAGGGGGTGTTCCTCGATCATGTAGATTTCCTGCAGGCCGAGCTGCTTCAGGCGCCAGTCGGCGATGTAGCGGATGTAACGCTTGATCTCCTTGGCGCTCATCCCGTGGACCGGCCCCATTTCGAAGGCCAGGTCGATGAAGGCGTCTTCGAGGCGCACGGTCTTCTGGCAGATGTCGATCAGGTCTTCCTTGACCGACTTGGTGAGGCACTGGCGTTCCTCGCAGAAGGTGTGGAACAGCTTGATGATGCCTTCGCAGTGCAGCGATTCGTCGCGCACCGACCAGCTGACGATCTGGCCCATGCCCTTCATCTTGTTGTAGCGCGGGAAGTTCATCAGCATGGCGAAGCTGGCGAAGAGCTGAAGCCCTTCGGTGAAGCCGCCGAAGGCTGCGAGGGTGCGGGCGATGTCTTCATCGGTATCGACCCCGAACTGGCCGAGGAAGTCGTGCTTGTCCTTCATTTCCTCATATTCGAGGAAGGCGCTGTATTCGGTCTCGGGCATCCCGATGGTGTCGAGCAGGTGCGAATAGGCCGCGATATGCACCGTCTCCATGTTGGAGAAGGCGGCGAGCATCATCTTGACTTCCGTGGGCTTGAACACCCGGCCGTAGTTTTCGTGATAGCAGTTCTGCACCTCGACATCGGCCTGGGTGAAGAAGCGGAAGATCTGGGTGAGCAGGTTGCGCTCGTGATCGGTGATCTTCTGCGCCCAGTCGCGGCAATCCTCGCCGAGCGGCACTTCTTCCGGCATCCAGTGGATCTGCTGCTGGCGCTTCCAGAAGTCATAGGCCCAGGGGTACTGGAACGGCTTGTAGGTCGAGCGGGCTTCGAGCAGCGACATGGGCGGATACTCCTTCGGGTGTTCTTGTATAGCAGATACGCGCCGGGCGGGCGCTCGGATTCAGTTGGGCCAGTAAAAGGCCATGACGATCAGGCAGAAGGGGACGAGCATCCCCACCATGCCGAGATGGATCACCGCCGCATTGCGCAGATGACCGGGTTTGTTGCGCTTCAATTCGCGCACCGACTGGACGGCAAACCAGGCGCTGACGGCAAGGCCGATGAGCGCGACGACAAATGGCAGGTTCATTGCGGTTTCTCCCCCGGTTTCGCGGGCGCTGACGGGCGGCGTTGCGGGCCGCCCGGGCGCTGCGGTGTGCGGCCTACTGGCAGCTCAGGCATTCCTCGTAATCGGTCTGCTCGCCATTGGCGGAGAGTTCGATCTTGGGCGCTTCGGAGGTGTTATCGGCCTCGACCCCGCCGACGAAGCCGGCGCGCTGCACGGACTTCGAGCGGAGGTAGTAGAGCGACTTGATGCCGCGTTCCCACGCCTGATAGTGCAGCATCATCAGGTCCCACTTGTCGACGTCAGCCGGGATGAACAGGTTCAGCGACTGGGCCTGATCGATATAGGGCGTGCGGTCAGCGGCGAATTCGAGCAGCCAGCGCTGGTCGATCTCGAAGCTGGTCTTGTAGACCGCCTTTTCCTCCGGCGTCAGGAAGTCGAGGTGCTGCACCGATCCGCCGCGTTCGAGGATCGAGTTCCAGACATTGGTCGAGTTCTTGGCCTTCTTGTCGAGCAGCTTTTCAAGATAGGGGTTCTTGACGATGAAGCTGCCCGACAGGGTCTTGTGGGTGTAGATATTGGCCGGGATCGGCTCGATGCAGGCGCTGGTGCCGCCGCAGATGATGCTGATCGACGCGGTCGGCGCGATCGCCATCTTGCAGCTGAACCGCTCCATCGCGCCCATGTCCGCGGCATCGGGGCAAGGCCCGCGCTCCTGCGCCAGCAGCATCGAGGCCTCCGAGGCCTTGGCGTGGATGTGCTTGAACATCTGGAGGTTCAGCGCCTTGGCCATCGCGCTTTCGAAGGCGACGCCCTTCTGCTGGAGATAGGAGTGGAAGCCCATCACCCCGAGGCCGACCGAGCGTTCGCGGCTGGCGGAGTACTTGGCGCGGGCCATCTCGTCCGGCGCGCGGTCGATATAGTCCTGCAGGACGTTGTCGAGGAAGCGCATCACGTCCTCGATGAACTGCTTGTCGCCCTTCCACTCTTCCCAGGTTTCGAGGTTGAGCGACGACAGGCAGCACACCGCCGTGCGGTCATTGCCGAGGTGGTCGATCCCGGTCGGCAGGGTGATTTCCGAGCACAGGTTCGAGGTCGAAACCTTCAGCCCCAGATCGCGGTGATGCTTGGGCATCATGCGGTTCACGGTGTCATTGAAGACGATATAGGGCTCGCCGGTGGCGAGGCGGGTCTCGACCAGCTTCTGGAACAGCGAACGCGCATCGACCTTGCCGCGCTCCGACCCGTCACGCGGGCTGCGCAGGGTGAATTCGGCGCCTTCGCGCACCGCGTTCATGAATTCGTCGGTGACGAGCACGCCGTGGTGCAGGTTTAGCGCCTTGCGGTTGAAGTCGCCCGAGGGCTTCCTGATTTCGAGGAACTCCTCGATCTCCGGGTGCGAGATGTCGAGATAGCACGCGGCCGACCCGCGCCGCAGGCTCCCCTGCGAGATCGCCAGCGTGAGCGAATCCATCACGCGCACAAAAGGAATGATGCCGCTGGTCTTGCCGTTCAGCCCCACCGGCTCACCGATGCCGCGGACATTGCCCCAATAGGTGCCGATCCCGCCGCCCTTGGACGCGAGCCACACGTTCTCGTTCCACGTGCCGACGATCCCTTCGAGGCTGTCCTCGACCGAATTGAGGTAGCACGAGATCGGCAGACCCCGGTTGGTGCCGCCGTTCGAGAGCACCGGGGTGGCGGGCATGAACCACAGGTTCGAGATATAGTCATAGAGGCGCTGGGCGTGATCCTGATCATCGGCATAGGCATCGGCCACGCGGGCGAAGAGATCCTGATAGGTCTCTCCGGGCAGCAGGTAGCGATCGGTCAGCGTCTCCTTGCCGAAATCGGTCAGCCGTGCATCGCGCGCAGCATCGGTCTGAATCGTGAAGCGGCGGTCGTTGACCTTCTTGCTGTCGCTCTTGGCGGCATCCTTGGCGGCTTCCACCATGGCATTGCCGAGCGCCTCGGTCGCCTTGGCGGCGATCAGCGCGTCCGAGCCTGCATCCATCGTTTTCATTGTCACAGCCTTTTCATCCCCCGCGGCGGGCGCAGCGCCCGTGCCAGTATCCAGTTCATTCGTCACATCACCCGGCACGTTTTCGCTCGCCTTGAAATCCATTGTCAGCCCCACTTTGTCCCCCGAATCGGGGATATGGCACAAGAGGCCATGTTCCGATTCTGTTCTATACCTGCTGGTCCACAGACTTGCCAACAGATACGCCCTCCGGGCGGCCTGCAGGACAGTCGGTCAGTCCCATCTGCGGTGCGCGGCGGAGCCCTTGGGCCGGAGCGAATCATCCGCCTTGCGCCCCCTTCGGGACGGTCGATGATTCACCAAGGCTTGGGGGTCCGATTTGCACCGAACCACTAGATGATGAATCAGCCGGGGAATCCCGTCAACGGCAGATTAAGCACGTAGTTACCATGAGAGGGGTGTTTCAGACCGGTGCCACAGCCGCGACGCGTGGAACAAGCTTGAGTCGCGCGCCCCGCAAGCCCCAAATTGAATCTGTGAAGAAAAATGTGGTGATTGAATCATTCGAATCCAGCCGTGAATCTTTTGCACGGATGGCGGCACGAATGTTGCGCGGATCGGGTGTGCAGCACTGGCGGCGAACAAGGCCGAAGCGATCTGCTCCATCGGCGCATCGGGCCTGGGGACAGGGGCTCTCCCTTACGTCATTAAAGCGGGCACCATTCGACCATGACAGCGCTGCGCGGTCGCCGCGGCCGTTCGTCCTCGATCACATAACACTCGCCGATGATAGCCCACTCACCGTGCACCCGCCGCCCCGACGGGTCGAGCAGGCGAGCCCGCGTATGCTTCTCGAACTCGAAGGTGATGGCCTTGCCGAAGCCCCACCCCTTCGGGCTTTCGAGAACCATCGTGCAATCGCTGACCCGGTCGCGGGGCAGCATCTTGCATCGCATCAGCACGATGCCCTCGATATTGGCATCCAAGGCCGCCGGCGGATGTTCACGGCCCGGTGGCGGGTCCTTGAAATAGCCGCGCCGGTACCACGTGCTGACCGTGTATCCGTCGCCATCACCGAAGGCGTTGCCAAATCTGCCAGCCGCCATGCCTTCACCCTGCCCGCCCGCCTTGCCGGGAGAGCCTGACACCGGGCCGGGCGCAGCACCGGCGCCCTCTCCGGTCACTTGCGCCGGCGGGGCTGAAACCACCGGAGACACCGGTGACGGGGGCGCGCTGGCCGCCGTGTCCGGCAACGGCAGCGGCAGCGGCAGCGGAACCGGGACCGGCGCAGGCTCCGCCGGCGGAACCCTGGCAGGCGCCGGGCTGTCGGTCGCGGCCCTTGTCGGACTGGCGACAGGCGCACCGGAATCCTGTGCCTTGCTGTCTTGCGCCTGATCGCCCGGGCTGCCGCCGCCGACCGCGATTGTAACGATCGCCGCAAACGCATCGGCGCCCCGATCGACCGACCGCGCCGAGGAGATGAACAGGATCAGGCTGAACAATGCTGCCGTGATGCAGATCGAAAGCACCATCGCCACGCGCTTGTGCGCGGGCATGGTGCCGGGGGCATGGAACAACATGGCCGGATCAAGCAAGCGGGCAGACGTCAACAGGGGGGGCGATCCCATCGCGGGTGTCCTCAACACAGCACCAAGGCACCGACCGGGGGCATCCCGTCACGGATTTCAGTCCCGCGGCGATGTTCTCATCGAGCCGCAGGATTAGTGCGCTGCACAAGCTGACTACCTGATTAACAACGATTACTTGGGCAAGCTGGCTGCGCGATATGTCCCGGATCAAGCAGGTCGCGCGCGGCAGGAAGCTGGTCTGGCATCCGCCGTCATGACCTTGGCACGGCCGGTCTCTGCGGTCCCTGTCCGCAACACAGGGCTGCACGCGCCCCGGATGATCTCCTGGCGCACCGTTGGCATAAGCTGACGAGAACGCCGCCGCGATGCGTTGCAATTCCATGACGCCGCGCTAGGCGGGACGGGTCACGCGCCAACGGGGATTCGCATCCATGAAAATCATGTCCGGCAACTCGAACCTGCCGCTCGCGCGGGCCATTGCGGCCTATCTCGAAATCCCGCTCACCGATGCAAGCGTGCGGCGCTTCTCGGACGAGGAAGTGTTCGTCGAGATCCACGAGAATGTGCGCGGCGAGGACGTGTTCGTCGTCCAGCCGACGAACTTCCCGGCAAACGACAATCTGATGGAGCTGCTGATCTGCATCGATGCGCTGCGCCGCGCCTCGGCCAAGCGGATTACCGCAGTGGTGCCGTACTTCGGCTATGCCCGACAGGATCGCAAACCCGGCCCGCGCACGCCGATCAGCGCCAAGCTGGTGGCGAACCTCATCACCGAGGCCGGGGCTGACCGCGTGCTGGCGGTCGATCTTCACGCCGGGCAGATCCAGGGCTTTTTCGACATCCCGACCGACAATCTTTACGCCGCCCCTGTCATGGCCGCCGATATTCAGGCGCGCTATGGCGATCAGCAGTTGATGGTGGTTTCGCCCGACGTCGGCGGGGTGGTGCGCGCCCGGGCGCTGGCCAAGCGGCTCGACAACGCGCCCCTCGCCATCGTCGACAAGCGCCGCGACCGGCCCGGCGAGAGTGAGGTGATGAACATCATCGGCGACGTGCAGGATCGCCACTGCATCCTGATCGACGACATCGTGGATTCGGGCGGCACCCTGTGCAACGCCGCCGAGGCGCTGCTGGAGAATGGTGCGAAGTCGGTCGCGGCCTATATCACCCACGGGGTGCTGTCGGGCGGTGCGGTGGCGCGGATCAACGGGTCGAGCCTCAAGGAGCTCGTCATCACCGATTCGATCCGCCCGACCGAAGCCGCCGAAGCCTCCGACCGCATCCGCATCCTGCCGATTGCCCCGCTGGTGGGCGAAGCGATCCGGCGCATTGCAGACGAAAGCTCGGTGTCGAGCCTGTTTGATTGACCCCAAAGCCGTTCGTGCTGCGCGCAGTCGAGACACAGCGCAAAGGCCTCTCGACGTCGCTCGAGGCGAACGGAATGAGGTCATGAGGTTCGACCCCGTCGAAGTCCGCCTGCTGCTGATCGAAGCCGCCCGCGCGCGGCAGGTCTTCACCTACGGCGCGCTGCTGGGCATTCTCGGCCATGCCTTCACGCGACCCCTGATGCGCCAGCTGTGCAAGGTGCTCGACCGGATCGACGAGGATGGGCGGGCTTGCGGCGAACCCGGCCTTGCGGTGCTGGTGGTGCGCCAGTCGGACGGGCTGCCGGGCCAGGGCTGGTTCGTTGCCCGCTCCGGCGTCCACGATGATCTGCCGCTGGAATGGGAAGGCCCGGAAGCGCGGCGCTACACTGAGGCTCGACAGGCCGAGGCGTTTGATTATTGGAGCAACGCGTAACCCCCGCCGTTCGTGTCGAGCGAAGTCGAGACACCTGCGCGCGGCCTCTCGACTTCGCTCGAGGCGAACGGAGCCCTGTGATGACCGATAAAGACCTCGCCCTCGCCTTGGCGCTAGCCGATGCTGCCGGAGCCGCCATCCGCCCGCTGTTTCGCGGGCAATGGGATCATGAACGCAAGGCTGACCGCAGCTTCGTCACCGAAGCCGACCGCGCTGCCGAAGCAGCGATGCGCAAGTTGATCGAGGACACCTTCCCCGCCGACGGGATCATCGGCGAGGAATACGGCACCCGCAACGACAGCGCGGGCCGGCAATGGGTGCTCGATCCGATCGACGGCACCACCAGCTTCATCGCCGGGCGCCCGATCTTCGGCACGCTGATCGCGCTGCTTCAGGATGGCTGGCCGGTGCTCGGCATCATCGACCAGCCGATTGCAGGCGAACGCTGGGTCGGACGCATCGGCCAGCCGACCCTGTTCAACGGCAAGCCCGCCAAAGCGCGCCCGCTCAAGGAACTCTCCGACGCGGTGCTCGCCACCACCAGCCCGCACCTCTTCACCAATCTCGAAGCCGACGCCTTCATGTCGGTCGCCAAGACGGTCGCCGAGAAAAAGATCGTGTTCGGCGGGGACTGCTACAATTACGCCCTGCTCGCGAGCGGGCATGTCGACGTGGTGATCGAGGCGGGCCTCAAGCTCTACGACTATGCCGCGCTTGTCCCGGTGGTCGAAGGCGCGGGCGGGATGATGAGCGACTGGCAGGGCAACCCGCTGGATGCCGGCAGCGACGGCACAGTGATAGCCATCGGCGACCCGGCGCGGCTCGAAGATGTGCTGGAAGCCATGGGGTAGGCGGCGGGATCGCCGCCCGCCGGTTCAATGGGCGGCAATGGCCGCCGCGATATCGTCGGTGGTGTGATCGGTCAGCACCTTGTCGATTTCCGCGACCAGGCTTTCGTTCGTCGCTCGCCCATAATTCCGGCGCAACTCGCCCAGCGTGCGCGGCGCGGCGATCACCACGATCCCGGCTCCGGGGTGCGCCTGCGCCGTGTCTTCGAGCAACCCGGCCGCATGACGCGCAAAGGCATCTTCGCGCTGCTGGTGCAGATCGGTCTCTTCGTAGCTGCTGCGACTTTCGCCGAAGCGCGCAAAGCTGCGTCCGGGCGAATCGTCACCCTGTTCGGCGGTCGAAGGGTTGTCCTGCCGCGCATGGTCGAGCGTTTGCAGGACAGCGAACTTCTCGTCCCCTTCATTGCGGAACAACAGCAGCTTGGCGCCGTCAGCCACCATCACCAGCGTGCCGTGTGCGATCTTCATGTCTTTGCCCTCCAGTCAGCGCGACCCGATTCTCCTTTCCGCGTGATCCCTGAGCGGCAAGCGGCAGGTATAGCAGGAGCGGCGTGTCTTTGTAACCGCCGGGCAGGCCGAAGCCGGGCTACCCGCCGCGGGCGTGGGTGACGATTTCCTCGGCTATGCGCGGCACCAGCGGGATCGGGAGATCATGGCCCCAGCCGGGGATCGTCACCAGCCGCGCGCCGGAGATGTGCCGCGCGGTATCCTCGCCCGCCTCCAGCCTGACGAGCGGATCGGCCTCGCCGTGCAGCACCAGTGTCGGCGTGCTGACCTGCGCAAGGCGCGCGCGGCGGCAGCCATCGTCGATGATCGCAGCCAGCTGGCGCGGCAGGCCCGCCGGATAGACCGAGCGGCGCACGTTCCTGATCACCCGTTCGCGCTGGGCGTCGACGTCGAAGGGAAACTCCGGGCTGTCGGGGCTGCCGATATTGCGTGCAATGTTGAGCCCGTGGGCGATCAGAGCCTCCTCCTCCATGCTGGTGATCGGCGCGGTCAGCGCCTCGATCGCGTGCTTTTCCGCCTGAGGCAGCTTGGCGTTGCCGGTGGTCGACATGATCGAGGTCATGCTCATCAACCGGTGGCCGTGATGCACCGCCATCAACTGCACGATCATCCCGCCCATCGACGCGCCGACCACATGCGCGCTCTCGATTCCCAGCGCATCCAGCACCCCGATCCCGTCATGCGCCATGTCGGTGAGGGTGTAAGGCACCTTCGCCGGAAAGCCGATCTTCTTGCGCAGCACCTGCATTGGCAATGAGGGCGCGCGGGCGCCTTCCATCTTCTGCGACAGGCCGATGTCGCGGTTGTCGTAGCGGATCACGCGGAATCCCTCGCCCACCAGCGCCGCGACCAGTTCATCCGGCCACAGGGTCAGTTGCGCGCCAAGGCCCATCACCAGCAGGATCACCTCGTGCGCAGGGTCTCCGTGATCTTCGTAGAAGATTTCGATACCGGTGGTGGGGGTGGTCAGGCTGGGCATGGGCGGGTGATCCTCTGTTGCGGCCCGCGCAGCTTATCTCCAGACGGGTCCGCCGATATCGAAGCCGCGCGCGTCCAATTGGTCAAGCACCCCGCCTTCTTCCGCCAACACCCGCAAGGGGACAACCGCCAAAGTCGTGCCGGTCGCGGTGCTGGCTTCGGCGATGCGTTCCACCCAGATGCCGCGCAACTCGCTGCCGAGCAGATCGTCAGCCCAGGGCCAGCACTTGCCGAGCGCCACTTCAAGCGGGTTCGCCATCACCGCCGGGATCGCATAGCGCCGCCAGTCGGCCCCGCGCTGTTCGACGATCTCCGGCCCGGCCTCGACCGCATCCATGGCGGCAATCATGCAGGGCACATGGGCGGAAGGGGGTGCTTCAGCGAGCGTGTCGAGCACATCCTCACCGCGCAGAGTGGCCGCACGGGTGGTCGGCACCTTGGCCTTGTCGGCGGCCTTCCTGACAACGTCGGAGGCATCGTCGGTGGTATCGCGGTTGAAGCGCAATCCCTTCCTGAGCATCTGGAACGCGGTGAGCAGGAAGCTCTGGCGCGCATAATCGTCCTTGGTCGCTTCGCCTATGGCCTGAAGCCGCGCCCATTCCTGGGGCGGGAGATAGTCGCTTGCCACGGTCTTGTCGGGCAGCTTGGTGAACTTGCTTCCCGAAAACATCAACCGCAGCACATCACCGGGCGAAACCTTGGGCCGCGCGCCGAGGATCACCCGGTCAGCCTCGGCGGTGGCTTCCCTGAGCCGGTCGGGCTGCCACGGCGTGGTTTCAGGGATAGCGCGAATCTCGCCGACGAGGATGATGGTGCCGCTGGGCGTATCGATGACCCACATCGGCGCGCCGGAACGCTGGGCGGTGACGACGATGGAATTTTCGGACTCGGTCGGGGCGGGGTCCTGGGCGGCGAGGGGGGTGGCAAGCAACGCAGCGAGACCGAAAGCGAGCGGAAGGTTTCTCATTGATGCAGACCCTTGAGACGATGCGCGGATGGCTATGCGCCACCAGATGAACCGCGCCCGAACCCGCAAGTTCCGCCTAAGGCACCAGCACCGTGTCCTTGGCCTCATCCGCCAGCTCGGGATAATCGAGCGTGTAGTGCAGCCCCCGGCTCTCCTTGCGCTTGAGGGCGCTCTGCACGATCAGTTCGGCTGATTGCAGCAGGTTGCGCAGTTCGATCAGGTCGGTCGTCACGCGGAAAGCGCCGTAATAATCCTCGACCTCGCGTTTCAGCAGTTCGATCCGGCTCGCGGCGCGTTCCAGCCGCTTGGTGGTGCGCACGATGCCGACATAGTTCCACATGAAGCGGCGGATTTCGGTCCAGTTCTGCTTGATGACCACCTCTTCATCCGAATCGGTCACGCGGCTTTCGTCCCACGGCAGGATTGCGGGCGGGGCTTCCAAACTGTCCCAGCGCGCGAGGATATCCTGCGCCGCCGCCTCGCCGAAGACGAAGCATTCGAGCAGCGAGTTCGACGCCAAGCGGTTGGCGCCGTGCAGCCCGCTTTCGGTGCATTCGCCCGCCGCCCACAGCCCCGGCACATCGGTGCGCGCAGCCAGATCCACCACCACGCCGCCGCAGGTATAGTGCTGCGCAGGCACGACCGGGATCGGCTCCCGCGTCATGTCGATGCCCAGACCCATCAGCTTGTCATAGATCGTCGGGAAATGGCCCTTCACGAAGTCCGCAGGCTGGTGGCTGATATCCAAGTGGACGTAATCGAGGCCAAACCGCTTGATCTGGTCGTCGATCGCGCGGGCGACCACATCGCGCGGGGCCAGTTCCATCCGTTCAGGATCGTAATCGACCATGAACCGGCGGCCGGTTTCAGGGTGGAGCAGATGCCCGCCCTCGCCGCGCACCGCCTCGGTGATGAGGAAGTTCTTGACGTCGAGGTTGTAGAGGCAGGTCGGGTGGAACTGCATCATCTCCATGTTGGAGACCCGCGCACCCGCCCGCCACGCCATCGCGATACCATCGCCGGTCGCGCCGCGCGGGGCGGTGGAGAACTGGTAGACGCGCCCCGCCCCGCCGCTCGCAAGGATGGTGGCGCGCGCGACATGGCGTTCGACCCGGCCCGTGACTTCATCGAGCGCATAGACGCCCCACACGCGGCCGGCAGCCGAGAACTGCTCACGGTGGCGGTCGGTGATGAAGTCGATGCAGGTGCGCCCGGGCAGCAGGGTGATGTTGGGATTGGCCTCGGCGGCCTTGAGCAGCGCCGATTGCACCGCCCAGCCGGTCGCGTCATCGACATGGACGATGCGGCGGTGCGAATGGCCGCCCTCGCGGGTGAGGTGCAGGGCCTCCGCCTCGCGGTTGAACGGCACGCCAAGCGCGCACAGCCGGTCAATGGACTTGGGTGCGGCCCCGATCACGAATTCCACCGTCTCGCGGTCGTTGAGGCCCGCTCCGGCCACCATCGTGTCGCGCACATGGTTCTCGAAGGTGTCGCCCGCATCCAGCACAGCGGCGATCCCGCCCTGCGCCCAGGCGGTCGATCCGCCGGTGAGCGAACCCTTGGCCAGCACCAGCACCCGCCGCGTTTCGGCCAGCGCCAGCGCCGCCGTCAGCCCTGCGGCACCCGAGCCGATGACCAGAACGTTATGCGTCTCAGCCATTGCATCCTCTCTCGCCATCCACGCGCCATGCCGCGCAATCGCAGTGGCGGCAAGTGTCATGCGCGTTACACTCTCTTAAGGCGAATGACTTAGGAACCACCCCTAGGTTGCAGTGCAGCATGGTGTTAGCATCCGCACACCGCGATTCGAGCGCAACTGCCGCCGCGGGAGGGTCAAAAACGCGAAGCTGCCTTGAAACCCTCTCTGCCGGGACGCTGCCTCCATGTCTGTATTCTCCGCCCTGCGATGCCTCCTGAACCAGCACAAGCCCAAGCGCCGCGAGGTGACGTGGGATGGGCGAACCTATGTCGGCCATTGCCGCCATTGCGGCATCGCGATCGAACGGCGACGGCGGGGCAGCTGGCGCAAGCGTGAAGATCAGGCGCGCAGGCAGGAAGAGGCACCAACCCCGACGTGATCGGGCTGGCGTCCTGCACTGAAGCAGCCTGCGGTTCTCCGCCCATTCCGGAGCAGCGTGATCCCGTCCGGCGTGTGAAAGCTCTAGGCCGCCGTCAGCTGGACGAACACGTCTTCCAGATCAGCCTCGCGGGTGGTGACGTCCTCGACGCGGACGCCCTGTTCCTGCAAGATGCCAAGCACCTGTCCCGCGCTGAGCTTGTCCTTGTCATAGGTCACCTCGACCCCGCGCGCACCGTCCCACTCCACCCGCACGAAGGCGTCATGCGCCGGTGCAGCGGCGAGATCGGCAGCGGCGGTGACAGCGACGATCTTCTCGCGCGCCATGTCGACCAGTTCGCGGGTCGGTTTGTTGGCGATCATCTGGCCATGGTTGATGATGGCGATGCGGTCGCACAGCTCCTCGGCCTCTTCGAGGTAATGGGTGGTGAGCACCACGGTCACGCCTTCGCGGTTGAGTTCGCTGACCAGCTCCCACAATTGGCGGCGCAGGTCGACATCGACCCCGGCGGTGGGTTCATCCAGCACGAGGATCGGCGGGGAATGCACCATCGCCTTGGCCACCAGCAGCCGCCGCTTCATGCCGCCCGACAGCGTGCGGGCATAGGCGTTGCGCTTGTCGGCGAGGCGCACGGCCTCCAGCAATTCGGTGCTGCGCCGGAGCGCCGCGGGGATGCCGTAGAACCCGGCCTGATTCTCCAGCACTTCGAAGGGCGTGAAGAAGGGGTCGAACACGATTTCCTGCGGCACGATCCCGATCGAACGGCTGGCGTTGCGGCGGTCGCGATCAATGTCGAAGCCCCAGATCTCCGCTGTGCCTGAGGTCTTGTTGACCAGTCCCGCCAGAATGTTGATCAGCGTCGATTTGCCCGCGCCATTGGGGCCGAGCAGGCCGAAGATCGAGCCTTCCGGCACATCGAAGCTGACCCCGCCCAGTGCCAGCTTGCCTTCTGTCACAGTTCCCTTGGCACCCTTGGCCGGGGCATAGCGTTTCACGAGGTTGTCGATGCGGATCGCCGGTGCGCTGGTCATGCCGTCAGCCCTAGGCAAGCGATGCCGCGAAGGCAATTGCACTTGGCCAGCAGGGATTGTATCGGCAGGGGCCATGAGCATTGCCCCTCCCGAAGTCCTGCTGGTCGATACGCGGCGCGTTTCCTGCGACGGTGCCAGCGGCATCCGTGGCGGCGCGGGCTATCGCCCGGCCGCGCTTGGCCATCCGCGCGTCTTCCTCGAAATCGACGAGCATGGCTATGTCGATTGCGGCTATTGCGACCGGCGCTTCGTGCTGCGCGGCGGCCCGGCCGACGGCGCGGATCAGGCCGCCCTGCCCGATATCGCCTCCGGTGCGAGCCCGGCGCGCGCCTGATCGCGCTCAGCGCCGGTTAAGGCGCAGGGTGGCATGGCTGCACCACTGCGTTTGTCAGGAGATCGCACCATGAGATCACAGCCGGTTGCCTCGCGTGGATTGTTCGCTGGAACCTTCGCCGGGATCGCCCTGGCGCTGGCCGCACCCGCTTCCGCTCAGGATCAGGGTGCGCCCGATATCACGGCCGGCGCAGAATCCACCGCTCCAACCGAAGGCGAGCAGCGTCTCGCCAAGCTGCTGGAGGGGCGCGAGGCGGGAACCCCGCAGGACTGTATCCGCACGATCCCCAATCAGCGCGTCCAGACAATCGATGGCACAGCCTATGTCTATGGCTCGGGCAGCACGATCTATGTCCAGCGCACCAGGAACCCGGCGGATATCAAGCGCACCAATGCGCTGCTTACCAACCGCTTCAACGGGACGCAGCTGTGCCGGATGGACGTGATCACCACCTTCGACCCGGTGCTGGGTTTTTTCACCGGGGTCGTGTTCTTTGAAGACTTCGTGCCTTACACGAAGGTCAAGGGCGAGGGCTGAGCCGCAGCCTGCGCCCGTTCGGAATTACTGCCTGAAACAGCGTTCCGATCACAGCCGCAAGCCGCCATCGCCGCGTCGGGCGCGGGGCCGGTCAGCGCACCGATCAGACCGGCGTTGCGGCATTCGTGATTGCCGACAGGCTCCCGGATCTCGGCCCACAGACACGCGTTCCCGATCCGCGACAGCACCTGTTCCCGCTGCCTGTAGGCGCTGACTTCGGCATGAAGCTCCCCGAGCGAAAGCGTCTCATCCAGTTCAGCGTCGCGCCCGGTGGGGGCCGGGTTTCGGCACGACGCCGCTGCGCCAGCATGAAGCGGGGCGGTGGAGGCCCATTCGAACGGCGGGTGCGGCGGCGCGGGTTGCGAAGGCCGCAAGGTAAACTCAGTCGCGCCAGCCCGCTGGCCACGACCGAGCGTCCATGCGCCAAGCGCAACGCAGCCGATGATTCCCGCAAGCGTTGCCGGATAGGCGAAAAGAATATCCATCGGTCTCTCCCCGTCCACATCCTCGGGGCAGCCTCCCTTAGCCGTCCGAAGCAAATCAGCGCGTTAAACCACGCCGACCCCCTCCAGAATCGGCGTGACCCCGGCATGATCCCATACTGGGAGGGATGCGAATATGCGGGCGGACACCTAGTCCGTATGCGGCATCATGGCTCAGGTGCGCGGCATCATGCGCGGGCCATGGCCTGCATCCGGGCGATGATCTCCTCGGCCTGGAGCATGATGCGGTCGATCAGTTCCTGGCAGGTCGGGATGTCGTGGATCAGGCCCGCGACCATGCCGCAGCTCCACGCGCCTTCGTCCATCGCGCCTTCGGTCATGATCTTGGGGTAGACCCCGGCGACCTCGGGCAGGATGTCCTGAATGGTGATCGCATCGCCCAGGTCCTTCTCCTTCTGGATCAGGCGCTCGACCGCGGCATTGTTGAGCACGCGCTCGGTGTTCCTGAGCGGGCGCATCACCAACCGGGTGTCGAGCTCGCTCGCGGCGAGGATCGCCTGCTTCACGTTGTCGTGCACCGGGGCTTCCTTGGTGGCGATGAAGCGGGTGCCCATGTTCATCCCCTGCGCGCCCATGGCGAGGCTCGCCACCAGACTGCGCCCGTCGGCCATGCCGCCGCTGGAGACGAAGGGGATTTCCAGTTCGTCCGCCGCGCGCGGGAGCAGGATGAAGTTCGGCACGTCATCCTCACCCGGATGGCCGCCGCATTCGAACCCGTCGACGCTCACCGCGTCGCAGCCGATTTCCTGCGCCTTCAGCGAGTGGCGCACGCTGGTGCACTTGTGGATCACCTTGATGCCGGCGTCCTTGAGGGGCGGCAGCAGTTCGACCGGGTTGCGTCCCGCGGTCTCGACCACCTTGACCCCCCCGTCGATCACCGCCTTCACCAGCCCGGGATAATCGGGCGGAGTCAGGGTCGGCAGGATGGTGAGGTTCACGCCGAAGGGCTTGTCGGTCATGTCCTTGCAGCGCGCGATTTCATTGGCGAGCTTCTCGGGCGTCCCCTGCGTCAGCCCGGTGATGATCCCGAGGCCCCCGGCGTTGGAGACCGCCGCCGCCATCTCGGCGAACCCGACATAGTGCATGCCCCCCTGAATGATCGGGTGCTGGATGCCGAACATTTCGGTGATCGCGGTCTTCATGGCCTGTGTTCTCCCGTGCAAAGCCGTGTTTGCGCGGGAGACAAGCCGAGTTGGCGCATGCTTTCAAGCCCGCTTTTGGGGAGGCCGCAGCCGAGCGCCGCGCGCCGTAGCGTCACACCTGATGCAAAGTTTTCAGGGGATGCCGGGCGGCGGGGATGCGGTGGGATCGGTTCGCTCCCCTTCCACCCGGCCCGATCCTTCTGCCCGAATCGCGCACTTGGCACATTGATCGCGCGCAAACTGGCGCACGGCCCTGAAAAACGCGGTTTGCGATGCGGCGCTAGTCCTCGATGGTCAGCTCGCGGATCTCGGGCGATGCCCTCAGGATCGTTGCGCACGCATCGGCAATCGCCGGATCGGCAGGGCCCAGCAGCAGCAGGTCGAGCACGATCTCGTCCGGGCCGCCCAGCCCGGTGTAGATCACCAGCTGCGCCGAGGCGCCATTTGAGGGGATAGCGAGGATCCAGCCATTCTCGTCCGGCTCGGGACCGTCAACGCGGTAGCCACTTTGCTGCAGCCGTGTCGCCAGCCAGCTGGCGAAGCGCTTGTAAGGCGCATTTCTGTCGCCCGCGCCGGGCGCGTCATGGAAAGCGTCGGTGGCCGCTTCGACCGTTGCGCCCCGGTCGATCAAGCTGGGGGCAAGGAAGCGAAATTCGGGCATGTCCCAATCTCCTGCGCAGGCGCTCTTGGCCCGGCAGGCAGGATAAGGCCGCGCGCTTAACTGCGCGTAAAGGCGAGGCTGAAGGTCACCGGCACGGCAGGCGTGATCGAGGGCAGCTGCGCCAGCGCGCGCAACTCGCCCAGCTCGTCGGTCAGTTCGAACATGTCGGTGGTGATGATCACCGGTGCCGTAGGCACCACGGTCACGCGGCCCTCGGCAACCCGGGTGACGAGCACTTCGGTTTCGACATCGCTCGACGCGCCCTTGATCGTGACATTGGCCTTGAGCGGGCGGGTCAGCGACTGGCCCACTGCGAGGCCCGCAAAGGCTGCCGGATCGAGTTTGGCCGTGACACTCGCCTTCGGGTTTTCAGTCACGGCAAAGAAGATCTCGCGCATCCGTTCGTTGCGGATGTCGACCCCGGTTTCGACCGAGGAAAGGTCAATGTCGAGGCTCGCCGTGCCATCCGCCGCGACGCTGCCGCTGAGGGCGTCGAAGCGGTTGGCTTCGGCCACTTCGCCCGCCTTGATGCTGACATAGCTGAGCCGCGAAGTCGCCGGATCGAGCGTCCAGTCGCCTTCATTCACCGGCGCTGCGTCCGCCGCCGCATCAGTGGCGGGATCACCAGCGGGCTCAGCGCAGGCACCAAGGCCCAGCGCAAGCGCGGCGGCGAGAGGAGCGAAACGGCGCAGGTTGGTCACAGGCAGTACCCTTGATACGGATGGATCGGCGCGATGAATAGGCGATTTGCCGCGCCGCCGGAAGGGGGCGCTTGCCTTACTCCCACTCGATCGTTCCAGGCGGCTTGCTGGTGTAGTCGTAGACCACCCGGTTGATGCCCTTGACCTCGTTGACGATGCGGGTCGCCACGCGGGTCAGGAACCCGGCGTCATAGGGGTAGACATCCGCCGTCATCCCGTCGGTCGAGGTGACGGCGCGCAGGGCGCAGACGCTGTCATAGGTTCGCCCGTCGCCCATCACGCCCACGGTCTTGACCGGCAGCAACACCGCGAAGGCCTGCCAGATCGCGTCGTAGAGGCCGGCGTTGCGGATTTCCTCAAGGTAGATCGCATCGGCCTTGCGCAGGATGTCGCAGCGTTCCTTGGTCACTTCGCCGGGGATGCGGATCGCAAGGCCGGGGCCGGGGAAGGGGTGGCGGCCAACGAAGGCATCGGGCAGGCCGAGTTCCCGCCCCAGATCGCGCACCTCGTCCTTGAACAGCTCGCGCAAGGGTTCGACCAGCGCCATGTTCATGCGTTCCGGGAGCCCGCCGACATTGTGGTGGCTCTTGATCGTCACCGAAGGCCCGCCGGTGAAGGAGACCGACTCGATCACGTCCGGGTAAAGCGTGCCCTGCGCGAGGAAATCCGCCCCGCCGATCTTGTTGGCCTCGGCTTCGAACACGTCGATGAAGGTCTTGCCGATGAACTTGCGCTTGGCTTCCGGGTCGGTGAGACCCTTGAGGCCCCCGAGGAACAGCTCCTCGGCTTCCACATGCACCAGCGGGATGTTGTAATGATCGCGGAACAGGGTGACGACCTGCTCGGCCTCGTTCATGCGCATGAGGCCATGGTCGACGAAGACGCAGGTCAGCTGGTCGCCGATCGCCTCGTGGATCAGCACCGCCGCGACCGCCGAATCGACCCCGCCGCTGAGGCCGCAGATCACCCGCTTGTCACCCACCTGTGCGCGGATTTCGGCGATCTTGGTCTTGCGGAACTCGGCCATGGTCCAGTCGCCCGCAAGGCCGCAGACATGGCGCACGAAATTGGCGATCAGCTTGCCGCCATCGGGGGTGTGAACCACTTCGGGGTGGAACTGGGTACCGTAGAACTTGCGGGCTTCGTCGGCGATCACCGCAAAGGGCGCGCCGTCGGAGGTGGCGACGATTTCGAAGCCGGGGGCGAACTGCGTGACCTTGTCGCCGTGGCTCATCCATACCTGATGCCGCTCGCCGACCTGCCATAGCCCGTCGAACAGCGCGCATTCGCCGGTGACGGTAAGGAAGGCGCGGCCGAATTCGCCGCCCTCCCCGGTCTCGTGTCCGGGGCGCACTTCGCCGCCGAGTTGGTGGGTCATCACCTGCTGGCCATAACAGATGCCGAGGATCGGCAAGCCGGCCTCGAACAAGGCCTGCGGCGCGCGCGGGCTGCCGTCTTCCGGCACGCTGGCGGGCGAGCCTGACAGGATGATGCCCTTGGGCTTCAGACGGTGGAAGGCGGCTTCGGCCTGCGTGAAGGGCGCGATCTCGGAATAGACCCCCGCTTCGCGCACCCGGCGCGCGATCAATTGGGTCACCTGCGACCCGAAATCGACGATGAGGATGGAATCGGGGACAGCGGACTCGCCGCTCACAGGGTGCGCGCTCATGGCGGCGGATTAAGGAGCGCACCCCGCCCTGTCCAGCATCCGCGCACGGCAATCCGGCGATTTTGCGCTGCAACAATTTTTTCCGTCGTTTTTGCAGCGGGTTCCCGCCTTTGTGCGAAAATTCGGTTGCAATCTTTGGAACGATTTTCGCACTTTTCGCATTTGCACAGTTCTCTTGTGCGCTGCACCAGAGTTTCAAACAGCAACTGAATGCCGGTCAACGGCATCGATTCCCCCTGACACCCTCTCAAGATCCCGGAGATTCCCCAATGCGTTTCACTCTGCCCCTGATTGCTCTCGCTGTCCTTGCTGCTCCGGTCGCTGCTGCCCCTGCGGCTGACGAGACCGTCACCGTCCGCATCGGCTATGGCGATGTCGACGTGACCACCGCCGAAGGCCGCGCCGCGCTCGAAGCGCGCATCGACGCCAAGCTGCGCAAGGCCTGCACCGTCGAAGGCGCGACCCGCTACACCTATGGCCGCGCTCCGATCGACGCCAAGTGCATCGCCGATGCCCGCACCACGGCGATGGCCGAAGTCGAGCGCCTGGCCTCGGCCCAGACCAGCAATGGTCGCAGCGTCGCTGCCAACTGAGCACCGATAATCTCTTGAAAGAAAAGGCCGTCAGAGCGATCTGGCGGCCTTTTTCATGCAAGGCGTGGGCGCCATTAATTGCAAAACGTGCAACTAAAATTGGCGTTTTCGCATTTGAATTCGGTTCTGTCGAACACCACTTCTGTTTTCGAACGATGCGGTGCCGGGCTCCTCTCTCCATCCCGGCCTTCTTCCTTGCGGAAGCCATCGTCAGGCAGTGAAAGGCCGAATACGGCTCACCTGCCAGCCTGCTGACCGGCAGGAGCAGCCAGCTCTCCCCCCTCGCGCGGCTGCATCCTGCCCTGTCATGGTCTGCCCAAGGGCGGACACGCAGCGAAAGAGGCGCGGCCACCACCCTCCCCCCCCCTGAACAGGTGGCCGCGCCTCGAGCTGTCCTTGCAAGCAGCAAAGCCCCTCGATCAGCTCGGCGGAAGGCGCTGTGATTGCCTTTTTCGATTGCGCTGATGAATTATTTTCAGTCTTCTTAAAGATTGAAAATTACGCGTCGCAGTGTATATGATGCGCAAGCCCGGGCGATCATCCCCCTCTCCCCCTCTGGTCGGCCGGGCTCCCAACCACAACAGAACAGGGAAAAAACCATGCGCATGATCAGCGAAAAGGCTGTCGCCTTCCTGCTCGCCGTCGCCATCAGCGGCACCGCGTTCAACACGTTTATCGTGTAGGGCCTCAAGCCTCTGATATCGTGTAAATCGCGCGAGGCATAGCGACACCAAGTCCGGCCCGGTTCCTCACGCGAGGGGCCGGGCCGAGCTGTTTCTAGTCAATGCCTCCCAGCCGCTCGGCCTCGGCGCGAAGCTCGGTCTTGAGCAATTTGCCGATATGGCTGCGCGGCATTTCGTCGATCATATGGAGCGCGGCGAGGCGCTGGGTCTTGCCAAGCCGCGTGTTGACCGCCGCCATGATCGCTGCCGGGTCGGCTCCGTCCTTCAGCACCACGAACCCCACCGGCGTCTCGCCCCATGCGCGCGAGGGCACGCCGACCACGGCCGCTTCTGCCACGCCCGGCTCCTTCAGCAGTTCGGCCTCCAGATCGCTCGGATAGATGTTGAACCCGCCCGAGATGATCATGTCCTTGGCGCGGCCGACCAGTTCGACAAAGCCTTCCGCATCGACCCGGCCAATATCGCCCATGCGCATCCACGCCTCGCCCGTCACAGGGTCGATCCACTGGGCTTCAGCGGTCTTGTCGGGGCGGTTCTTGTAGCCGCTCATCATGGTGAGGCTGCGGCCGATCAGGTTGCCGGGGGTGCCGGGCAGCACCTCGCGGTCTTCATCGTCCAATACCTTCAATTCGCTCCCCGGTGCGGGGCGGCCGACGGTGTGCAGCTTGTCGGGGAATTCGTGGCACGGCAGCAAACAGACGACGCCGCCTTCGGTCATCGAATAGATCTCGATCAGCCCGCCGGGCATCCGCTTCAGCACTTCGCGCTTGAGTTCCGCAGAGAAGGGCGCGGAGGTGCAATATTTGAGCTTGAGGCTCGACAGGTCGAAGTCATCGAACCCCGCAAAATCCATCAACCGCTGATATTGCACCGGCACCAGCATGGTGATGGTGGTGCGGTCAGCCTGCGCGTGGGCGAGCCACTTGCCGCAATCGAACTTGCCCATCACCCGCACGCAGCCACCCGCGAGCAGCACGGGCAGGAAGGCGACCATCGTGGTGTTCGAATAGAGCGGCGTGGAAGCGAGCGAGCGCACCTCCAGCCCCGCGCCGAGATAGGACAGGGCGGTTGCTGCAAACTGCCGCCAGCGCATCTGGTGCGAATGGACGATGCCCTTGGGAATGCCCGTGGTGCCGCTGGAATAGATGATGTTGAACGGGTCTTTGGGCTCCGGAACGAAGTCCGGTGCGCGGGAGCCGGGAGGGGCCATCCAGTGGTCGATGGATTCGAGCGGCACGCGGATCAGATGCGCCATGAAATCCGCCCCCAGCTCCGCCGCCTTGGCGCTGTCTATGAACAGGTGGATCGCGCCCGAATCCCGCGCCATGCCTTCGAGCTGTTCGGGCGAGGCGCTGGTGGTGAGCGGCGCGGCCACGCCCCCGGCGCGCACCGCGGCGAGAAACACCAGCGCATATTCGACGCTCGACGTGCCGAGGATCGCCACCGACTGCCCGCGCTGAAGCCCCGTCTCCACCAGCCGCGCCGCCAGCCGCTCGACCAGGCCGACGAGCTCTGCCCAGTAAACCTCCCGCCTGTCATCACGCAGGGCGAGGTCGTCGCCCTTGATGCGCGACCATTCCATCAGGATATCCGGGAAGGAGCCGAAGGGTTCAGCAAGGCGGGCGGTCATCATTGCGCTATCCATGACGGCCTTGCATAATCGGAGCGTTGCCATGTGCAACGTAATTGAGGGGGCCTGACCATGATCCGCACCATAAGCCTCGCCATGCTCGGCGCGACGGCCTTCGCGCCCGTAGCGGCGGAGGAGCCGCGCAGTCAGCCCTTGCAGGTAACGGTGGTGCTCGCCCATCCCGATGACGAATTGCCGATGGCCCCGGCCCTTGCCGCACTGGCGCGGCAGGGGGCAGAGGTGACTCTGATCTATGCCACCAATGGCGATGCCGGTCCGGGAGTGAGCGACCTTCCGCCGGGACAGGAGCTGGGTGCGGTGCGCTTTGAAGAAGCCAACTGCGCGATGCGGGCGCTCAGCGCAAAAGCGGCGGTCGATTTCCGGTTCGGAGATGGAACGCTCGGTACAGGCGCACACCACGATAACAGCGCGGCGCGCGGTCTGGCAGAGGCGCTGGCAAACTGGCTTGGAGACATGGACCTCGTCCTCACCTGGGGGCCGGACGGCGGCTACGGCCATGCCGATCACCGCATGGTGAGCGCGATCGTCACCCAGATCGCGCAGGCCCGGCCCGCTGCCGAGCGTCCGAAGCTGCTCTATGTCGGCATCCCCACAGGCAGCCTTCCGCCCGTGCCGGAAATGGTCGCCTGGGCCACCACCGATCCCGCGCTGCTGACCGAGACCATCGCCTATACCCCCGCCGATCTCGCCGCTGCGACAGCCGCCGCGCAGTGCCATGTCACCCAGTTCGACGCAGCCACGCGAGCCGGGATGATGGCGCTGTTCGATGCGACCATGTGGCGCGGGCGTGTCCATTTCCGCCCCGCCTTCTGAAAGGCTCGACGAACCGCCCTGAACACCCGTGGAAAAGCGCCTGTTGCGGCCCTCCCGCAGTTGGGTTTCCCGTCCTGAACGCCTATATGGTGTTGCATGGACGACAACAATTCCAACGCTTCTGAGCAACCCCCCGCAAAGCTGCCCAACGCCAACGAATATGGCGCGGATTCGATCAAGGTTCTCAAGGGCCTCGATGCCGTGCGCAAGCGGCCGGGGATGTATATCGGCGACACCGACGACGGCTCTGGCCTGCACCACATGGTGTTCGAAGTCAGCGACAACGCGATCGACGAGGCGCTGGCGGGGCATTGCGACCTTGTTCTGATCGAATTGAACCCTGATGGCTCGGTTTCCGTCGAGGATAACGGGCGCGGCATCCCCACCGGCATGCACCCCGAAGAAGGCGTCTCGGCCGCCGAAGTCATCATGACCCAGCTGCACGCGGGGGGTAAGTTCGAGAACACCTCGGACGATAATGCCTACAAGGTTTCGGGCGGCCTGCACGGCGTGGGCGTGTCGGTGGTCAACGCACTTTCCGAATGGCTTGAACTCACCATCTGGCGCGAAGGCAAGGAGCACTGGATGCGCTTCGAGCATGGCGATGCCGTCGCCCCGCTGGTGGTGAAGGGTGATGCGCCCAAGGCCAGCGGCAATGCCGACCCCAACGGCTTCAAGAAAGGCACCCGCGTCACCTTCAAGGCCAGCCACGATACCTTCAAGAACGTCACCGAATTCGATTTCGAGAAGCTTGAGCACCGCTACCGCGAGCTGGCCTTCCTCAATTCCGGCGTGCGCATCAAGCTGCGTGACCTGCGCCACGAGGAGGTTGTCGAGCATGATCTCTATTACGAAGGCGGGATTGCCGCCTTCGTCAAATATCTCGACCGCAACAAGCAGGCGCTGATCCCCGAACCCATTGCTGTCAGCGCGGAAAAGGACGGTATCGGGATCGACGTCGCGCTCGAATGGAACGATTCCTATTACGAGAACGTGCTCGCCTTCACCAACAACATCCCCCAGCGCGACGGCGGCACGCACCTTGCTGCCTTCCGCGCCGCGCTGACCCGCACGCTCAACAATTATGCCGAGCGCTCGGGGATGCTGAAGAAGGAAAAGGTCAGCCTGTCGGGCGAAGATATGCGCGAAGGCCTGACCGCGATCGTCAGCGTCAAACTGCCCGATCCCAAGTTCTCCAGCCAGACCAAGGACAAGCTGGTTTCTTCCGAAGTGCGCTCACCGCTCGAAACCCTGATGGGCGAGAAGATGACCGAGTGGCTGGAGGAAAACCCCAATGATGCCCGCGCGATCATCCAGAAGGTGATCGACGCCGCTGCCGCTCGCGAAGCCGCGCGCCGCGCCCGCGAAATGAGCCGCAAGGGCGCAATGAGCGTGGCCTCGCTGCCCGGCAAGCTGGCGGACTGTCAGGAGCGCGATCCGGCCAAGTCCGAACTGTTCCTGGTCGAGGGCGATTCCGCAGGCGGTTCGGCCAAACAGGGCCGCGACCGCAAGACGCAGGCGATCCTGCCGCTCAAGGGCAAGATCCTGAACGTCGAACGCGCGCGGTTCGACCGGATCATCTCGTCCAAGGAAGTCGGCACTCTCATCCAGGCGATGGGCACCGGCATCCGCGACGAATTCAACCTCGAAAAGCTGCGCTACCACAAGATCGTCATCATGACCGACGCGGACGTGGACGGGGCGCATATCCGCACGCTGCTGCTGACCTTCTTCCACCGCCAGATGCCCGAGATCATCAAGGCCGGACACCTGTTCATCGCCCAGCCGCCGCTGTTCAAGGTCGCCAAGGGGCGGAGCGAGGTCTACCTCAAGGATCAGGCGGCGCTTGATCGCTATCTCGTCGATGCCGGGCTGCAGGGCCGGGTGCTGGAAACGGCGGGCGGCTCGCGTTCGGGCGCCGACCTGCGCGAGATCGTCGACGGGGCGCTGCGCCTCAAGAACCTGCTCGGCTTCGTGCCGCGCCGCTATGACATGGGCATTGTCGAGCAGATGGCGCTGACCGGTGTGCTCGAACCCGGCCTGTCGGGCGCGGGGCTTGCGGCTGCGCTGGAACGGGCCGCCGGACGGCTGGGCGCGGGCGACCGCGAAGCCCGCTGGAGCGCCTCGCAGCGCGAAGACGGCACGGTGGTGTTCGAACGCCTGTGGCGCGGCGTCACCGACGTCCACGAAATCGACGCGCGTTTCCTCGCCAGCACCGAGGCGCACAAGCTTCACAGCCTCGCCGCCGCGCAGGCCGAAACCTATGCCGCGCCGGTCAGTCTGGTGCGCGGGGACGCGGCCGCCGAGGAGACGGAGCCCGAACCCGTTGCCACCACCGATCCGCTCGCCGGTGAGGTGGAAGACACGCCGCCGGTCACCGCGATCCCGGTGGACGGCGCGATCAGCCGCCCGACGCAATTGCTTGAGGCGATCTTCGCCGCCGGGCGCAAGGGCCTGTCGATCCAGCGTTACAAGGGCCTTGGCGAAATGAATGCCGAGCAGCTGTGGGAGACCACGCTCGATCCCGAAAACCGGGCGCTGCTGCAGGTCAAGGTCGAGGATGCCGACGTGACGGACGAGATCTTCACCCGCCTGATGGGCGACATCGTCGAGCCGCGACGGGAATTCATTCAGGATAATGCCCTCAACGTGGCGAATCTCGACATCTAGCCCCCTCGCGAAAGACACCGATGGCCCAGCAGCCCCACCGCACCGACGAATTGCAGCAGGCAAGCTTTCTGCTGATCCTTGCGGTGGTGAGCCTGTTGATGGCGGTTATCATCTGGCCCTTCGCCACTGCGCTGCTGTGGGCGGCGCTGGCGGCGATCATGTTCCAGCCGCTCTATCGCTGGATGCTGCGCAAGATGCGCGGGCGACGCAATCCGGCGGCGCTCAGCTCGCTCGGGGTGATTTTCTTCGCCGTGCTGGTGCCGGCCGCCTGGCTTGCGACGCTGGTGCTTGAGGAGGCGCTGGTGCTGGTCAGCGCGTTGCAGGCCAACCCCATCGATCTCGCCGCCACCTTCGATCAGGTCTACGGGATGTTGCCTGAGGCCGCACAGGAAGCAGTCGACCGCTCAGGCTGGGCCGATGTATCGACCGCGCAGACCAAGCTGCAGGAACTGCTGGCCGAAAGCGCCGGGATGATCGCCAGTCAGGCGGTCTCGATCGGTTCGGGCGCACTGGGCTTCATCCTGTCGTTTGGCGTGGGACTTTACGTGATGTTCTTCCTGCTGCGCGACGGCGAGCGGATCGGACGCACAGTGCTTCGCACGATCCCGGTGGAGCGTTCGATTTCCGAACGGTTGGCGGAACGCTTTCTCGGCATCGTGCGCGCGACGATCAAGGGATCCGGCGTGGTCGGGTTGGTGCAGGGCGTGCTGGCCGGGATCAGCTTTGTCATTGTCGGGCTTGAATCCGCGCTGCTGTTCGGGGTGCTGACGACGATTTTCGCGCTGGTGCCGGTGATCGGTGCCGGTGCGGTCTATATCCCGGTCGGCCTGTGGCTGCTGGTGACAGGCGCGGTGTGGCAGGGGTTGTTCGTGCTGGTCGTGGGCGTGGTGATCATCTCCTCGGCCGATAACGTGCTGCGCCCCATTCTGGTCGGCCGCGACACTGGCATTCCGGACTGGATCATCCTTGTCACCACCTTGGGCGGGATCAGCTTCCTCGGCTTTTCGGGGATCGTGCTGGGCCCGCTGGTGGCCGGCCTGTTCCTTGCCAGCTGGTCGATCCTGCAGGAATACCGTGACGAGGATGCCCGCGCGGCCGAGGACTTCGACCGGATCAACGTCGATGCATCAGGCCGCACGCCTGACATCGTCGGCGCGGACTAGGCGCGCGCGTGCAGTCGCTCGTCACCCCAGGCTCGCAGGGTGAAGCGATCGGCCGGCTGGTGCTGGCGGGGCTGCTGGTGGTGATGCTGCCCGCGCTGCCGTTCGGTTCCTACGTGATCTATCCTTTCGCGATCCTCACGACGTGGTTTCACGAAATGGGGCATGGCCTGACCGCGCTGCTGCTGGGCCAGCAGTTCGAGCAGTTGATGATCTTCGCCAATGGTTCGGGCGTGGCGCAGAACCTGATGGCCCCCGATGCCTCGCGCTTCACCTTTGCCGCGATTGCCGCGGGCGGCCCGCTCGCGCCGAGCATGGTGGGCGCGCTGCTGATCGTGGCGAGCGCTCATCCCCGCCTGTGGCGCCCGGCGCTGTGGCTGATGGCGGCGGCGATTGTCGCCAGCGTCCTGATCTGGGTGCGCTCCGCGGTGGGCTATTGGACACTGCCGCTGGTCGCTGCGATCCTGGCACTGATTGCCTGGCGTGCCGGGCCCGCGCTGACACGCTTTGCCCTGCAATTCCTCGGCGTGCTGGGCGCGATGAGTGCCTTGCGTGACTGGGGTTACCTGTTCAGCGAGCAGGCCGTGATCGATGGGCAGGCGATGCTTTCGGACACTGGCCAGATCGCGGCGACAATCGGCCTGCCCTACTGGTTCTGGGCCGGGGTGATCCTGCTGCTGTCGGCCGCGATGGTGGGTGCCGCGCTGAAATATGCGTTGGCCGAACACCGCCTGCGACCGCCGCCGCGCAAGCTGCCCGCCAACGTGCTGCAGTTCCGCCGCGACTGATGAGGCGGTGATGGACAGCACCGAACTTGCCGACCGGCTCGCCATCGCCGAAACGCTGGCGCTCTATTGCCGGGGGATAGACCGCTGCGATGCCGCGCAACTCACCGCTGTTTTCACGCCCGACGCGATGATCGACTATGGCGACGGGGCAAGGCCGGTTGCCGAGGTGATTCCCAGCCTGATGGCGGGCCTCGGCGCAATGCGTCTCACCCAGCACAACATCAGCAACACCGTGATACGCGTAAGCGGCGAGACCGCGAAGGCCGAGACCAATTGCGTCGCGCTCCACCTCATCCCCTCGCCCGATGGCGAGATCGAGCTTGTCGTCGGTGGGCGTTATCTCGACCGGCTGGAAAAGCATGAAGGGCGCTGGCGCATTGCCGAGCGGCTTTACGTGATGGACTGGAACCGCACGAGCCCTTCGACAATGGCGCTGGAAGGCGGTTTGCTGAACGGGCTCAGGCGCCGCGGCGCACGGGGCAGCGATGACCCTGCATCGGCGTGGTGGGAAGGGGTTTGATGTCACAATCGCGCTGACGCGCGATACAGACCTCCCGACGGGAGGTCTGAGCCACTTCAAGTGGCATAAAACTACGAGGCGACCTTCAGCGTGTTCACACCTGAAGCATCCGCTCCGGCCTCGCCCGACAGGCCGATGAACATGGTGTCCACGATCCGCGCGAGCTTCTGTTCGGTCAGCTTGTCGCCGAGATAGATCAGCGCGTCGGGCAGGGTGTAGTTGCTGATCATCTGGTTGATCAGCGATAGCGCCTCGTCAATCTCAAGCCCCGCGAAAAAGCCCTCGGCCTGGGCTTCGGCGATGAGTTCGCACAGGTAGTGATCGGCCAGATCGACATAGCTGCGCACCTTTTCGAAATTGGCCGCGCCCATCTCGCACAGGATGTTGAAGAACTGCGGATCGGCGCGGAACCGCTCTTGCGAGATTGCGAAACGGCGCCGGAAGAATTCGTACATCTTGCGCTGCGGCGGCAAGTTGGTCGCGAGCACTTCTTCCATCACCGCCAGATGCGGCGCGAGCCACAACTGCGCGACGGCATCGAACAGATCGTCATAATCCTCGAACAGCGCCTCGAACCGCGCGCGGGTCAGACCGCTTTCGGCCATGGCCAGAGTCCAAGGGATTTCCGATCCGCGTTCCTTGACGAGCTCGAGCACGTGCCGCGCGACGCGTTCGCGCTCCTGCTCACGCAGGGTGGGGTTGAGAGCCATGGGCAAGCGCGTCTCCTTGATCTTGCGCAACATAGGCCAAAGCGGCGCAAGCTTAAAGGGCGGGGGCCACGCTTTTTGTGCGTCGCAGCAAGGTCGTTGGTCGAATAGTCGCGCCTCAGCGCTTGGGCGGCAGCGGGAAAAAGGCCGAGGTGCGCCGCTTGTAATCGGCGTATTTGTCACCCTTGGACTTGTCGAGCCCGCGCTCCAGCAGGGCCACGCCCGACCATTTGGTGAGCGTGAAGCTGAGAAACAGCGGGCCGATGACGGTCGCCGCCGCATAGCCCCAACCCGCCGCCGCACAGGCCAGCCAGATGCCCCACCATGCAGCGAAATCGCCGAAGTAGTTGGGATGGCGGGTGTAGCGCCACAGGCCGGTATCCAAGACCGTGCCGTGGTTCGCCGGATTCGCCTTGAACCGGGCAAGCTGCCAGTCGCCCACCCATTCGAAGAACACGCCAACGCACCACACGCCAAAGCCCACCCACGCCAGAGGCGGGATCGGCGCGGGTTCGGGGCTGGCAAGGATACCGACCTGCGCCGGGCTGGACACCATGAACAGCAGCACCGCCTGCATCAACCACACGCGGGTGAGCGCGGCCTGCGCAAAGCGGCCCGCCTCGCGGTCTTTCTTGAGAATCAGCTTGTACCGCTTGTCCTCGCCTTCCTTGCGCCAGCGCAGGAACAGATAGATGCCCAGCCGGAAGCCCCACGCCGCTGTCATGCCCATGATCAGCGTGGCAAGCGCGCCCGGCCCGCCCGGCACATGCAGCCAGCTCGCAACGGCAAGAATCGCCATGCCTGCGCCCCAGAAGGCGTCGATGAAGGACACGTCGTCGATCTTTACCGAAATCGCCCACTGGATCAGCACCAGCGCCAGCAGGATGCCGGCATTCAAAAGCAGCAGTTCAAACATCGTTCTTCCCAGCGATAATGTCGCGCGCCTGCTGTTCCAGCACCTTGAATCGCTCGTAATCGGGCAGCTTGGAACGGAACCACTCGGCGATTTTCAGCAGGTCCTCGCCATAATTGCCGCTCGGCATCAGTGGCTCGCCAAAGCTGATGATCTTGCGGGCGTTGTCGGCAAAGGCGGGGACGATCGGCACATCGGCGGCGCGGGCGATGTGGTAGAAGCCCGATTTCCACTTGCCGTCGGTCTTGCGCGTCCCCTCGCAGGCGATCACCAGCGCCAGATGGTCACGCGCGGCGAATTCGGCGGCGACCTGTTCGGTGGCATTCGCGCTCTTGCGGCGGTCGACCGGGATGCCGCCCATGTCGAGCATGAAGTTCTTCATGATCCCCTGAAACAGCGTGTGCTTGCCCATGAAATTGGGGCGGATGCCCTCTTCATGGGTCGCGCCGGTGAAGAACACAAAGTCCCAGTTGGTGGTATGCGGCGCACCCGCGATCACGTATTTCTTCAGATGCTTGGGCAGGGGGCTATCGATCTTCCAGCCCCGGATATACCAGATCGCCAGAATGATCCGGCGCACGATGCGCGAGGCGAGCGTCGGCTTGCGAGCGTATTTTTCCGGCAAAGTGTGATCCCTCTCTCGCCTTGGTGTTTGCCCGCAATCGGGGGAGTTACGCAAGGGGGAGAGTGGAGGTTTCAGACTACTTCCGGAACAGACGCTCAATCCCAGCCCAATCAGCCTCATGACCGAAAGAGTTATTGGCCATGCCAGGCTTGGTGAGCACCCGCTGCGGTTCAGTCCAAGTATGGATCGTGCGTTTGGGACATTCACTCCACGTGAGGTTGAACGCCCAATACTTCTTGAAGAAAAACATTTCACTGTAGGGGAGATGGTCGTGAATCCACCATGCCAGTTTTTTCCAGTCCCCGTCGTTGGAGAATGCGTCATAGAATGCCGGAATGACGATGCACGCAGTCGCCCCCATGTGACCGTTTGCATCCCGGCGATCCCAGATATGCTTGGCAAAATTGGCCTCATTGCGCGCGCAGTTCTGGCCAAGTGAATTTCCCAGCGCGTTCACTTCCTCTGAGCGATAGGCGGAACGGACGGCAATACGGCCAAACCGATCCTGCAAAGGTTCGAGCAATTCCTCGCAAAGCTTCGTTCCGGCTGCGATGGCAAGTGCAGGGTCGTTTGGCACATTGAGCAGTCCATGGACCGCCGCGATATCCGAAAACAGGAAGTCGCGCATGAAGAAGCTCTTTGACAGCCTGACGCGCCCGAATTCTTCCAGACCGTCAACTGATTTGAGTGAACGCATCGACTACATCCGGAACACGCCGAACGCCGGACGCTCGGCGATGGGGGCTTCAAGACACGCCGCAAACGCCAGCCCCAGCACATCGCGGGTCTGCACCGGATCGACCACGCCGTCGTCCCACAGGCGCGCTGTGGCGTAGTAGGGGTTGCCTTCGTCCTCGTATTTCTGGCGGATCGGGGCCTTGAAGGCCTCGGCCTGCTCCGGGGTCCAGCTGTCGGCGTCGCGGTGGACGGTGGCGAGGACGCTGGCCGCCTGCTCGCCGCCCATCACCGAGATGCGGGCATTGGGCCAGGTGAAGAGGAAGCGGGGCGAGTAGGCGCGGCCGCACATCCCGTAATTGCCCGCGCCGAAGCTGCCGCCGATCACCACGGTGACCTTTGGCACGGTCGCGGTGGCGACGGCGGTGACCAGCTTCGCCCCGTGCTTGGCGATGCCTTCCGCCTCATACTTCCCGCCGACCATGAAGCCGCTGATATTCTGGAGGAACAGCAGCGGGATGCGACGCTGGCAGGCCAGTTCGATGAAATGCGCGCCCTTCTGCGCGCTTTCGGAGAAGAGCACGCCGTTATTGGCGAGGATCGCGACCGGCATTCCCCAGATATGCGCGAAACCGCAGACCAGCGTCGCGCCGTAATGCGCCTTGAACTCGTGGAACTCGCTGCCGTCCACCAGCCGCGCGATCACTTCCTTCACATCATAGGGCGCGCGCACATCCTCGGGGATGAGGGCGTAGAGGTCTTCGGCGTCGAACTTGGGCGGGCGCGGGTCTTTCAACCCGTTCGTGTCGAGCGAAGTCGAGACACACCCCAAGCCACGGTTCTCGACTGCGCTCGAACCGAACGGGGAATTGAGGTGGCTGACGATATCGCGCACGATGGTCAGCGCGTGCTCGTCATTCTCCGCGAGGTGATCGACCACGCCCGATTTCCTGGCGTGCAAGTCGCCGCCGCCCAAGTCCTCGGCGCTGATCTCCTCGCCCGTCGCGGCCTTCACCAGCGGCGGCCCGGCGAGGAAGATCGTGCCCTGATTGCGGACGATCACCGTCTCGTCGGACATGGCGGGGACGTAGGCGCCGCCCGCGGTGCAGCTCCCCATCACGCAGGCGATCTGCGGGATGCCGAGCGCGGACATATTGGCCTGATTGAAGAAAATCCGCCCGAAATGGTCGCGGTCGGGGAAGACCTCGGCCTGATGCGGCAGGTTCGCCCCGCCGGAGTCCACCAGATAGATACATGGCAGGCGGTTCTCCTGCGCGATCTCCTGCGCGCGCAGGTGCTTCTTGACCGTCATCGGGTAGTAGGTGCCGCCCTTCACCGTCGCATCGTTGCACACGATCATGCACTGGCGGCCCGAGACGCGGCCCACCCCGCAGATGATCGAGGCGCCGTTGACGTCGCCTTCGTACATCCCGTTCGCCGCCAACTGCCCGATTTCGAGGAAGGGTGACCCCGGATCGAGCAGCCGCTCCACCCGCTCGCGCGGAAGCAGCTTGCCGCGCGAGACATGCCGCTCGCGATGCTTCTCCGGCCCGCCGAGGGCTGCCTCGGCGACGCGGGCGCGAAGTTCCTGCGCAAGGGCGTGGTTATGCGCGAAGCGGGCCTTGGCCTCAGGGCTCTCGCGGTCGAGTTTGGTGGTGAGGGTGGGGGCGGTCATGGCCTTACCCCGCCGCCCCGATCAGTTCGCGCCCGATCAGCATCCGGCGGATTTCGTTCGTGCCTGCGCCGATATCGAGCAGCTTCGCGTCGCGCATGTAGCGTTCCACCGGCCAATCGGTGGTGTAGCCCGCGCCGCCCAGTGCCTGCACGCTCTCCGCAGCGACCTTGAAGGCATTCTCCGACGCCAGCAAAATCACCCCCGCCGCATCGAAGCGCGTCGTCTGCCCCGCGTCGCACGCCTTGGCCACCGCATAGGTGTAGGCGCGGGCAGATTGCAGGGCGACATACATGTCGGCGACCTTGGCCTGCATCAGCTGGAACGAGCCAATCGGCTTTCCGAACTGCTTCCTCTCGCGCAGATAGGGGATCACCGTGTCGAGGCACGCCTGCATGATGCCGAGCTGCAACCCGGCGAGCACCACGCGCTCGTAATCGAGCCCGCTCATCAGCACGCCGACCCCGCCGTTGACCGGCCCCATCACGCGCTCTTCGGGCACGAAGCAGTCGGTGAACACCAGCTCGGCGGTGGGCGAGCCCTTCATGCCGACCTTGGAAATCTTCTGGCCGATGGCGAAGCCCTCGTCGCCCTTCTCGATCAGGAAGGCAGTGATGCCGCGCGATCCCGCGTGGCCATCGGTCTTGGCATAGACTACCAGCGTGTCGGCCTCGGGCGCATTGGTGATCCAGAACTTGGTGCCGTTAAGGACATAGCCACCCTGCACCGCATCCGCCTTCAGTTTCATCGAGACCACGTCCGACCCCGCGCCCGCTTCGGACATGGCGAGGCTGCCGACGTGTTCGCCGCTGATCAGCTTGGGCAGATACTTGGCCTTCTGCTCGTCATTCCCCCAGCGGCGAATCTGGTTGAGGCAAAGGTTCGAATGCGCGCCATAGGACAGGCCCACAGAGGCACTGGCCCGTGACACTTCCTCGACCGCGATCACGTGCTCCAGATAGCCGAGCCCCAGCCCGCCCCATTCCTCCTCGACGGTGATGCCGTGCAGGCCCAGCGCGCCCATCGGCTCCCACAGCTCGCGCGGGAAGCGGTCTTCGCGGTCGGTGCGATCGGCCAGCGGCGCGATCTGCTCGTCGGCGAAACGGGCGGTGCTTTCGCGGATCATCTCGGCCGCTTCACCAAGCTGGAAGTCGAAATCGGGGGTGGCGCGCATTTTATGTCCTGCGATTGAAATGATGTTCTGCAAACCCGCATAGCAAGGCCGTGGGCAAACGCCAACGGCTGGTGCTGGCGCAGCCGTGCCACAATCGCTAATCGACGGTGATGATCAAACCGCCGCCCCTGCTCCGCTTCGAGGCGGTGATCTGCCGCTTCGGCACGGTCACGGCAGTCGGCACGCAAGCAGACGGGGTCACCTGCGACATCGCGGGAGGCAGTTTCGTGGCGCTGGTGGGGGCCTCGGGATCGGGCAAGTCGACGCTGCTCAAGACGGTCAACACGCTAGTCACGCTTACGGAAGGCCGCGTGCTGTTCGGCGGCGAGGATGTCAGCGCCCTGAAGCCCGCACAGCTGCGCCGCCGCGTGGGTTATGTGTTTCAGGGCGTGGGCCTGTTTCCGCACATGAGCGTGGCCGAGAACATCGCCATCGGCCCGCGTCTGACGGGCGAGAGGCTCCCGCCCGAACGGATCGCCGCCCTGCTCGAACTGGTCGAACTTGATCCGGCGCTGGCGAGCCGGATGCCCGATGAACTCTCCGGCGGGCAGCGCCAGCGGGTCGGCGTGGCGCGGGCGCTGGCGGGGGAACCTGAGCTGCTGATCATGGACGAGCCCTTCGGCGCGCTCGATCCGATCACCCGCGACGCGCTGGGGCGCAAGGTGCGCGAGCTGCACGAACGCCTCGGCCTCACCACGGTGATGGTGACGCACGACATGGCCGAGGCGCTGCTGCTGGCGGACCGGGTGCTGGTGATGGACACCGGCGCGCTGGTGGCCGACGCTACGCCCAACGCCCTGCTGGCGGGCGAGGGCGGCACGGTGGCGCAGCGCCTGGTCAGCGTCCCGCGCGAACAGGCCGAACGCCTCGCCGCGATGGAAGGGTCGGCCTGATGGCGGAAGTCTGGGGCATTCTCCCCGGCCTCAGCGACAAGCTCGCCGCGCACGTGGTGCTCTCGGCCAGCGCGATCGGCCTTGCGATGCTGATTGCCCTGCCGCTGGCCGTGTGGGCGAGCCGTTCGCAGATCGTCGCGCGCCTCGCCCTGAGCCTTGCCAGCCTTGTCCAGACCATTCCCGCGCTGGCGCTGCTGGCGCTGTTCTTCCCGCTGCTGCTGTCCCTGCGCGCGGTGTTTGGCGAGGGGCTGCCGACATTGGGCTTTCTGCCGGCGCTGATGGCGCTGACGCTCTATGCGCTGCTGCCGATCCTGAGGAATGCGGTGACGGCGCAGGCCAATCTCGATCCCGGCGTGCTCGAAGCCGCCGACGGCGTGGGGATGACCCGCTGGCAGAAGCTGGTGCTGGTCGAAGCGCCGCTTTCCGCCCCCTTCATCATGGCGGGCATCCGCACGGCATCGGTGTGGACCATCGGCGCGGCAACGCTTGCCACCACCATCGGCCAGCCGAGCCTTGGCGATCCGATCTTTGCCGGGCTGCAAACCCAGAACTGGGCGCTGGTCGTCGCCGGTTGCCTTGTCAGCGCGGGGCTGGCGCTGGTGGCCGACTGGCTGCTGTGGTGGGTCGAGCGCGGTATCGACGAGCGAAAGCGCTGGAAATGGGCGGGTGCGTTGCTGGCGGTGGTGGCGGGCGTGAGTGCCGCGCTATGGGCGCAGAGCACCGGCTCCGAGGAACGCCGCATCGTCATCGCCGCCAAGCAGTTCTCCGAACAGTACATCCTCGCCCAGTTGATCGGATCGCGGCTCGAAGCCGCCGGCTATGCTGTCGAGTATCGCGACGGGCTGGGCAGCGCGGTGGTGCATGGCGCGGTGGCTTCATCGAGCATCGACATCTCGGTCGACTATACCGGCACGATCTGGACCAACTACCTCGGGCGCAAGGACAATCCGGGGCGCGAGGCGATGTACGAGACGATCCGCGAATGGGAGTGGCGCGAAAACGGGGTCAGGGTGCTCGGAAGGCTGGGGTTCGAAAACGCCTATGCCTTCGCCATGCGGGGCGACCGGGCGCGCGAACTGGGCGTGGCCTCGCTCACCGATCTGGCCGCTGTCGCCCCCAATCTGACGGTGGGCGGCGATCCCGAATTCTTCGAGCGACCCGAATGGATCGCGGTGCGCGATGCCTATGGGCTGCGGTTTGCAGGCACGCGCAATTTCGCGCCGACCTTCATGTACAACGCGCTGGCGTCGGGCGAGGCCGACGTGATCAGCGCCTACACATCGGACGGGCGGATCGCGGCCGACAAGCTGGTGGTGCTCGAAGACCCCGAAGGCGCATTGCCGAGCTATGATGCGATGCTGATGCTGTCCCCCCGCATTGCCGAGGATGAAGGCGTGGTGGCGGCGCTGAAACCGTTGCTGGGCGCCATCAGCGTCGAAGCGATGCGCGAGGCGAACCTTGCCGTCGACCGCGAGGATGCGCAGAAGCAGACGCCGAAGCAGGCGGCGGAGGCATTGGCGAAAGCGACGGGCCTTTAGCCCCTGCCCACCCCTGACCCCTCCCGCAAGCGGAAGGGGGATTATCGCGCCGCAACGGGCCGCAGGCCCGCAAGGCCGACCGGCCGCCCGCAGCGACGCGGCCGTCAGGCCGTGTGAGCGAGGATTTCGCGGGCCGGAGGGCCCGCGCCAATCAGGAAACCTTCCTCCAGACCTGCGTCTGGCACAGGGGGCCAAAGCAGCCCTTGACCTCGAGCGTGCCGTTGGCGCCGCGGCGCACTTCGGAGGAGTAGGTGCGCCCGGTCTTGGGGTCATAGACCTCGCCGCGCCACGTCCCGCCTTCCGCAGTCAGGCCGGAGAGGATCGCTGTGCCGATCAGCTTGCGCTCGCGCTTGGCGGGATCGGCATTGTTGACGTCGCGCTGATTGTCACCGCCCGGCGGAGGGATCAGGAACTTCTCGATCCGCCCGCAAAGCGCCTTGCCGCACTTGGCAATCGCCACCACCGCGTCCTTTTCCGCCGTCACCCAGCGTCCGGTGATCGGTTCTGCTGCCGCCAGCGGGGCTGCGGCGGCAAGCCCGACAAACAAGGCAAAAATCCGCATACCTGCAACCCTCATGCTCATTCGAACCCCGCCCCGAACGGCCAGCGCCGCCCGCAGATGCCCAGCACCTTGAACAAGGTACCCATCTGGTTGTCCTCAACCAGCCGATCGCGCTGGCGCTGGATCTTGTCCTTGTCATAGGGGTTGCGCCGCTGGAGCGCCTCGGTGCGGGTGTCGATCCCCATCTGCCGCAGCCATTCGCCCTGATAGGTCAGGCCCATCACATCCGCGCCGTTATCCTCGGCGACCTGCTTGAGCAGTTCGAAATCGACATGGGCGGTGAGATCGGCATCGCCGGGATGGGCGAAGGCATCGACCTTCTGATGCGCCTTGAGCGCCTGAAGCGTCGAGCCCGAACGCAGCTCCATGTGACCATAATCGACGATCAGCGCCGCACCGCCCTGTTCGCGCAACCGCCGGGCAATTTCGGCCATCAGCGCCACTGCCGCAGGGCTGGTCTCGATCATCGCGCCCTGCGCTGCCGTCACCCAGCTGCGTGGCACCAGATGATCCATCCGCTCCTTGCCCGCCAAGAAAGTGAAAGCATCGCCATCAAGCCCGATCAGCCGGTCGAACCACCCGTCTGCCGAACGCACGAGCTGGTGAATCGGCAGGGCATCGAAGAATTCATTGGCGACAATCAGCAAGGGGGCATCGTCGGGCAAGGTCGAGATGTCGTGGTGATGGTGGCAATCGGGAAACGCCTCGCGCTGGAGCTTGCGCAGGCTCGCCGAGGTTTCGACGAAGTGAATTTCCGGAGCGAATTCGTAACGCCGCGCCGCGGTGAGCGCGTCTTTCGCCAGCGTGCCGCGCCCCGGCCCCAGCTCGACATAGTGGATGCGCTTGCGGCTGCCCATGCGCACCCACAGATCGGCCAGCCACAGCCCGATCAGCTCGCCGAACATCTGGCTGATTTCGGGGGCAGTGATGAAGTCGCCCTGCTCCCCCAGCGGATCGCGGCTGGCGTAATAGCGCGCGTTGCTTTCGCCCATATACTGCGCGAGGCTGATGGGGCCGGTCTCGCGGATCAGGCGACGCAAGGTTGCCGGGACATCGACATTGGCGCGGGCGAGCATTTCCGCTTCGAGCCGGGCCTGTTCGGCGGCAGCAGCTTCCTCGGCTTCGCGCCGCGCCTGTTCTTCAGCGGCGATGCGGGCGGCTTCCGCCTCGGCGGCCTGACGGGCGGCTTCTTCGGCTTCACGCCGGGCCTGTTCCTCTGCCGCCAGCCTTGCGGCTTCTTCAGCCTCGCGGCGCGCCTGTTCCTCTGCCTCTTTCCTGGCCTTGGCCTCGGCCTCGCGGCGTGCCTTCTCCTCGGCGGCCAGCCTCGCCTTTTCTTCCGCCGCAGCCTTGGCGCGGGCTTCGGCTTCGGCCTTGGCACGGGCCTTGGCTTCGGCGCGGGCGCGGGCTTCGGCTTCCTTCTTCAGGCGCGCTTCTTCTGCGGCCCTGGCCTTGGCTTCGGCTTCGGCGCGGGCGCGTTCCTCGGCTTCGCGGCGGGCGGCTTCCTCAGCGGCGGCCTTGGCAGCAGCGGCAGCGGCTTCAGCCTCGCGCTTGGCCCGAGCCTCGGCTTCGGCGCGGGCCTTGGCCTCGGCGATTTCGCGAGCCTTGGCTTCCTTGCGCAACCGCGCTTCCTCGGCGGCCCTGGCACGCGCTTCGGCCTCGGCGCGCTGGCGCGCTTCGATTTCGGCCTGCTTGCGGGCGCGCGCCTCGGCAGCGGCCTTCTCGCGCGCTTCGCGTTCGGCGGCGGCGCGGGCCGCGGCTTCGGCCTTTTCGCGGGCGCGGGTTTCCTTGAGCAGCCGGGCGCGTTCCTCGGCTTCGGCCTTGGCGCGGGCAAGTGCCTCCGCCTTCTCGCGCGCAGCAGCTTCCGTCCGCGCACGGGCCTCAGCCTTGGCGCGTTCGCGCGCCGACGGCTCCGACGCAGGGGCCGGTGTCGCCGGAGTCGGGGACGCAAGGATGACAGCCTCCTCACCCGGATCGATCAGGCGCAGCCGGCTGCGCCAGACCCCGGCGTGGTTCAGGCCGTCAGCGTCGTCTTCGCCGCGAGCGGCTTCTTCCGCAGCGCGAAGAGCACGACAATCAACCCAGTCAGGATAAGCGGTATGGTCAGCCATTGCCCCATCGATAGCCCGGTGCGGGCCGCAAAGTCAGCCAATTGTGCGTCCGGCTCACGGAAAAATTCGTTGACGAACCGCGCGCACCCCATGCCGAGGGTGAACACCCCGGCCAGCAGACCCGGACGATAGCGCGCGCCGGTCTTCCAGAACAGCAGCATCATCACCACCAGCAGCGCCAACCCTTCAAGCCCGGCCTGATACAACTGGCTGGGATGGCGCGGCAGATCATCGGCGGTGGGGAAGATCATGCCCCACGCCACATCGGTGGCCCGGCCCCACAGCTCGCCATTGACGAAATTGGCAAGGCGTCCGAGCAGCATTCCCATCGGCACGCCGACTGCAACGTAATCGACCACGCGAATGAAGTTCAGCTTGTCGCGCCAGGCGACGTAAGCCATCGCCGCCGTGACGCCCGCCAGCCCGCCGTGGAAGCTCATCCCCCCGTCCCACAGCCGCAGCAGCTTCCACGAGACGAAGCCCTCGCCCGAGAAATCGGTGAAAGCCGACGGAATGCCGGTCTCCCCGCCGGTGTAGAACGCCGCGTAGCCCAGCCGCCCGCCGAGAATCACGCCGAGCGTGCAGTAGAAGAACAGATCATCGGCATGGCGCTGCGCCATCGGCGCGCCGGGGGCCTTGAGCATCTTCGAGGTGTGCCAATAGGCGAAGATCACCCCGATCAGGTAGGCCAGCGAGTAGTAGCGCAGGGTGAAGAACCCCAGATCGATCCCCGGTTTCAGCCCCAGATCGGTCCAGTAGATCGGATCGGCAGCGCCGCTTGCGGCAAGTAGTGACAGCACGGAGCGAACCTCTTATTGACAATGATATGCCGTATCGGCGGGCCCGAACGGCCCCGGTCGCGCTGGCGCTTCTGGCACAGCAACCGGGGCAGGGGAAGGGGCACGGGTTCGCAGCGGCGCCATGGGACAGGCATTTTACCGGACATGGGCAAGCGCCCGGCCGGGTGCCATAATTTGAGAGAGGAACACACGAAGCATGCCCACCCAGCTGGACAATGCGCTCGAAGCGATCATCACCGGCCTCACCGCCGAAGGCCAGCCCTTCGCCACCGTGCCCTTCACCCGCGACGGGATCACCATGCCCGCCTTTGCTGGCGCGCCGCCGAGCCTGGCACATTATTTCGCGCATTTCTGCAACCAGAACAAGGATCTGCCCTTCCTTGTCGATGGCGACATTCGTCTGACCTTTGGCGACGCCTATGCCGCTGCGACCTGCGTGGCCGAAGGGCTTGCCACCCTTCACGGGATCGAGAAAGGCGACCGGGTCGGCATCGCGGCGCGCAATTCGGCCAACTGGATGATCGCCTATATGGGCATCCTGATGGCGGGCGGCTGCGCGACCTTGCTCAACGGCTTTTCGAGCGGGGAGGAACTGGCCTACGGGCTCGAGCTTGCCGAATGCAAGGTGCTGTTGGCGGATGAAGGCCGCGCCGCGCGGCTCGAAGGCCATGCGCACCCGGCCAAGGTGGTGCTGTTCGGCCATGGCAACAGCCCGGCTGAAGGCCTCTCGGCGACCTGGGCGGTACCGAGTGGTACCAGCGCGGCGATGGCGATGCTGGGCCAGATCGGGCCAGATGATCTCGCGACGATCCTCTACACCTCCGGTTCCACCGGCAAATCGAAGGGTGCCTTCTCCGATCATCGCGGTGTGGTGCACGGCGTGATGAACTATGTCGCGCAGTCGGCGATGGCCAAAGTCCATGTCGAAAGCGTCGAAGGCCCGCTGACCGATCAGCCCTGCGCGCTGGTCGCCGTGCCGCTGTTCCACGTCACAGGCGAAGTGCCGCTGTTCCTCCAGAGCTTCGCCATCGCGCGCAAGCTGGTGCTGATGCCCAAGTGGGACGCAGGCCTTGCGATCCGGCTGATGGCGGAAGAAAAGGTTTCCTACTTCGTCGGCGTGCCGCTGATGAGCTACGAAATCGCCAATCACCCCGACCGCGAGAAGTATGACCTGTCGGCGTGCAAGAGCTTTGCCGCTGGCGGCGCGCCACGTCCGGTGGAGCATGTCACGCGGATCAAGGAGGCCTTCCCCGGCGGCTTCCCGCTGCTGGGCTATGGCCTCACCGAAACCAACGCGGTCGGCTGCGGCAATTTCAACGAGAACTACCTCGCCAAGCCCGGCTCCACCGGCCGCCCCAGCAAGCCGATGGTCGACATGGCGATCCTCGACGATGCCGGAAACCCGCTGCCGCAGGGCCAGGTGGGCGAGGTCTGCATCCGCTCGGTCGCCAATTTCCGCGGCTACTGGAAGAACGAGGAAGCGACCAAGGCTGCCTTCACCAAGGACGGCTATTTCCGCACGGGCGATCTCGGCTATCTCGATGAAGACGATTACCTGTTCATCGTCGACCGCAAGAAGGACATCATCATCCGCGGCGGCGAGAATATCTCCTGCATCGAGGTGGAGGACGCGATCTACGCCCATGACGATGTCGGCGAATGCTCGGTCTTCGGCCTTGCCGACGAACGTTTCGGCGAAGTGCCGGCGGCGGTGTATCGCATGAAGGATGGCCGCGCGGCGATCACCCCTGCCGAACTGCGCGCCTTCCTGCTTGAGCGCATCGCGCCGTTCAAGGTGCCGCTGGAACACCAGATCTGGATCACCGAGGAACCGCTCCCGCGGCTCGGCACCCAGAAGATCGACAAGCGCAGCGTCAAGGCGCAGTTCGGCAGCGAGGCGGTTGCCGCGTGAACGGCGCATGAGCCCACGCCGCGTCCCCGGCCAGCGCGCGATCATTGATCGTCGCGCGCTGGCAGAGCGGATTGCCGCGCTGCATGACGAAAGCGGGGAGCGTGCGCGCCCTGCGATCGTCAGGGCGTTGCGCGATGCGCTCGACGCCGGGCGCGCGGAGCTGGCGCACAGGCTGGCCGAAACGCCATCCGCTGGCCATGACGTCACCAGCGGCTTCAGCTTCCTGATGGATCAGCTGCTGCGGGTGATCCACGAACACGTCACCACGCACCTCTATCCCGTCCCCAACCGCACCCAGGCAGAACGGCTCGCGATCCTTGCGGTCGGCGGTTACGGGCGGGCGGAGATGGCGCCCCATTCGGACGTCGATATTGCCTTTCTCACCCCGATGCGCCGCGCGCCGTGGTGCGAGCAGGTGATCGAGGCGATGCTTTATCTGCTGTGGGATCTTGGCCTGAAAGTCGGCCATTCCAGCCGCACCGTGTCCGACACGGTCCGCATGGCCAGGGAGGATCTGACGATCCGCACCGCGCTGCTCGAAAGCCGCTTGGTTTGGGGCGAACAGGCGCTTTACGACGAGCTGCGGGCGCGGTTCTGGAACGAGGTCGCCAAGGGCAGCGAGCGCCAGTTCCTCACGCAGAAGCTCGCCGAACGCGACGCGCGGCACAAGCGCATGGGCGATAGCCGCTATGTCGTTGAACCCAATATCAAGGACGGCAAGGGGGGCTTGCGCGATCTCCAGACGCTTTACTGGATCGGCAAATATGTCCACCGCGTCGGCAGCGCCAGCGAGCTGGTGGATGTCGGGCTGCTGACGGCGAGCGAATATCGCAGCTTCCGCCGCGCTGAAGGGTTCCTGTTGGCAGCGCGCTGCCACATGCACCTGATCGCCGAGCGGGCCGAGGACCGCCTGACCTTCGATCTGCAACGGCAGGTGGCCGAACGGATGCTGTTCGCCGACCGGCCGGGCAAGAGCGCGGTCGAGCGGTTCATGCAATATTACTTCCTGCAGGTGAAACGCGTCGGCAGCCTGACCGGCGTGTTCCTTGCCCACCTCGACGAGGAATTTGCCCGCAAGCGCCCGCGCACCGGCTTTTTCGCGGGATGGACGCAGCGTCCGCGGATGTTCAAGGGCTACAGCGTCGAAGGCGGTCGCATCCGCGCGCCGGGGGACGAGTGGTTCCGACAGGACCCCGTCCGCCTGATCGAGGTGTTCCAGCTGGCTGAGGCCGAGGGGCTGGAAGTCCATCCCGAAACCATGCGTCAGGCGGGGCGCGATGCGCGGCTGATCGATGGCAAGTTGCGCCGCGACAAGCGCGCCAACGCGCTGTTCCTCGATCTGCTGGCAGGGCGCAAAGACCCGGAAACGGCCCTGCGCTGGATGAACGAGGCGGGCGTGTTCGGGCGCTTTGTGCCGGACTTCGGCCGGGTCAATGCGCAAATGCAGTTCGACATGTATCACCACTACACGGTCGACGAACACACCATCCGCGCGATCGGCCTGCTCAGCCAGATCGAGCGCGGGTTGCTGGTCGCCGATCACCCGCGCGCCACGCGCGAATTCCCCAAGCTCGGCTCGCGCCGCGCGCTGTTCGTGGCGGTGCTGCTGCATGATATCGCCAAGGGCCGCGGGGGCGACCATTCGGTGCTGGGCGCAGAGGTGGCGCACCGGCTGGGGCCGCGCTTCGGGCTTGACGAGAAGGAGACCGATCTGGTCGCCTGGCTGGTGCTGCATCACCTGCTCATGAGCCGCACCGCGCAGAAGCGCGATCTCACCGATCCCAAGACGATCGAGGATTTCGTCGCCGAGGTGCAAAGTCTGGAACGCCTGCGCAACCTTGCGATCCTGACCGCGGTCGATATCCGCGCGGTCGGGCCGGGGACGTGGAATTCGTGGAAGGGCCAGCTGCTCGGCGAGCTTTACGATGCCGCGCAGGAACGCCTAAGGCTCGGTCACAAGGGCAATGGGCGCAAGGCCCGCGTCACCGCGCGCAAGGATGCGGTGCAGCGGCTGCTCGGCGATCAGGAACATCTCGTCGACAGCCTCGGCGCGCTGCTGGGCGATGCCTACTGGATTGCCGAGCCCGAAGACGTGATCGCCAGCAATCTTGCCCAATATGACGAGGCCCAGGCCGCTGGCGAGGCGCTTTCGATCCACTGCGAGGTCGACGACACCCGCGGCGCCACGCGGGTCAGCGTGATCGCACAGGATCACCCCGGACTGTTCTACCGCATGGCAGGCGGGATCCATCTTGCCGGCGCAAACATCATTGATGCCCGCATCCACACCGCCAAGAGCGGTTATGCGGTCGACAATTTTCTGGTGCAGGATCACAACGCCCAGCCCTTCCGCGAAGAAGCGCAGATGGCGCGCATCGAAAAGGGCATCCGCGACGCCTTGCTGGCCAAGGTCGAACTGGTGCCGAAGCTGGCCGCCCGCCCGCTGGCGCACTCCCGCGCCCGCGCCTTCGATGTAGCCCCCCGGGTCGGCTTCGACAATGACGCGTCGAACCATTTTACCGTTATCGAAGTCACCGCGCGCGACCGGCCTGCGCTGCTCAACCGCCTTGCCCATGCGCTCTACAAGGCCAACCTGATCGTCCATTCGGCGCATATCACAGCTTATGGCGAGGCGGCGGCGGACACCTTCTATGTCACCGACCTGACCAGCGCGAAGGTCAAGGCGCCCGACCGTCTGGCGGAAATCGAAGCGGCACTGCTCGACGCGGCGAGCGACCGGCGGCAGCAGCAGCTGGAAAAGGCATAGCTGCAAGCCGCTGAAGAATCGCAGAAGTGAAGGTTGCGGCGCCCCTGGCGCGATCGGTTGCAATCCATGAACGTATTGCCTAGGGGGGCTGCCCTCAACTCAGGGAGAGTTCGATAATGACCACCAAAACCCCCGCTGCCAGCCCCCTCCGGCTCGGCAAGCTGGCGCTGCTTGTGTCAGCCGCCACCCTCGCCCCCTTCGCCGCGCAGGCGCAGGACACCGAGCAGCCGCAGGACGACGTCCGTGCCAGCGCGCTTGACGACATCAACGAAATCCTCGTTACCGGCACCAAGAAGAAGGATGCCGAGAACGTTCAGGACATTCCGCTGGCCGTGACTGCGTTCAACGCCGGCACGCTTGAAGCCTTCAAGATCCGCGACATCTCCGGCCTGTCGTTCCAGGCGCCGACGGTCAGCCTCGATCAGGTTGGCACCAGCCGCGGCACCGCCAACTTCACTGTCCGCGGCCTTGGCATCAACTCCTCGATCCCGTCGATCGACCCGACCGTCGGCGTGTTCGTCGACGGCGTGTATCTCGGCATCAACGGCGGCGTGGTGTTCGACCTGTTCGACCTCGACAGCGTGGAAATCCTGCGCGGCCCGCAGGGCGTGCTGTTCGGCCGCAACGTGACTGGCGGCGCGGTGGTGATCAACACCGGCAACCCGACCGAAGACTTCCGCGGCAAGTTCCGCGCTGCGGTCGACGGCCCGGTGGATGGCGGCCGCGGCGGCGCCAACTACACCGTCAGCGGCGTGGTCTCCGGGCCGATCATCGAAGACGTGCTGCTGTTCAAGGTCGGCGCCTATTACAACAAGGACGAAGGCTACTTCCGCAACCTTGCGGCTGAGACCATCCCCAACCTGTCGGAAAACCACGGCAAGGCCGAAACCAAGATCCTGCGCGGTGCGCTTGAGGCTCGTCTTGGCGGGCTCACCCTGCTCGGCAAGCTCGACTATTTCGAAAGCGACGGCGATGGCCCCTCGGCGCAGAACCGCGCGTTCTTCGACCGCAACAGCTTCGACATCGCGATCGACAATCCCGGCGGCTATTCCAACGAAATCTGGACCGGCTCGCTGACCGCAACGGTCGATATCGGCCGCGGCACGCTGACCAACGTGTTCGGCTGGCGCAAGTATGACGCCACCACCGATGGCGACATCGATGCGACCCCGGAATTCCTGTTCCACTCGACCACGGAAACCGCGCAGGAGCAGTTCTCGAACGAACTGCGTTACGCGATCTCGTTCGACAAGCTCGATCTGACGGTCGGCGGGTTCTACTTCAATCAGGATCTCGCCTATACCGAAGTGCGCCAGCTGCCGCGCGCGACGCCGCTGACCTTCTTTGGCGGCGGCCGTCAGGATCACGAAGTGCTCGGCCTGTTCGCCAATGCCCAGTGGGAATTCATCGACAGCCTGTCGCTGATCGCGGGGATCCGCTGGAACCAGGAAACCAAGGATGCAGCCGTCACCTTCGTGCGTCCGCGTCTGCAGGCCTGTTCCGTGGTGCAGGGCACCTGCCCGACCACCGGCAACAACCCGATCCCCTTCCCGACCGGGATCGAGCCCAACGGCTTTGAAGACCGTATCCGGTTCCGCAACCTGTCGCCCAAGCTGGGTCTGCAATATGAATTCGCGGACAGCCAGCTTTATGGCCACTGGAGCCGCGGCTTCCGTTCGGGCGGTTACAACTTCCGCATCACCAACGTCGGGATCTTCAACCGTGCGGTCGCTGAAACCGGTCTGCTCGGCTTCGATGAAGAGCAGGTCGACAACTTCGAGATCGGCGGCAAGTTCCAGACTGCCGACGCCTCGTTCACGCTCAATGTTGCAGGCTATGTGACCAAGGTCGGCAACATGCAGCGCGAAGTGAACCTCGCAGGCGTTGGCGAAGGCGTGGTGCAGAACATCCTCAATACCGCCGACGCCACGATCAAGGGCGTCGAAGCCGAAGCACGGATGCGCGTTTCGCCCTCGCTCGCCTTCACCGCGAACATCGGGATCATCGATGCCGGTTATGATGAAGTGCTGTTCGACATCTCCGGCGATGGCCAGATCAACGATGCCGACCTGGCGCTGAGCCTGCCGCGCGTTCCCCCGATCACCGTGGGCGCGGGCCTGATCCACGACTGGGATCTGGGCAGCAGCAACATCCTGACCCGCGTGAACTACCAGTATCGTGACCGTGCAGCCTATACCGACGACAACTTCGGCTGGCTGAACGACCTCAGCAATCTGGAAGCCAACATCACCTGGAACACCCCGATCCGCGGCCTGTCGCTGTCGATCTACGGGCGCAACCTGCTCGATCAGGTGCAGGAAGGCGGCGATACGCAGGTGCCGTTCGGCAGCGGCGCGCCGACCACCGGTCCGCGCGGTCCGAATTCGACCGGCGTGCAGCGTCCGTTCCAGGCCCAGCCGGGTCTCGGCACCTTCTCGCCGCTGATGCGCGGCCGGAACGTCGGCATCGAGGCGATGTTTGAGTTTTGATGAGTGTTTGGATTTCGCACCCCATCCGGGGTGCGATTTCCTCGCTCACGCGACCTGAAGGTCGCGTCGCTGCGGGCGCGCAGTCGCGCTTGCGGTCGCTACGCGACCGAGGACAGCAAGGATAGAAAGGGGGCGCTCCGGCAACGGGGCGCCCTTTTTGCTGGCCTACCGCTTCGCTGCTTGAGGCCGGGCGGGCCTATCCCCGCGTTCCAAACAGCGCGGTGCCAACCCTGACATGGGTCGCGCCGAGCATCACGGCGGTCTCGTAATCCCCGCTCATGCCCATGCTGAGGCCGGTGAGGCCATGATCCGCCGCCAGCTTGGCGAGCAGCGCGAAGAACGGCGCGGGCTCGATGTCGGCGGGGGGAATGCACATCAGCCCGGCAAGCGGAATATCGGTAGCGCGCACCTGTTCCAGAAACGCGGGCAAGTCGCCAATCGGGCAGCCGCCCTTCTGCGCCTCGTCGCCAATATTGACCTGCACGAAGCACGGCACACGCCGCCCTGCCTTGTCCATCGCCCTGGCCAGCGCCGTCAGCAGGCTGGGGCGGTCGAGCGAGTGGATGCAGTCGAACAGCGCCACCGCTTCCTCGGCCTTGTTCGATTGCAGCTGGCCGATGAGGTGGAGCTCGATATCGGGATGCGCGGCCTTCAGGGCGGGCCACTTGCCCTGCGCTTCCTGCACGCGGTTTTCGCCGAACACCCGCTGGCCGACGTCGATCAAGGGCTGGATCACGTCGGCGGCGTGGGTCTTGCTGACCGCAATCAGGGTCACATCCTCAGGCCCGCGCCGCGCGGGCTTGCAAACGCGGGCGATGTTGCTGCGGACTTCGGCGAGGCGGCTTGCTGCATTTACCATCGCCGCGCTCTATAGCGGCTGCGTGACGCACGCAAAGACCCTCCCTGCCTTGTGGTTGCTGAGCGACCAACGCAATGATGCGGTGCTGGAAGACGCAATCAGGCGCTTGCCGCCGGGGTCTGGCTTCGTTTTCAGGCACTACCACCTCGACGTCGATGCGCGCGCGGCGCGGTTCGCGCAACTCCTGCCGCTGCTGCGAAGTGCCGGGCATTGGGCGATTGTCTCGGACGGCTTGCGGACTGCCGAAGCATGGGGGGCAGACGGGGTCTATGGGGTACGTGGCTTGATCGCCCCGGCCGGGTTTCACTGGATCGCCACCGCGCACAACGAAGCCGAGATCGCCGATGCCAATGCAAACGGCGCCAGCGCGGTGATGCTCTCCCCGGTGTTCCCGACCCGCTCGCATCCGGGTGCCGAGACGCTTGGGGCGGAACGCTTTCGCGGACTTGCGGCGCTTTCCGCAATTCCGGTCATCGCGCTGGGCGGCATGACGGCGGAACGCGCCCGCATGCTCGATTGGCCCCGCTGGGCCGCCATCGACGGGTTGAGCTGAACTCACGCCTCGTCGCTCTTTCCTTGACCGGAGTCCGTAGAGGATTCATGATGTGTTCCGCCTAGGAGACACGAACATGGCCAGCCGCGCGGTCACCCCCGTCAAGACCGGTCGCAAGACCGATGCCGAGTGGCGCGCAGGCCTGCGCCGCAGCTTGCGCCGTCTCGCCCAGATGACCGGCGCGGCGGCGTTGCTGGGTGCGGCCGTGTTCCTCGCGCTTGCGCTGATGAGCTATACCCAGACCGATCCCAGCCCATCGACCGCAGCCGATCCGGCAATGGTGCGAAACTGGATGGGCGCGAGCGGCGCTTGGGTGGCTGACCGTGTGCTGCTGATCTTCGGTCTGCCCGGCGCCCTGCTGCTGCCGTTGCTCTATGTCTCGGCGCGCAAGCTGTGGCGCGATGTGGAAAACGGTGACGCGCCGGAGACCACCGCCTGGTGGATGCCGACCGCGCTGCTGCTGATCGCCATGACATTGATCGCGACAGTGCTGAGCCTCGCCTTCGAAGGGTCGGGCTGGACGTTGCCAGCGCAGGCAGGCGGGCTATCCGGGCTGCTCGGGGCTGGTGCGGTGCGGTCGTTGGCGGCGTGGATCGCGGGCGATGCGCAGGGCTGGGTGATCCTTGGCATCGGCACGGTCTGCCTCGCCGTGAGCGTGGGCCTGCTGACGCGCATCTTCGCGATCGACTGGCGGGTGCTGATGAGCCTGCCCGATTTCCTCGGCGGCGGCTCGCTTGCGGGTCTGGCGCGGCGGCTGCCCTTTGTCGGGCGCAAATCCGCTCCTGCGATGGCCTTTGCGGAGGACGAGGATGACGAGGACAACAGCCTCACGCCGCGACCACGCCGAACGGCTGCTCCTGCTCCTCTGGATGAACGCCCGCGCCGCGCGCCTGAAATCTCCGACCCTTCCGCCCCGCCCAAGCGCGCGGCCAGTGTCAAGACGGCCCAGCGCGACATGTTCGCCGCCTTCAACCTGCCGAGCCTCGACCTGCTCGCCGAACCGCCGCAGGACAAGGCGCCCAAGCTCGACAAGTTGGCTTTGGAACGCAACGCGCGGCTGCTCGAAAACGTGCTCGACGATTTCAATGTGAAGGGCGAAATCACCGCCGTGCGTACCGGCCCGGTGGTGACGATGTACGAGCTTGAGCCCGCCCCCGGTATCAAGGCCAGCCGTGTCATCGGCCTCGCCGAAGACATCGCCCGCAACATGAGCGCCATCAGCGCCCGCGTCTCCCCCATTCCGGGGCGCACGGTGATGGGCATCGAACTGCCCAATCAGGATCGCCAGATGGTGGCGCTCAAGGAACTCGCCGCCTGCGCCGCCTTTGCCGAGGCCAAGGGCAACCTGCCGATCATCCTCGGCAAGGATATCGCGGGCGAGCCGATCATCGCTGACCTTGCCGCCATGCCCCACCTGCTGGTGGCGGGGACGACAGGTTCGGGCAAGTCGGTCGGGCTCAACGTGATCCTGCTGAGCCTGCTCTATCGCTTCACGCCCGCCGAATTGCGCCTGATCCTGATCGATCCCAAGGTGCTGGAACTGAAGACCTATGACGACATCCCCCACCTGCTCTCGCCAGTGGTGACCGAACCTGCCAAGTCGGTGCGCGCCCTGAAATGGGCGGTCGAGGAAATGGAGCGCCGCTACCGGATGATGAGCGCCATCAGCTCGCGCAACATCAACTCCTTCAACGAAAAGGTCGCCGCCGCGATTGCCAAGGGCAAGCCACTGGGCCGCCGGGTGCAGACCGGCTTCGATCCCGAAACCGGCGAGCAATTGTTCGAGGAGGAACAGCTCGATTACGAACCCCTGCCGCAGATCGTGCTGATCGTCGACGAACTTGCTGACCTGATGGTGACGGTGGGCAAGGAAATCGAAGTGCTGATCCAGCGCCTTTCGCAGAAGAGCCGCGCGGCGGGCATTCACCTGATCATGGCGACCCAGCGCCCTTCGGTCGATGTCATCACCGGCGTGATCAAGGCCAACCTCCCCACCCGCATCAGCTTCAAGGTGACGAGCCGGATCGACAGCCGCACCATCCTTGGCGAACAGGGCGCCGAACAGCTGCTGGGCAAGGGCGACATGCTCTACAAGCCCAACACCGGCGCGATGGTGCGTGTCCACGGCCCGTTCGTTTCGGACGAGGAAGTCGAGGCGGTGGCCGATTTCTGGCGCGGCCAGGGCAGCCCCGAATATGTCGATGCCGTCACCGAGGAGCCGGAAGAAGGCTTCGGCGGCTTCGGCTTCGATGACGATCTCACCGCCTCGGACAACCCGGAAGAACGCAAGTACCGGCAGGCCTGCCAGATCGTGTTCGAGAACCAGAAGGCCTCCGGAAGCTGGCTCCAGCGCCAGATGGGCGTGGGCTACAACACCGCCGCCAAGTGGATCGAACGGATGGAGGAAGACGGCTTTGTCGGCCCCGCCAACCACGTCGGGCGGCGCGAGATCTACCGAGACAAGGACGGGAATCCGCTTTAGCTTTGCGATCGCGCTAACGCGCGATGCAGACCACCCGCCGGCGGGTGGTCTGCGCCACCGGAGGTGGCCGCCAACAAAGATACATTTCTGCAACGTCCCGAAACTGTAAATCCGCCGTAACGCAGGGTTCATCCAATCGTCGTTTCCCCGTCACTTGTCGGTGCCACGGGCAAGGCCTCTCTCCATGCAACAGGGAAGCCCAGAGATGACCCACACCCCTTTCACCCGCGTGTCGCTGATCGCGCTCGCCACCGTTCTTTCAGGCACCCTTGCCGCCGTGCCGCAGGCCGCCTTCGCGCAGGACACCACCGCCCCGGCCACCGAGGACGAGAAATTCTCCGGCAACGAAATCATCGTCACCTCGCAGAAGATCGAACAGCGTGCGCTCGATGTGCCGATCACCATTTCGGCGCTTGGCGGGCAGCGCATCCGCGAGCTGGGCGTCACCGATCTCGACGAGCTGTCCTACTACACCCCCGGCCTGCTGATTCAGGAGCAGAGCGCCAACAACCCCGGCATCGTCATCCGCGGCATCACCTCGGACAGCGGCTCGGCACAGCAAGGCCCGCGCGTCACACTCTATTACAACGGCGTCGACATCTCGCGATCGCGCGGGAGCTATCAGGCGATCTACGACCTTGAGCGTGTCGAAGTGATCAAGGGGCCGCAGGCGACCCTGTTCGGCACCGCCAGCGCGATCGGCGCGATCAGCCTTGTCTCGGCGAAACCGCGCGAAGGCTTTTCGGGCGAAGTGCGCGGCAGCTACGGCAATTTCAACCAGACCATGCTGGGCGGCCACATCAATATCGGTTCGGACGTGATAGCGGCGCGCCTTGCGGGCGAATGGCGCACGCGCGATGGCTATGTCAGGAACCTCAGCCCCAATCAGGACAAGGATCTCTACGCCCAGAACCAGCTCGGCCTGCGCGGTTCGCTGCGCTACACGCCGAGCGCCGATTTCACGCTCGATCTGGTCGCCACCTATGACCAGCAGAGGAACGGCGGGACGCCCTTCATCTCGGGCCGCTTCCCGGCCTTCGCGGGCGCACCGGGCGGCCCGGCCAATGCCTTCGAGAACGCCAATCTCGGCGGCAATCCGGCAGGGGCCGCGGCGCTGGGTGATGATCAGCTTGGCCTCAACCGCGAGGTCTATGACCTCAACCTCACTGCCGAATACAGCTTCGGTGATGGCTGGAGCTTCACCACCGTCAACGGCTACCGCGAATTCGACAGCCGCGAAGTGTTCGATGCAGACGGCAGCGCGGCGCCCTTCCTCGAATTCAGCGAAATCGCCGATGGCTGGCAGTTCAGCCACGAAGGCCGTTTTGCCTATGCCGGTGACCGTCTGCGGGCGAGCGCGGGTTGGAACATCTTCATCGAGGATGGCCGCCAGAACGTCCCCTTCGCGACCGAGGAAGGCACCTTCCTGCAGTGCCTTACCAGCCTGTTCGGCGCGCCGCTGATCCCCGGCCTTCCCTGCGTTGCGCCCGATGGCAGCGTTCCGGCAGCGGGCGCGACCGGGCTGATCACCGGCGGCGCGGCAGCGGCGATCCCCTATGCCTCGGTGTTCGAGAACCAGGGCCGCAACGAGGCCTATTCGGTGTTCGCCGATGTCACCTGGATCGCGACCGACGCGCTCGAGCTGACCGCAGGCATCCGCTTCCTCAACGAATCGCGCCGTTCGGGTTTCCTTGCCGATGTGCCGAACAGCCAGATCAGCGGCGCACCCCTGATCCCCGGCCAGATCGACACCGGCGGGCGCACCTTCACCGCTCAGCGCAGCTTCGATGCCTGGCTGCCGCGCTTCAACGTGCTCTACCGCATCAACGATGATCTCAACGTCTTCGCCACTGTGTCCAAGGGCCGCCGTTCGCCGGTGGTGCAGGTGGCCGCGGCGCGCAGCGCGGGGCAGGTCGTCCCCAATGTCCAGAACATCGCGGAAGAAACCGTCTGGAACTACGAAGGCGGGCTCAAGCTGGCCTCTGGCGGGGTGTCGGGCTCGATCGGGGTCTATTACCAGATCTATGACGACTTCCAGGTGTCGATCGCCCAGCTCGATGCCAATGGCAATCCGACCGGGGCCTTCGTCACTGCGAGCGCCGGGCGCGCCAGCAACCTCGGGGTCGAGGCGGAACTGGCGGTTCAGGTGAACGACTGGCTGAATGTGTTCGGCAATGTCGGCTTTATCGACGGCGGGATCGACCGTGACGGCGCGTTCTCGCCCGCCTTTTCGGGTGCGCGCTTCCGTCTGCAACCGGAATGGCAGGCCTCGGGCGGGTTCACGGTGGATCACGAATTTGGCGATGGAATGCGCTTCTTCGCCACGCCGAGCGTGACGCACCGCAGCACGATCTTTTTCGAGGTTCCGAACAACCCGCTGATTTCGCAAGGCCCGATCACGCTGGTCAACGCACGTGCCGGGGTGAGTTTTGCCGACGGGCGCTACGAAATCGCGGGCTTCATCCGCAATGCCTTTGGCAAGGACTTCCTGCTGGACGCGGGCAATACCGGCGGGGCCTTCACCATCCCCACCTTCATCCCGGGCGAACCGCGCTTCTTCGGGGTGGAGCTAACCGCCAAGTTCTGAGGCAGGTTCGGTTATTCGGACATGATCGGGGGCGGGGGGCGCTGGTCCTCCGCCTCTTCGTTCGCCGGCGGATCACGTGCGGCGATTTCCTCGGGGGTGAGCGGGCGGAAGCGGATGCCGATGGGAGTGAAGCTGCCGTCCTCGCGCTGGCGGATGGTAACGATCCCGCGCTGGTCGCGGTTCTGAAGCTGCTCCTCAAGCGTCCGCGCGCGGTCCTGCCCGATGTAGAGGCGGCCACGCCACAACGCATCACCTTGATAAACCCCGCTTGCATCGGCACGCACCGGGTGGTCGCACTTTTGCCCGTCGTTCAGCCATACCACATTGGCAACCACGGGAGCTTCGCCTTCAAGGCACAGGGCATCGTAAATGATATCGCCCAGTCTCTCGCTGCCCGGCCAATCATAGCTGAACTCGACATAGTGACCGCGCAGGTAATCGCGCGGGTCGTAGCCCATGATCGGCACCTCCCATTCGGTGCCGGAGTGGTAGGTGCGGTCGCTCTGGAGCCACAGGGCGGCAAGCCCCGCAACCGGCAAAGCGAGAGCAGCAAGACGGGCGAGCCGCTTCATGCTGCGTCCTCCTTTACCGGAGCAAAGGTCTTCGACACCCGCACCGCGCCCCATGCCACGCCGAGGATCATCACGCCTGACAGGATCAACCCGAAGCCGCTCATCAACAGATCACCCGCCAGTTCGAAGCTGAGGATGATGAGCCGCAGCGCAATCACGCCGACGCTCAGCTGGAACACGCCGCGCCAATGGGCCGCAAGCGCAGCGGCGCCGATACCGCCCCACAGCGCAAAGAACAGCAGCGCGGGCGGCAGCGTGAGGTTGTCGGCGGCATAGGCCAGCGGCAGCACCAGCCCCGCGCCCGCGATGATCGCCCCCGCCATCGCGCCCGATGTGCCGGGCCGCGCCAGCACCACGCCGAGCCCCGCCGCCAGCGCCACCGCGCCGCTTGTCGCCATGCTCGCCCATTCCTTTGTCAGCCCGCCATCGCCAAAGGCTCCGACAGCGGCGAGCGCGGTCGCCAGCGAGGCCCCGGCAACGGCATAGGCGAGCGCCAATTGCTCCAGCCGACGCCAGAAATCGGGCCGGGCAGAACGGGCGCGCATCCACGCGGCGAGGGGCGCGAAGGCAACCGGCAGCGCGGTGACGAAGGCCAGCCACAACAACAGCCCCAGCCCCGGCCCGCCGTTGCCATAGTCGGTCATTGCCCCAGCATATTCCCACGCGCACCATACCGCCCCGCCCATCAGCGCCAGCGCGGTGGGCCAGCTTCGGCCCGTCAGCAACAGCAGCGGCGCGAACAGCGCCAGCCACACAGCCAGCGGCTGCCACAGCGGCGATGAGGTCTGATAGACCTGCCCGATATGCCCAAAGAAGGTGAGGCCCAGCGCGGCGAGGGTGAAGACCAGCGCCTCGATCGCCCACGGGGATTTCTCCGCCAGCCGTTCCTCGCGCGCGAACAGCACCGCCAGCAGCCCCGCAATCAACGCCAGATGGATTGTAAGGCGCAGCAGCCCGGGAATGTCTTCCCAGTTCGCGGCTACCACCGACACCAACCCCAGCCCGATCGCCAGCGCCCCGATCCCGAAAACCGCCCACAACAGCAGCGGGCGGGCGTGATCGGCCTCATAGGCGACAAGGCGATCACGCGTTGCCGTGTCGATCAATCCGGCATCGTGCCATTCGGCGATCTTGCGCGCGCTCATGCCGCAAATCTAACCGCCCCGGCAGGCTGCGGCAATCGCTGACAGCGCGGGCTATTTCGCGGCGAGATCCTCGGCGGTCAGCAGGCGCAGCTTTTCCACCCGGTCGGCATTTTCGCGCATCGTTTCAGCCGGCATCGTCACCATCCCGACCCGCGCCAGCGGCCCGCCGGGCGACCAGCTGTCGGCCCATTCCTGCATGAAATCCCTGAGGCCGGGGATCGCGCGCATGTGCGCCTTCTTGACGTAGATGTAGAGCGGCCGTGCGCCGGGATACTTGAAACTGGCGATGTTCTGGTAGGTCGGCTCAACCCCGTTCATCGGCAGGCCCTGCACCCGGTCGGCGTTTTCTTCCATGTAGGAAAAGCCGAAAACGCCCACGGCGCGCGGATTGCCGACGATCTTCTGCACGATCAGATTGTCCTGTTCGCCCTGATCGACATAGCCGCCATCATCGCGCACTTCGGTGCAGATCTGCTTGTATTTCGCCTCGTCTGCGTCCTTCAGCGCCTTCATCGCCGGATCGGTGGTGCAACCCGCCTCCAGCACCAGTTCCTTGAGCGCATCGCGGGTGCCGGAGGTGCTGGGCGGGCCATAGACGAGGATCGGATCATCCGGCAGCGCAGGATCGACATCCTGCCATGTCTTCGCCGTCTGGGGCTTGCCGTAGGGCCGCGCGGCCAGCGCCTCATAGACGATCTTGGGCGACAGGTTCAGCATGATCCCGCCCCGCCTTGCGGCAAAGGCGATCCCGTCAAGCCCGACCTGCACCTCGATCACCTCGTCCACGCGGTTCTTGAGGCAATCCTCGAATTCCGAAACCTTCATCCGGCGCGAAGCATTGGCGACATCGGGCGTGTGCGAGCCGAGGCCCGAACAGAACAGCTTGATCCCGTTGCCGGTGCCGGTGGATTCGATCAGCGGCGAACGGCTGCCGGGGTTGGAGCGCGCGAAGTTCTCCGCCACCAGCTTGGCAAAGGGATAGACGGTCGAGGAACCGACCGCGTGCACCGAACTGCGCGTGCTGCCGCCAAGGTCGCAGGCGGTCAGCGTGGTAACAGCCAGCGCAGAAATGGCGCCGAGCCGGGCAATGGCGGTGAAACGGTGTGGCATGAATATTCCTGATCGGCCGGAACAGCGGATTCCCAGCCTTTGCGCGCTAGGCGGCTTTCGTGACAAGCAGGTTACGCAAAAAAAGGGAAGCCTGTGCGCACCAACTTCCTGCAACACTTTGGTCATTTGCAGGTAACACCATGAGATCGCACATCATTTCATCCATAGTGGAGATAACTGGCTTAACAGCATCGTAAGGGCTTTCATGGTAGCCCCCGCCCATGGGACGAATGCGCCTTATGATCCGGCTCTGCATGGCCGCTGTGCTGCTGGCGCTGTCCGCCGCGCGGCCGGCCTATGCTGGCGCGCAAACGGATGCAGGTGCCGTGCCGGCCCTGCCCCCGGCACAGGCCCCGACCTGCCATGCCGCAACGCCGCTTGATCGCTCCGCCACCGACCTGAACGACCGCGCCGGATGGACGTGCAGCAATACCGACTGGCGATCAAACGTGCCGGCGGTGTGGCTGCGCTTCGAGGCGGACGGATGGCGGGGTGACGAGGCACCGCCGCGCCAGTTCTTCTCCCGCATCGCCCGGTTCCAGTCGATCAGCTTCCACGCCATTGATGCCGATGGCACGGTTCGCAGCGCACGCCATACCGAGGCCGACGCCGAACCCTTCGCCTCCGGCCCGGTGTTCCGCCTGCCCTTGCCCGCGATCACCGATGACACCCGCCTGCTGCTGGTGCGGATCGAAGCGCCCCATTCGGTGCCGCTGCTGACCGAGGCGCGCATCGCCCAAGACCCCGCAGCCGCAGCATGGCCCCAGATCGACTTGATGCTGCTCGCCTTCGTGATGGGGATGCTGGTGCTACCGATGCTGTTCGACATCAGCTTCTTCATGGTGCTGCGCGAACGCTTCGTGGTTCTGCACGCCGCAATGGTGGCGGCGATGATGGTCTATGTCCTGACCGCCGGAGGGCTGGCTTCGGCCTTCGTCACTCTGCCGGTTGCGCTGATGGCAGTATTGGGGCCGCTGTCCTATGCGATGGGCGCAGGGCTGTCGGCCCTGTTCCTGATCGCTTTCCTCGAACGCGGCGCGCAGTCACGCGTGATGCGGCGCATGACCTTTGCCACGGCCTGGTTCACCATGCTGGTGCCGGGCTTCTTCGCGCTCCAGCTCGATGCGACCCAGCCGTTCGACGACATCGGCTATTTCGTGACGTTCCTGCCCTATATCGCGGTGATCTCTGCCGCGGTGCTCGAAGCCGTGCTGCGCGGCAGCCGGTCGGCGCGTTTCATCACGCTGGCGTGGCTGCCGATCATTATCGCTTCGGTCGAACGGCTGCTGCGCGGGTTGGGCTGGCATGTCGGCCCGGCCAGCCTCGACCAGATGATCTACATCGCGGTCGGGATCGAAGTGGTGGTGATCAGCCTCGCGATAGCAGACCGCTTCCTTGCCCTGCGGCGCGAGCGCGATGCGGCGCTGACGGAAGCGCGGATGCTGGAACAGATATCGACCCGCGATTCGCTCACCGGGCTGATGAACCGCCGTGCCATCGAGGCGCGTTTCGAGGAGCTGCTGGCGCAGGGCTTCGATACCTTTGCGCTGGTCGATCTCGACCGGTTCAAGGCGATCAACGATCTTCACGGCCACCAGGTCGGCGATGCCGCGCTGGTTGCCTGCGCGAGCGCGATCCGCGCAACCGGAGATCGCGACGCGGTGGCGGTGCGGCTGGGCGGCGAGGAATTCGTGGTGTTGCTGCGCGGTCAGCGCACGCTGGAGCGGGCCGAGGCCTTGCGGCAGGCGATCCCGATCCGCATCGCCAAGGAAGTGCCGGGGCTCGATCTGCCGGTAACGGCGAGCATGGGCGTGGTGATGCTGGGGGATGCAGGCCATCACAAGATGACCTTCACCGAATTCTACGCCCGCGCCGATGCGCTGATGTACGAAGCCAAGGCGAGCGGGCGCAACCGGCTCGCCTATGAACGCCTGACCGTGTTCGGCATGGCCCCGGAACGCCGCCGGCAGGAAGATCAGGCCGCCTGACCGGCGGTGAAAGGCTCAAGCACCTCGGGTCGCACCCGCGCCAGCCGTCCGGTCGCGCGGTCGAGCATCGCCCATGTCGTCGCCGCGCTGACGAGGCGCTTGCCGGAAGCGTCGGTGAACTCCACCCGGCGGAGCGATTTCGCGCCCTGCGCCGGGCCTTCGATCCATGTCTCGGCGCGGACTTCCGCGCCCTCGGACACGTTGCCGCGATAGTCGATCTCGTGCCGCACCACGACCCAGAAGAACGCGGCACGATCCTCGGGCCGCGCAACCGCGTCCCAGTGGGCGGTGGCCATATCCTGAATCCACTGCACCCACACGGTGTTGTTGACGTGGCCGAGTTCGTCGATGTGCTCACGGGAGGCCACGAAGGTGCGGGTGAAGCGGTGGGTCACTCTTTCGGCGCCATGCCCATCTGCCACAGGATGAAGGCGTATTCCTCCGCCGTCTCCTTGAGGCTGTTCCAGCGGCCCGACTGCCCGCCGTGGCCTGCGCCCATGTTGGTCTTCATCAGCAGCAGGTTGTCGTCGGTCTTGAGCTCGCGCAGCTTGGCGACCCACTTGGCCGGTTCCCAATAGGTCACGCGCGGATCGTTGAGGCCTGCGGTCACCAGCATCGGCGGGTAGGCCTTGGCGGTCACCTGATCATAGGGCGAATAGGCCAGCATATAGGCAAACGCCGCCTTGTCGGTGATCGGGTTGCCCCATTCCTGCCATTCGCCCGGGGTCAGCGGCAGCTTTTCGTTGAGCATGGTGTTGACCACGTCGACGAACGGCACATGGGCAACGATCGCGCCATATTGCTTGGGGTCCTGATTGATGATCGCCCCCATCAACTCGCCGCCCGCCGAACCGCCGCTGGCGGTCACCTTGCCCTCGGCGGTATAGCCCTTGGCGATCAGCCCCCGGCCGACATCGACGAAATCGTTGAAGGTGTTCATCCGCTCGAACAGCTTGCCCTGCAGATACCAGCGCCGCCCGAGATCGTCGCCGCCGCGGATGTGGGCGATGGCATAGGCAAAGCCGCGGTCCACGAGGCTCAAACGCGTGGTCGAGAAGCTCGGCGGCACGGCATAGCCATAGGCGCCATAGGCATAGAGATGGAGTGGCCCCGGCCCCTCGATGCCCGCTTTCTTCAGCAGTTCGGCGCGGTCCTTGCGCATCATGATGCTGACCGGCACCATCGTCCCGTCGCGCGCCTGCACCGTCAGACGCTCTGCGACATAGAGCGAGGGGTCATAACCGCTCGGGATTTCCTGCGTCTTCAGCGTGGCGAGCTTGCCGGTCGCAACGTCGTAATCATAGACCGTGCTGGGCGTCACCATCGACTGATAGGACAGGCGCAGCACCTTCATGTCATATTCGGGGTTGTTCGAAAGGCCCGCGGTATAGCTCGGCTCGGGGAAGGTGATCGGCGTGATCTTCGCCGGATCGCTGTATTGCCGCAGCTGGATCTGATCGAGGCCGTTCAGCCGACCTTCCGTCACGAAGAAGTCCTTGAACAGGTCGAAACCCGTCAGATAGAAATCGTCCGAACCGGGGATGACAGTCTGCCAATCGCCCGGCGTTTCCAGCTTCGCCTTGGCGAGGCGGAAGTTGATGTGATCGTCATTGGTCCACACCCACAGCTCGCCATCACGCACGTCGACGCCATATTCGACGCCCTTCTTGCGCGCCTTCACAAGGATCGGCTTGGCGGTCGGGTTGGCGGCGGGGACAAGGCGCACCTCGCTCGTCTCGTTGTCGCCGGTGGCGATGATCAGCCAGTCTTCCTGCGCCGTCAGCCCGGTGCCGACGCCGAAGGACTGGTCTTCCTCCTTGTAGAGCGTAACGTCCTGTTCGTTCGGGGTGCCGATCACATGGAGCTTCGCCTCCAGCGTGCGCCATTCCTCGGTCGAAGGGCCATAGACCAGCGCGGTATCATTCGCGACCCACACCAGATCGCCGCGCAGGTTTTCGAGCACGTCGGGCAGCAGCTCGCCGGTCTGCAAGTCCTTGATTCGCCCGGTGTAGCGTTCCGACCCGTTGGTGTCGGTCGAAAAGGCGAGATAGCGCCCGTTCTGGCTGATCGAGGCCGCGCCGAGGCGGAAATATTCGAGATCCTTCGCCAGTTCGTTCTCGTCGATCAGCAGCTGCGGCTCGCCGCCCGCGACAGGCTTGCGCCAGTGCTTGCGATATTGCGCGCCTTCCTCGAACTCTGACCAGTAGAGGTAATCGCCATCCTTTTGCGGAACGGTGGAATCGTCTTCCTTGATGCGCGCCCGCATCTCGGTGAACAGCGCCTCGGTGAAGGGGGCCTGTGCGGCCATATGCGCTTCGAAATAGGCGTTCTCGGCCTTGACGTGATTCAGCACATCCTCGTCGTCCACCACCGGGTAGGACTTGTCGTAGAGCCAGTCATAGGGGTCTTCGATGGTGATCCCGTGATGGGTGTAGGTGTGCGGACGCTTTGCAGCGACGGGGGGCTTGATCTCGGATGCGGAAGACGTGGTCACGCGGGTCGAATCCTCTCGGGTGGTGGCTAGCGCGGCGGCGGGCGCCAAACTGGTGGCGGCAAGTGCGGTAGCAAGTGCCATGGCGCTGACAAGTCTGGTCATCGTAAGCGATCCCTTCCTGATGGCGTCCAAGCCGCCTGCGGGTGGAAAGTCGCGGTGCTTGGGCCTATGATGCTTGTTCTAATGAGACATTGTTGCACGGCAAGTGCCTGTGCCTTCACCCGAGGATCGACGAAATGCTGATGCAAACCCATGAGGCCCGCCTTGCCGCCCTGCGCGAGGAACTGAAGCGCCGGGGCGTGGACGGCTTCATCATCCCCATTTCCGATGAACACACGAGCGAATATGTCGGCGACTATGCCCAGCGGCTCAAGTGGCTGACCGGGTTCGGCGGTTCGGCGGGGTTTGCTGCCGTCACGCTGACCCACGCGGCGATCTTCGTCGACGGGCGCTATACCGTGCAGGTGCGCGAGCAGGTCGACGGGAACCTGTTCGATTACAAGAGCGTCCCCGCCGATACCCTCGCGGGCTGGCTGGCCGAAGTGTGCGAGCGCGGCGCGCGCATCGCCTATGATCCGTGGCTCCACACCTGGGCCTGGGTCGAGGCGGTCGAGAAAAAGGTCGAACCCAGGGGCATCACCCTGGTGCCTGCCGACAGCAACCCGATCGACGCGGTGTGGGCTGATCGCCCGGCGCCCTCGGCGGCGCTCGCCATCGTGCATGACGAGGCGCAGGCCGGGCGCTCCTCGGCGGACAAGCGCGCGGCCGTGGCCGATTGGCTGGTACGCCACGGCCATGATGCGGTGGTGATCCCGGCGCTCGATTCGGTCGCGTGGCTGCTCAATATTCGCGGCGCGGACGTGCCGCATACGCCCGTCACGCTCAGCTATGTGATCGCCCGCAAGGACGGCAGCGCGGAACTGTTCATCGCGCCTGACAAGGTCACGCCCGAACTCACCCGGCATCTTGGCAACGCGGTGACAGTGCGGGATCGCGCTGCGTTCGAGGCCGCGCTGGCGAGCGATTATGCCGGCCAGAGCATCGCGCTCGATCCCGATTTCGCGGTGGTCGGCATCGCGCAGGCCTTGCGCGCCGGGGGGGCGACATTCGCCTTCAAGCAGGACCCGACGATCCTTGCCAAGGCGATCAAGAACCCGGCGGAACAGGCCGGCCACCGCGACGCGCAGGCGCGCGACGGGGCGGCAGTTTCCAAATTCCTGCGCTGGCTGGAAATCGAAGCCCCCAAAGGCGGGGTTGACGAGCTTTCGGCGGCGGCGACGCTTCAGGCCTTCCGCGAGGAGGACGCAGGGCTAAGCGACCTCAGCTTCGACACCATCTCCGCCGCCGCGGGCCATGCCGCGCTGCCGCATTACAAGGTGGACGCAGACAGCAATATCCCCATTCCGCCCTCGTCGATCTATCTGGTCGATTCAGGCGGGCAATATCCCGGTGGCACCACCGACATCACCCGCACCGTCTGGGTCGGGCCGGGAGAACCCTCGGCGGAAATGCGTGATCGCAACACGCGGGTGCTGAAGGGCCACATCCAGCTTGCCCGCGCGGTGTTTCCGCAAGGGACGTGCGGAGGCCAGCTCGATGTGCTGGCGCGGCAATATCTGTGGGAAGCAGGGGTCGATTATGCCCACGGCACCGGCCACGGGGTCGGCAGCGTGCTGGCCGTCCACGAAGGCCCGCAACGCATCGCCAAGCCTTCGGGCGGACAGGCCGGCACAGGGCAGGAGTTGCACGCCGGGATGATCCTTTCCAACGAGCCGGGCTATTACAAGGCGGGTGAATACGGCATCCGGATCGAGAACCTCGTGCTGGTCGAGGAACGCGCAATTGCAGGCATGGAGGGGCGGTATCTCGGCTTCGAGACGCTGACCTTCGTGCCGCTGGATCGCCGCCTGATCGACAAAAGCCTGCTGACGGCGGAGGAAGTGGCGTGGGTGGATGCCTATCACGCACAGGTGCGCGAGGTGCTGCGCCCCCGCCTGACGGGCGATGACTGGGCATGGGTGGAGCGGGAAACGGCTCCGCTCTAACTGCCTATCGTCACCCCGTGCTTGACACGGAGCTAGGCTTCTTTGGTTGCGAACGCGCCTCCGCGCGTTCGTCCTCGGCGCTGTTCCTTCGCTACGCTACGGGCGCCTGCGGGCGGGCGTTTGCCCTTGCGGCCCGTCCGGTGGCGGGCCGGGGTCACAGCTTGGCCTCCACTTGTTGGAAGGCAAATGTTCATGTAATGTTCCTTCATCGATTCGCATCGCATGGGAGGAAACACGATGATCGGCTACGTTACCCTTGGCACCAACGACCTGCCGCGCGCGGCGGCGTTCTATGACGCGATTGCCGCGCATTTCGGCGTCGGGCGGATGATGGAGTTCGAAACCTTCATCGCCTGGGGCGATTTCGGGGCACCGGGCGCGGGCCTCGCGGCGACCTTGCCGTTCGACGGGCAGCCGGCAACGGTCGGCAACGGGGTGATGGTGGCGCTCGAAGTGAAGTCGCCGGAAGATGTCCACGCGGTCTATGATATCGCCATGGCCCACGGCGGCAGCGACGAAGGCGCGCCGGGTCCGCGCGGGGATGACGGCTTCTACGCGGGCTATTTCCGCGACCCGGACGGCAACAAATTGAACGCGTTCTGCATGGTGCCGCCAGCCGAGGCTTGATGGCTATTTGCAGGGCTCCAGCGGATGCTTGGCCTGGCTTAGGCCCCCTCTAGACCCCAGTCAGACCCCCGCTTGCGAGGGTGTTTCACGTGAAACACTGGCGCAGCGGGGGTCAGCGCATCAACCCGCCGATGAGATTGCGCACAAAAGCGGTCGCACCGGTTTTCACCGGATTGGCGCTCGATTTCTTGCCGAGCACCGCAGCCACCGCGATCGAGGCGATCGAACCGCTCGCTGCGGTCAGCGCGCTCTTGCCGGCCTTCTCCCAGACCGAAGGCGTCTTGCGTTCGCGCTTGGCGACTTCATCGCGGCCTTTTTGCGCCACTTCCTCAGCGGTGGCGGCGGCATCGGCAGCCTTGGCGGCGAGGACTTCGGCAGCACTGTCACGGTCAACGCGCGTGTCGTACTTGCCCTCGAGCGGGCTGATCGACTGGATGATCGCCCGCTCCTTGGGCGTCACCGGGCCGAGCCGGGATCGCGGCGGCTTGATCAGGGTGCGCTCCACCACCGTCGGTGCGCCGTCGTCATCAAGCGTCGAGACCAGCGCCTCACCCACCTTCAATTCGGTAATCGCGGCCTCGACATCAAGCTTGGGATTGATCCGGAAGGTCTCGGCCGCAGCCCGGATCGCGCGCTGATCGCGCGGGGTGAAGGCGCGCAGGGCGTGTTGCACGCGATTGCCCAGCTGGCCTGCCACTTCTTCAGGAATATCAATCGGATTCTGGGTAACGAAGAAGACCCCGACGCCCTTGGAACGGATCAGCCGCACGACCTGCTCGATCGTGTCCTGCAAGGCCTTGGGTGCATCGTCGAACAACAGGTGCGCCTCGTCGAAGAAGAAGACGAGCTTGGGCTTCTCCGGATCGCCGACTTCGGGCAGGCTCTCGAACAGTTCCGCCAGCAGCCACAGGAGGAAAGTGGCATAGAGCTTGGGACTGCGCATCAGCTTGTCGGCGGCCAGCACATTGACATAACCGCGCCCGGATTCGTCAACCTTCAGGAAATCAGCGATTTCCAGCGCCGGTTCGCCAAAGAAATTGTCCGCCCCCTGCGCCTCGAACGAGAGCAATTGCCGCTGGATCGACCCGACCGAGGGCTTCGTGACATTGCCGTATTTTCCTGACAATTCGCCCGAATTCTCGTTCGCCCAGGCCAGCAGTGCCTGCAGATCTGCAAAATCGAGCAGCAGCAGGCCGTTCTCGTCGGCATAACGGAAGATGATCTGGAGCACGCCTTCCTGCGTCTCGTTGAGATCAAGCAGGCGCGACAGCAGCAGCGGGCCCATCTCCGAAACGGTCGTGCGGATCGGGTGGCCCTGTTCGCCGTAAAGATCCCAGAAAATCACCGGATTGTCTTCATAGCCATAGTCGGTGATGCCGAGTTCGGCAGCGCGCGATTCCAGCCGCGCGGCGTGCTTGAAGGTGGGCGACCCGGGCATGGCGATGCCCGACAGATCACCCTTCACGTCGGCGACGAAGACCGGCACCCCGGCCTTCGAAAAGCTCTCGGCGATGCCTTGCAGCGTGACGGTCTTCCCGGTGCCGGTCGCGCCTGCGATCAAGCCGTGGCGGTTCGACCGGCCCAGCAGCAGCGCCTGCCGCGATCCGTCCGCACCCAGCCCGAGATAGATTTCGCCCGCCACTTCCGCCATCTTGCGTCCCCGTTAACCGTTGAGCTGTTGATGTGCAGGGCGGCGCCGCAGCGGTCAAGTTCTCGACAGCGGCGCAGGTTTGGGCCAAGGGTGCGCGGCATGGGTTCGCCGCTGCCATTTGTCCTGCTCGATGATGCCCGCGCCGGAACAGGCGCGGCCGATGCGCTGCTCTATGAAGCGCCGCAGGCGCTGTTCGTGGCGCAGCGTTCGGAGGAGGTCGAGGCTGTGCTGGCCGCCGCCGAGGCGGCGCGCGTTGAGCATGGCGGCGCGCTGGCAGGCTACCTCGCCTATGAGGCCGGGCTTGCGCTCGAACCGAAATTGAAGGGCCTTGCCACGGCGCGCGCGGGCGCGGCGGGGCCGCTGATCTGGCTCGGCCTGTTCGATGCCCCGCGCCGGATTGCGGCAGCCGAGGTGCCGGCCTTCCTCGCTGACAAGGCGCAAGGCAGCGGCACTCTCGGCCCGCTGGAACCGCAGCTTTCCCCCGGCGGTTATGCCGCAGCTTTCGCCGCTCTGCGTGAAGCGATCCACGCGGGCGACATCTATCAGGCCAATCTCACCTATCCGCTCGCGGGATCGTTTCGCGGCGATCCGGTCGGGCTCTACGCCGCCCTGCGCGGAGCGGCGGCGGCAGGTTATGGCGGGCTGATCTTCGACGGGTCACACTGGCTGCTGAGCTTCTCGCCCGAGCTGTTCGTCGCACGCAATGGCACCGAGGCGAAGGTCAAGCCGATGAAGGGGACGCGTCCGCGCGCCATCTCTCCCGAAGCAGATCGCGCAGCGGCAGAAGAGCTTGCCAATTCGCCAAAAGACCGCGCCGAAAACCTGATGATCGTCGATCTGATGCGCAACGATCTGTCGCGCGTGGCAGCGCCGGGCAGCGTTCATGTCGATGCGCCCTTCGCGGTCGAGAGTTACCCGACGGTGCATCAGATGGTCTCCACCGTGCGGGCGCGGCTGGCCGACGGCAAGGGTGCAATGGATCTGGTGCGGGCGCTGTTCCCCTGCGGCTCGATCACCGGCGCACCCAAGATCCGGGCGATGGAATTGCTGGCCGAGGTGGAGCGCGATGCGCGCGGGCCTTACTGCGGCGCGATCGGGCGGATTGATGCCGACGGCAATGCCGCCTTCAACGTCGCGATCCGCACCCTGCGCCTGACCCCGATCGAGAATGGTCAGGGCAATGCCGTCCTTGGCATCGGTTCGGCGATCGTGGCGGATAGTGATGCTCTGGCCGAAAGGCGCGAGTGCGAGGTCAAGGCTGGCTTCCTGCGCCGCGCCGCGCCGGGGCTGACCGCGCCGGCCTTCGACCTCATCGAGACCATGCGATTCGAACCCGATAGCGGGATTGCGCTGCTTGAAGCGCACCTTGCGCGGATGAAGGCGAGCGCGGGCGAACTCGGCTTCGTCTTTGATCGCCATGCCCTGAGGAACCAGATTCAGGCGCTGTGCTTCGAACTCGATGCCCCCGCCCGCGTCCGTCTGCTGGTCGCGCGCAGCGGTGCGAGCGCGCTGGAATCCGCGTCTTTGCCCGAGGCACTGGCTGAGCCGGTCAAGGTCGCCGCCCTGCCCCATCCGCTTGATCCGACCGACTGGCGACTGCGGCACAAGACCTCGGATCGCGGCTTCTATGACGATGCGTTGGCGGCCGCCCGGCTGCTGGGCGCGGACGAGGCCGTGCTGGTGCGCAGCGATGGTCTGGTGACCGAGGGCAGCTGGACCAGCGTCTTCGTGGACGGCCCGGACGGCGTGCTGACCCCGCCCCTGACCCTCGGCCTGCTGCCCGGCGTGCTGCGCGAGAGCCTTATGGCCGAGGGCCGCGCGCGGGAGGCGGCGCTTACCCTCGATGATCTGGCCGGCGGGTTCTGGATCGGCAACGCGCTGCGCGGCTTGATGCGCGCGGTGCTTGTCTGAAGCACCCTTCGACAAGACCGGCCCAAGCGGGTAACGGGGCGCATGGCTGATATCCAAATCCTTTACGAAGACGGCGAAGCGCTGGTGATCGACAAGCCTTCGGGCATGGCAGTCGACCGTCCGAGGAAGGGCGGCATCTGCCTGGAAGACCACCTCGACCGGCTGAAGCTTGGCTTCCAGCGCGCGCCGGTGGCGGTGCATCGGCTGGATACCGACACCAGCGGCTGCCTGCTGCTGGCCCGCAACCCCAAAGCGCTGGCGCGGTTCAACAAGGCCTTCGAAGAGCGGCTGGTGGGCAAGACCTATCTGGCGATCCTCGCAGGTCGTCCGCCAGGCAGCGCAGGGACGATCGAACTGGCGCTGTCGAAGATCAGCTCGGCCGAGAAAGGCTGGCGGATGATCCCCGCGAAGAAGGGCAAGCCCGCCGTCTCGCACTGGGAACTGGTGGAGGAACTTGGGCCGCACAGCCTGATCCGCTTTCGCCCGGAGACGGGGCGCACGCATCAACTGCGCGTGCATGCGCTGAAGGGCCTCGGCGCGCCCTTGCTGGGCGATCCGGTCTATGGTGCAGGCAATGCTCCCGGCGCCAAGCGCACGATGCTCCACGCCGAGAGCCTGACCGTCACCCGCCCGGGCAAGACTCCGATCGAAGCGCGCGCGCCTCTGCCACGCGATTTCCTGGCGCTCGGGGCAAAGGATGGATGACGCAGAGCCGCTGACCGCCCGCGCGCTGCGGCTCGCCAGCGAGAGCTTTCTCGCCGGTTCCGGCCCTGGCGGGCAGAACGCCAACAAGGTCGCCACCGAAGTGGAGCTGCGCGTGAATATCTATGCTCTGCGGCTCAGCCCTCCGGTGTTCGCACGGCTGCGACAGTTGGCGGGGGCAAAGCTGGCGGGGAACGGTGATCTGATCGTCACCTCCAAGGCGCACCGGACGCAGGAGGCCAACCGCCAGGACGCCCGCGTCAAGCTGACCGCGCTGCTGGAGGAGGCCCAGACCGAGCCCAAGCGCCGCGCCCGGACCCGCCTCAACCGCGTGGGCAAGACCGAGCGGCTGAAGGTCAAGAAGGTGCGCGGCGCGGTCAAGGCCAATCGCGGCAAGCCGCGCGCCTCGGACTGGTAAGCGGCTGCCCAAGGGCAACGAGCAACAGCTCATCGCCCTTGGGCCAAGCCCGTGCGGCGCCTGAGCATCGCCAGCGCGTGATGCGTCAGCATCTTGGCGCGCTGGCAAAGCAGGCTCCTTGACTTTTCCCCGTGAATCGGCGAATGGCGCGCCCGTGTGGCGGTGTGCCGGGCCTTCCGGGCGCGCCGCTATTTGCTTTTCAAGCCCGTGTGCATCCCTCCGGGCCGACCCAGTTGACAGGAAACCGCCATGGCGAAGCCCACCACCGTCAAGATCCGCCTCGTCTCGAGCGAAGGCACCGGCTTCTTCTACGTGACCAAGAAGAACCCGCGCAACATCACCGAGAAGATGAGCTTCCGCAAGTACGACCCGGTGGCGCGCAAGCACGTTGAATTCAAGGAAGCCAAGATCAAGTAAGATCGGCTCCAGCGCCCGTGGAAGTTCTGCGGGCGCGATAATTCATCGACAGTTCAAGCCTGCGGCCCTAACCGGCAAGGCATGAAACAGCTCTTCATTCCCGCCCGCGCGATGATCCTCGGCCTTGGTGCCGGGGTTCTTGCGTTTGGCCTTGCCCCCATCAATACGGCTGGAGTGATCACACCAGCGGCAGCTCAGGCCAGTGCGAGCGATCTCGACAAGGTGGTGAGCGCCCTGCGCGCGATCAGCACCATGCGGGCAGACTTCACTCAGACCGATCGGCTGGGCAACACCACCCGCGGGGTGATGACGCTGAAACGCCCCGGCAAGATCCGCTTCGACTATGGCAAGGACGCCGATTTCCTCGTCATTTCGAACGGCAAGTCGCTCTACATGATCGACTACGAGGTCGCTCAGGTCGAACGCTGGCCGATCGGCAATTCGCCACTGGGCGCATTGTTCGATCCCGACAAGGACGTGAAGCGGTTCGGCAAGATGATCCCGACCGGCAATCCGGACGTGCTGAGTGTCGAAGTGCGCGATCCCAAGAAACCCGAATTCGGAATGATCAATCTGATCTTCGTGCGCCAGCCTGCCGCGCCGGGCGGCTGGCAGCTCACCCACTGGGTCGCGCTCGATGCGCAGAACAACCGCACGCGGGTGCAGCTGACCAATCAACAGTACGGCCTGTCGGTGGCGGAAAGCACCTTCACCTTCCGTGATCCGCGCCGCACCCAGCGACGGCCCGGCTAACCTGCGCGGAACGACGAACGGTTGTAGGAAAGCGACAGAATCTTACATTCGTTCATGAGAATGAAAGCCAAGAACAGCTAATCATTCTCAACAAGGCGCGCCGAAGGGAGGTTTCCCCCCTGTTGCCCACCCTTCACCAAGGGCTGCGCCTTGTACAAAGCGTGACGAACGCTCCATGGAACCCCTGACCCATCGCCCCCGGGTCAGGGGTTTTTTGTTGTCCCGACGGTTTATGCAGGCCTGCAAAGCGCTCCGCCCTGCGCTTCCGGTGCTCACGCACATTAAGTGCGCTCCGCTCCGGTTCTCGGCCGAAGCACTTTTCGGCGATGCCTAAACCGCCGGGACAGGTCTGGTTAAAACCTACTCCGCCCAGCCAAGCGCCTTGCGGATGATGGCATAGATCACGTTCTGCTCGATCACCCCCCGCGCACGGTCTGCGCCGGGGCCGGTGGCGAACAGAGCGACATCCTCGCCGCCGTGGGTCTCACTGCCGAGCGGCACCAGCGCCTGCTGACGGGCCTTTATCCCGGTCTGCGGCATCGGGCGGCCATGATCGTGATCGTCATCATCATCGTCATGCGCCTTGACCAACAGCCCGCCCGGCCCGTTGGCATAGCCGAGCGTGGTATAGGGCTTCCCGTCCGCCGCCAGCAGAGGTGAAACCCCATCGCCGCCATCCTCACCATTGCCCTTGGGCGGCACCACCAGCCCAAGAATGTCGTTCCCGCGCTGCGGATAGCCCGCGATGGTGAAGACATGGCTGTGATCGGCGGTGACCATGATCAGCGTCTCGGACGGATCGGTGTTCTCGACCGCCCACTGCACTGCACGGGCGAATTCGACGGCCTCCTCCAGCGCATAGCCGGCTTGGCCGGCATGGTGCGCATGGTCGATCCGCCCGCCCTCGACCATCAGGTAGAAGCCATCGGGATCGGTTTTGAGTCGCGCGATGGCCTGCGCGGTCATGTCAGTCAGAGTCGGTTCGGAAGAATCCGGCTTGCGATCCGCCATGAAGCCTAGGTGACTGGGGTTGAACAGCCCCAGCACCGGTTTGTCCTGCGGCGCGGCGGCGAGCCCGGCGGCGTCCCTGACGACCACCCCACCGCTGCGCGCCGCCCATTGGGCGGGCAGGTCCGCCGCAGCATCGCTGCGCCTTCCGCCCTTGTCCCTGCCGTAGAACATCTCGCTCCCCCCGCCGAGCGCCACATCGAATTCGGCCTCGGCCAGCTGGAGCGCAATATCCTTGCACCCGTCGCCGCGCTGTTCTTCGGGGATATCATTGTCCTTTTCCCAGTCGCGGTCGGCGCTGCGGGAATAGACGCTCGCCGGGGTCGCGTGCGTGATGCGCGTGGTGGTGACGATACCAAGCGCCAATCCGCGCTGTTTCACTTCCTCGCCCAGAAGCGGTAGCGGGTGGGCGAGCGCGTCGCGGCACACCCCTTTTTCCGCTTCCGGCCCGATCCCCAGCACGCCGATGCGGGTCTTCAGCCCCGAATGCATCGCGGTGGCGGTGCCGGCCGAATCGGGCACCTGGGCATTGGTATTGTAGGTCTTCACCAGGGCGACATTGGGGAAACGCTCGAAGCTGAGCTGGTTCTCCTCCCCCGTCTCGCCGCGCTTCTGCCCGTCATAGATGCGCGCGGCGGTGATGGTGGAAATGCCCATGCCATCGCCGATGAACAGGATGACGTTCTTCGCACGCGGTTCTGTCGGCGCGTCTTCGGCCAGGGCGGGCATGGCGACGCTCGAAAGCAGCAGGGCGGCGACAATGGTGCGGGTCATGGGAGGCTCCGGTTAGATCCATCGTCCCTATCGCGCCGTCATGCGTCGATAAAGTGAAAGAGTCTTTGTTGCCCTACCGGCTTCGCTACTTGAGGGCATGGGGAATGGCGCTTAAGTCCGCCCCCATGCTGTCTGTCGCCACCTGGAACATCAACTCGGCCCGCCTGCGCGTGGGGCTGATCGAAAAGCTGCTCACCGAGGCCGCGCCCGACATCCTGTGCCTGCAGGAGATCAAGTGCGAGAGCCACCTGTTCCCCTCTGAGGCGCTGGCAGCCTTGGGCTACACCCATCAGGCGGTGAGCGGGCAGAAAGGCTATCACGGCGTCGCCACGGTCAGCCGCGTCCCGATCCGCGAGGTCACCCGCCACGATTGGCAGGCCAATGGCGAGGCGCGGCATATCGGGGTCGAGGTGTTGGGCCGCGATCTGCTGGTCGAGAACGTCTATGTCCCCGCCGGCGGCGATGTGGCGGACCGCGAGGTGAACCCCAAGTTCGGCCAGAAGCTCGATTTTCTGGGGCGGATGACGGCGTGGGCGGACAAGCTCGACCGCCCCACGCTGATCGTGGGTGATTTCAACATCGCCCCGCTGGAAAGCGATGTGTGGAGCCACAAGCAGCTCCTCAAGGTCGTCAGCCACACGCCCGTAGAGGTCGAGACGCTGGGCCGCTTTCAGGACGCGCACGGCTGGGTTGATCTCGGCCGCCAGCATATCCCGGCGCCGGCACGCTATTACTCGTGGTGGAGCTATCGCAATCCCGGCTGGCAGGAGAACGACAAGGGCCGCCGCCTCGATCACATGTGGGCCTCGCCCGATCTGGCCAAGCAATCGCGCGCGCACCGCGTGCTGGAGGAGGCCCGCGCGTGGGAGCAGCCGTCGGATCACGTGCCTTTGATCACGGAGTTCGATCTCTGAGTTCGCCCTCGCCTTCCCGCCGCGCCGCGCAGGCCGTGGACGCCCTGCGTCACGGCTGGCCGCTGGCGTTTGATGGAGGCCGGGTGCTGCTGCCAGTGGAGACTGCCATTGCGCAGGGCGCATCCGCCCCAAGGATGCTGATCTCCGCCGCGCGCGCCGCCACCCTGAAACTCGCCAACCAGCGCGAGGCGGCTGTCCCCCACGCACCAGTGCTGATCGCCGGGGGCGAGGATTTCACCCTGCGCGATGCCCTCCCCATCGCCGACCCGGCGCTCGACCTCGGCAACCCGCTGAAAGGCCCGTTCAAGGCGGTGACGCTCGACTGGGCCGAGACGGCCGCTGCCGCGCTGGAGCTGGCGCGGATTGCGGGGATTTTGCCTGCCTTCCTCGTCGATCCGGTGGACGCGGGCGAGGCGGTGTCGGTCGCCGCGTCCGATCTGGCCGCCTATGCTGACGCGGGGAACTTGCGGATCGTCACCCGCGCACGCCTGCCCGTCAGCGCCTGTGAGGACGCCGAGATCGTCGCCTTCCGCTCGGCGGCAGACCTGCGCGAGCATGTCGCGCTCATCATCGGCAAGCAATCGGGCGACCGCCAGCCGCTAGTGCGGCTCCATTCGGAATGCCTGACGGGCGACATCCTCGGCAGCCTCAAATGTGATTGCGGCCCGCAACTCGATGCCGCGCTCCACGCCATGGCCCACGAGGCGCGAAACGGGGACTCCGGCTGGGGCGTGCTGCTCTACATGCGGCAGGAGGGGCGCGGGATCGGCCTCGTCAACAAGCTGCGCGCCTATCGCTTGCAGGATCAGGGGTTCGATACGGTCGAGGCCAACCAGCGCCTCGGCCTGCCGGATGAAGCGCGCGATTTTCCGGTCGCTGCGCGGATGCTGGAATTGCTGGGCGCGCGCGATATCCGCCTGCTGACGAACAACCCGGCCAAGGTCGCCGCGCTGCAAGCGGCAGGCATCACGGTGAGCGAGCGGGTGCCCCACCAGCTCCCCGACAACCCGCACAATGCCCGCTATCTGGCGACCAAGCGGGATCGGTCAGGGCATCTGCTGATTTAGCGCGCCTCGTATTCCGGGATCCCTGCCGCCAACCGGTTGCCCTGCATGACCACCCGCTCGCCCGTCCAGTCGGCGAGGAAGGCGCTGCTGCGCTTGAGGCCCGGGACGAAGCGCGCTTCGTTGTTCTCGACCCTGAGGCCTGCCGAAGGATGGAGCAGGTCTTCCGCCCCCAGCGCGATGAAGGCCGAATAGTTCTCCTTGTCGCGCCCCTGCACGAACCAGTTGTCGGCAATCCGGCCCCGCGATCCGGCGGGCAGGTCGATCATGTAATTGGTGCCGCGCCCATTGGCGTCGTCGAAGCTGTTGCCCTCAATTGTGACCTCGGCGGCACGGGCTTTCAGATAGTGCCCCCCCGTCCCGCGCTCGAACCGGCTTTCGCGCACGGTGAGCGAGGCGATATCGCCGATATAGAGCGAATGCGCGCAGCCCGCGTCGTTCTCGCAGGTGCCGAGCCCGCTGAAGGTGGAGCGGGTGATATAGATGCGGCTGCCTGCGATGGCGCCTGTCAGGATGCCCTGCTGGCTGTTCTGGAAGCGGGCATAGGCGATGTTGAGGCTGCCGTTCTCCAGCCGGATGCCCGCGCCGTTGCCGTCGGCGACGTTGATGCCGCTGAAGGTCAGCCCGCGGATCTCCGCCCCGGTACCGCGCAGCACCAGCGCCGCCTTGCCCTCGCAGGCGCGGCCTTCCAGCGTGACGCTGCCGGGTTCAGCCGCCTCGTAGATGATCACGCCGCGTTCCTGCACCGCGCATTGGCGATAGGTGCCGGGCGCGATGCGGATGGTGGCGCGGGCATTGCCGACCGCGTCGACCGCCGCCTGAAGGCTGGCATAAGAGCGTCCGCTTTCGGTCACAGTGAACGCACCGGACGAAGGCTGCGCCAACAGGACGGCGGCAGGCAGCATCACGGCAGCAGCGAGTGCGTTGAGCGCGAAGGAGGGTTTGCGGGCCATGGCCGGGAGCCTATCAGGCAAAGGTTAAAGCTCCATTTGCCGCTTGGCGTATCCCCCAAGCCTTGGCTAAACCCCCTCGCCATAGAGTCATCGACGAGAGGAGAACCCCGATGCGCAAACTTGCGACCCTTGCCGCTCTGTCCGCCGCCACGCTGTCGCTGGCTGCCTGCGGCAGTGCCGACGATGCTTCGACCGAAGCCAGCGCCGATACCGTGGAAATGCCGGCGGACGAGGCGCTGTCCGCGATCACCGATGAGCCGGTCGCCGATCCTTCAGCGAGCGCCACCGACGCGGCCGAAACCGAAGCCGCGACGGCCACCGAGGCCGGCGATGCCGCCGCCACGGTCGCGGCCGAAGCCGCAGCTGCTGCCGAAGCCGCTGCCGAGTAACCTCGGCCATGAAGCGCCCGCCGATTGCGCGCCCCCCTGCACTGGCCCCGGTTCTGGCTTTTGCCCTGTCACTCGCCCTTGCGGCGTGCGGAGACGAGGGGGCGGGCGCGCCCGGCGGGGTCAGCCCCGGCGAGGCGGAGGCGCTGGAAGAAGCCGCGGCCATGCTTGATGAACGCCGGCTTCCCCCCGAGGCGCTTCCGCCCGAAGCCAGCCCCGCTGCTGCGCCCGCCGAAATGACAGGCGACGACAAAGACGCCGCGCGCTAGGCGCTCCGGCCAGCACGCTCCCCTGCAAGGACGATTGCCACCATGAATGCCCCTGCCAATCTTGCCGCCCCCTCCAACGCGGGGATGGACGAGGACACTTTCGAACAGTTCGCCGAACAGCTCCAGCGGTTCGTCCGCGAGCGCCTGATTCCCGCCGAACCGCAGGTGATCGCCGAAGACCGCGTGCCGGAGGACATCCTCAATGAAATGCGCGAAATGGGCCTGTTCGGCCTTTCGGTGCCGGAGGAATATGGCGGCGCGGGGCTGAACATGACCCAATATGCGCGCGTGGTGAACATCATGGCCTATGCCGCGCCCGCCTACCGCTCGATCTTCTCGATCAACGTGGGCATGTTTGCGAGTGCGCTGAAGAACGGCGCGACCGAAGCCCAGAAGGCCGAATGGTATCCGAAGATCGCTGAGGGGCGGATCGCCTGCTTTGGCCTCACCGAACCGGGATCGGGCAGCGATAGCGCCGCCATGGCGACCACCGCTGTCCCCGACCCGGATGGCAATGGCTGGATCCTCAACGGCACCAAGCGTTACATCACCAACGCGCCTTACGCCGATGTCGCCCTGATCATGGCGCGCACCAGCAAGGAGGCGCTGCCCAAGAACGCCCACGTCAGCGCGTTTCTCGTGCCGATGGACAGCCCCGGCATCTCGCGCGGCAGCCCGGACAAGAAGATGGGCCAGAGCGGCTCGCACATCTGCGACATCATGCTCGATGATGTGCGCGTGCCGGGTGACGCCTTGCTCGGCGGGGAGACCGGCAAGGGCTTCGTCTTTGCGATGAAGAGCCTCGATAATGGCCGCATCAGCGTGGGCGCGGCGGCGACCGGCTATGCCCGCCGCGCGCTGGATTCGGCGCTGCGTTATGCCAATGAACGCAAGGCCTTTGGCGAGCCCATCGCCAATTTCCAGCTGATCCAGCAGATGCTCGCCGACAGCGAGATCGAGATCTACGCCGCCGAGGCGATGATGAAGGATGTCACCGCCCGCGCCGACCGGGGCGAGAACATCCTTGTGAAGGCCGCCGCCTTCAAGGTCTTCGCCTCGGAAATGTGCGGCCGCGTGGTCGACCGCGTGGTGCAGATCTATGGCGGCGCGGGCTACCTCGCCGAATACGACGCCGAACGCTTTTTCCGCGATGCCCGCATCTACCGCATCTACGAAGGCACCACCCAGATCCTGCAACTCCAGATCGCCAAGCATATGCTGCGCGAGTGGAAAGAGAATGTATAACCTTCTCAATGACCTGAGCATCATCGAGGTCTCCAGCTTCGTCGCTTCGCCCACCGCCGGGCTGTACTGCGCGCAGATGGGTGCGGAGGTGATCCGCGTCGATCACAAGGCCGGCGGGCTCGATTACAACCGCTACATGCTGACCCGCGAGGGGCGCTCGCTGAGCTGGGAGAACTTGAACCGCACCAAGAAATCGGTCGCGCTCGATCTGCAATCGGGCGAGGGGCGCGAGCTGCTGGTCGAGCTGGCGGCCAAGGTCGGCCAGTGCATCACCAACCTGCCGGAGCAGAGCTTTCTCTCCCATGCCGCCATGCAGGCGAAGCGCGCGGACATGATCTCCCTGCGCATCATGGGCTGGCATGACGGGCGGCAGGCGATGGACTTCACGGTCAACGCCGCCGCCGGATACCCGCTTATGTGCGGCCCCGAGGACTGGGACCCGGCGACCGCGCCCCCTGTCAACCAGGTGCTCCCGGCGTGGGATTTCATCACCGGGGCCTATGGCGCCTTCGCCATGCTCGCCGCGCTGCGCCACCGCGACAAGACCGGCGAGGGCAGCGAGGTGCGCCTGCCGCTGGGGGATGTCGCCATTGGCACCATGGCCAACGCGGGTCTGATGGCCGAAGTGCTCTATCGCGGCGGCGACCGCGAACGGCTCGGCAATGCGATCTGGGGTGCGTTCGGACGCGATTTCCGCAGCCGGGACGGCGTCAGGTTCATGGTCGCCGCCCTCACGCCCAAGCAGTGGAGCGGCCTCGTCAAGGCCTTCGGGGTCGAGACAGGCATCGCCGCTTTGGAGGCCGAGCACGGCGTCCGCTTTGCCGACGGCGACACCCCGCGCTTCCAGCACCGCGCCGCGCTGTTCGACCTGTTCCAGAGCGCGGCGGACGGGATGGATTACGCCACGCTCGAAGCGCGCATGGCCGCCGAGACCTGCACCTTCGAGCGCTACCGCACGGCTTACGAAGCAGCCCATGATCCGGTGCTGGTCGCGGGCAACCCGCTATTCGGCCCCTCGCCCGCCAACCCCTCGGGCTTCGCCTATCCCGCCACCCGCAGCTTCGCGAATTTCGCAGGCCGCGAGGTCGGCGATCCGCGCCCCGCGCCTTACCTTGGCGAACATTCCGAAGAAGTTCTGGCAGACAAGCTCGGCCTCTCCTCGGGCGCGATCGGCAAGCTGGTCGATGCGGGGACTGTGGCTTTGAGCGACAAGTGACACCACACCCGTTCGTGTCGAGCGAAGTCGAGACACCTCGCCCGGCCTCTCGACTTCGCTCGAGGCGAACGGACGTTTGTAAGGACTGAAGAATGACCAGACGCGCCGCCATCTGCACCCCCCTGCGCACCCCGGTGGGCAAGTTCCTCGGCGGGCTGTCGAGCCTCAACGCGGGCCAATTGGGCGCGGTGATCCTGAAGGCACTGATGGAGCGTTCCGGCATTGATCCGACGCGGGTTGACGACGTGGTGTTCTCCCAAGGCTACGGCAATGGCGAGGCACCCGCGATTGGCCACTGGTCGTGGCTCGCGGCGGGGCTTCCCATCGAAGTGCCCGGCTTCCAGCTCGACCGGCGCTGCGGATCGGGCGTTCAGGCGGTGGCGACGGCGGCGATGATGGTCGAGACCGGAATGGCCGACGTCGTGGTTGCGGGCGGCGTCGAGTCCATGTCCAACGTCGAACACTACACCCTCGCCGCGCGCGGCGGGGTGCGGATGGGTGACATGGTGCTGCATGATCGCCTCAGCCGAGGCCGGGTGATGAGCCAGCCGGTCGAACGCTTCGGGGTGATCACCGGGATGATCGAGACCGCCGAGAACCTCGCCAAGGATTACGGCATCACCCGCGAAGAGGCCGATGCCTTCGCGGTCCGATCGCATCAGAATGCGACCAAGGCATGGGCGGAAAACCGCTTCGCCGAACAACTCGTCCCCGTCGAAATCCCGCAGCGGCGCGGTGATCCGATGGTGTTCATTCATGATGAGGGCTACCGCACCGATGCCAGCATGGAGACGCTTGGCAAGCTTGCCCCCATCGACATCAAGCGCGATCCGCAAGCCATTGTCACCGCCGGCAATGCCAGCCAGCAGAACGATGCGGCGGCGGCCTGTCTGGTGGTCGCGGAGGACAAGCTGGAGGAACTCGGCCTCACTCCGATGCTGTGGTTCGGTGGCTG